>NZ_JBEZDS010000102.1:0-13820 GCF_040648435.1 Dactylosporangium sp. NPDC049140 | reverse complement strand
CTCGATCGGGTTGTTGGCGTAGCGCTCGACGTGGTGCCACGCCGACGGCGACAGCTTGTCGAGCACGGCCGGGATACCTGGGCGGCGTCGGTGACGACCTCGCTCGGTGTCACCTTCCGGCACGTCGGTGAACTCGAAGTGCACCACCGAGCGGCCGGTGTCACCTTCAGCACGGGCAACGCGCGCCGGAAGAACCGGCGGGCCGCGGCGCCGTCGCGCCGGACTGAGACGAGCACGTCGATGACCTGGCCGTACTGGTCGACGGCGCGGTAGACGTACCCGCAGGTACCAGCGGCCCGCGACCACGATCGCCACCGGCGGAAACCGGAACCCAGCGAACGCCGACCGCGGCGGTAAGGCCGCCCGCAGACGGTTCGAGACCTTCACCCGCCCAAGCCTGCCTGACCAGGCGAACGCTCAACGCAACAGACCCTCGGCGCGGCGCATGGTGCCGGCGCCTGGGCGGCGGTCGTGGGAAACCGGCATTTCGGAGCCACGGCGGCGCCCGAGTTTGCAGTTGATCTTTACCGTGTGGAGGTGGACGGGTTCCGGGATTCCTGCCGGATCCTCGACACGAACTCGTCGTGCCGTGCTGGATTCGGGCCGCTCCGAGTGTCGGTTCCTTGTTCATTGTTGCCCGTGGTTGTCGGTGCGCCGTGAGGGCCGCCGCGTTTGAGGCCCCGACGGGCGACGCCCGACTGGCGGCACTGGAGCAGGCGGTACTTGTTCGCCGTGGGCGGTCGTTCGCTGAGGTGGGCTCGGAAGGTGCTCTGCCGGTCGTTGACGAGCTTCGGGTGTGCTTCATCTGAACAGCGCCCCGCGCGATCCGGTCGGTTCGAGCTGACAACGCTGCATCCGCCGACTAGGTCCTGGCCTGCCCGGTGTCGCGTTCGGTAAGAGCGGTCCGCGCAGCTTGCAGGAGTTCTTCGGAGAGTGGGTTGCCTCGCGTGGCGCGGGCGAGGGCGAGGGCGCCGACCAGCGTGCAGAGTTGGGCGAGGCCGTCGTCGCCGCCGGAAGCCAGCCGAGCGGCAAGGTTGCGTACGCCGTGGCTGTAGATCTCGCGAGCGTGATCGGGAATGCCTGGCTCGCGCCCCAGGTCCGCGGCGAATCCGGAAACGGGGCAGCCCTGCCCTGCGTGGTCACGATGCCAGACCGACAGGTAGCGCTCAATCATTATCCGACGGGCGGCCTCGGGCTCCTCCGCGGGTTCCGCGGACGTCTCCGCGGAGTATGTCGCCGGCCCGTTGAAGGCGTATGCGGTGGCCTCGTCGACCAGGTCCTCCTTGGAGGCGAACTGCTTGTAGAACCCGCCATGGGTGAGGCCGGCCGCCTTCATGACATCGGCCAGGCTGACCGCGGTGCCTTGCTCGCGGAACATCCGGGCGGCGACGGCAATGACGCGCTGCCGGTTCGCCTGTGCTTGCAGACGGGACACGCGGCCCACTGGATCACTCTCCTAGTTTGGATGTCACTTGAAATCTAACGTAGGCCAGGTTAGATTGCAAGCGACATCTATCGGGTCGGCATTCACAGGTTGAGGCCACCACCTGGCACATCGCAAACTGCCGACAACATTGGAGATCCCCGTGTCGTCACCGCCCATTTCCACCTCGTCCACAACCGCGGCGTCACCGCGCCAAAGCGTCACCGAGGCGGTCCGCCGCCGACGCTGGGCCATCCTCGGCGTGCTCATGTGCAGCCTGCTGGTGGTAATGCTGGACAACTCGATCCTCAACGTGGCGATGAAAACCATCGCCCAACCCGCTCCCACTGGACTCGGCTCCACCCAGAGCCAGTTGGAGTGGGCGATCAACTCCTACACCCTGGTCTTCGCCGGGCTGCTGTTCACCGCCGGCCTGCTCGGTGACCGGCTCGGTCGCAAGAAGGTGCTGCTGTTCGGCATGCTGGTATTCGGCGCGGGGTCTGTGCTGTCCGCGCTGTCGCACTCGTCCGGGCAGCTCATCGCCTTCCGCGCCGTGATGGGCTTCGGCGGCGCCTTCATCCTGCCCGCCACCCTCGCGATCATCATGAACGTCTTCGAGCGCGACGAGCAGCCCAAGGCCATCGGCATCTGGACCGGTGTGGTCGGTTTCGCCATCGCCATCGGCCCCATCGCCGGCGGCATCCTGCTGCAGCATTTCTGGTGGGGCTCGGTCTTCCTGGTCAATGTGCCGATCGTGATCGTCGCGATGGCCGCGATGGTGGCGATCGTCCCCGACTCCAAAGACCCCCGGCCCGGCCGGCTCGACCCATTCGGCGTACTGCTGTCGATCGTCGGCCTGGCGCTGCTGGTCTACGGCATCATCAAGGGCGGCCAGCTCGGCGACTTCGCCCGGCCCGAGTCCTGGGCGCCGCTCCTCGGCGGCCTGGCGTTCCTCGCCGGCTTCGTCGTGTACGAGGCCCGCAGCGACCATCCGGCCCTCGACGTCACCTACTTCCGCAACCGCCGGTTCTCCGCGTCCGTCGCCGCCATCGGCCTGGTCTTCTTCGCCCTCATGGGAGTCACGTTCTTCAGCGTTTTCTACAACCAGAGCGTGCGCGGCTACAACGTCCTGCAGTCCGGTCTGCTCGTGCTCCCGCTGGCCGTCGCCCAGATGTTCTTCGCCCCGCGCGCCCGGCTGGTCGTCAACCGCTTCGGCGCCCGAGCCGTATGCGCCGCCGGCTTCCTCCTGACCGCCGTGGCCTTCGCCGGCTTCCTGCTGCTCGACCAGGACACACCCATCTGGGTGCTCGAGGTGCTGTTCTTCCTGATGGGTACGGGCATGGCGCACGTGATGCCGCCGGCCACTGTCATGATCATGTCGTCGCTGCCGCGAGAAAAGGCCGGCTCCGGTTCTGCGGTCAACAACACGTTCCGTCAGGTGGGCGGGGCCATCGGAGTGGCCGTGCTGGGATCGCTGCTGTCAACCACCTACCGCAGCGGCATCGAAGACCACCTGGGCGCACTGCCTCCCGCCGACCGGCACTCCGCCGGCGAGTCCGTCCAAGCGACCCTGGCCGTCGCCCAGAAGCTCGGACCAGCCGGACGAGCGCTGGTACAGCCAGCAACTGACGCCTTCATCCACGCGATGCACGTCAGCGCCGTCGGCTCTGCCGCGGTCGCGGTGGTCGGTGCCGTCGTCGTGCTGGCATTTCTTCCCGGCAAGACCACCGCCGTGGCCGCTAGCAGCGACAAGCGCCAGGGCAGCCCAGCGGTGAACAGCTAACAAGAGCGGTGCAATGCCGCGTACAAATTGACAGCCAAGATGGGGACAACGTCCCCATCTTGGCGTCGGTAGCGACGCCCGGGTCTGTTGCATTGGCTGTTCACGCCGCCCCGATCTGCCCAGCTGTGCTCGACGAGCTCGTTCCGTCGGCGTGGCATCGCGTCGAACGCCACGCCAACAACCGGATCGAGGCCGACCACAGCCAGCTCAAACACCGACTCAGACCGATGCGCGGCCCGCGGACGGACCGAGCCGCACAAGTGATCATCGCTGGGCATGCCTTCAGGCAGAATCTGCGCCGCGGACACACGAACTCGGACTCGACACCCACCCGGCCGCCGAGTCTCTGCCGCGTTCGCCGAACTCACCCGCGCGATCTGACCGAAGGATCCTGACCGCACGTCAGCATGTCGCGCGATCAGACAACGCAACACCGCCCGACAAGCCATAGTGCAGGTACCAGCACACGGCCACCACGATCACCTCCGATGGGAACCGGAACCCGGCGAACGCCGACTTCGGAGGCAGCCACGGGCGACGAAGGGTCGGCAGCTTCACCGGTCAAGCGTGCCTCGATCATGCCAACGCTCAATGCAACGGAGCCCGACCGTCTGCCGCTACGCATCAGGGCCAGCGCTGACGCGCCCTGACCTGGCATCAGCCAGCGCGCCAGCAGGCCGGCGCCGGTCAGCACGGCGAAGCCCGGCAATGAATTACCGCCCGTCGGGAACTCAATCTCGCCGTGCGGACAACCAGGAAACATGACGAGATCAGAGCTCAGCGCCACGCGACCGCCGCCGTGGTCGTCAGACCGCGGCGGCCGGCCGCCGCGAGCCGCGAGTCACGAGGTGGTGACGAGCATCAGGCAAACCGACGTCGAGTGCAGCGCGCCAGAGCCGAGCGATGCCGAGGTTTTGGCGGGCAGGCCGGACGGGTTCGGCCGGCTCTTCGATCGTTATTCGCGGCTGTTGTACGGGTACTGCGCGCGCCGAGTCGGTCCGGACCTCGCCGAAGACGTGGTGGCGGAGACGTTTCTGACCGCGTTGGAGCGTCGGCACCGGTTTGATCCGGGGGCGACGACGGCCCGGCCTTGGCTGTTCGGGATCGCCACCAACCTGCTACGTAACCATCGCCGTGCCGAGGAGCGCGGGTGGCGGGCGCTGGCCCGCAGCGGGGCTGACCCGTTGGACGGTGCTGGGCGGGTGATCGACGGCATCGCCGACCGGGCCTGCGACCGGGTCGACGCCGCGCAGGCTGTCCGGGCGATCGCCGGAGCACTCGCGCAGATGCCGCGCGGTCATCGTGACGTGTTGCTCATGCACGCCTGGTCGGGGCTGGACTACGCCGAGTTGGCCGCCGCGCTGGGGCTGCCGATCGGCACGGTCCGCTCCCGCCTGCACCGGGCACGGGCCCGGCTCCGCGAGGCCATGCCGGCCCATTCACTGACGTCAGGAGAGTGACCCGTGTCGAACCATGAATCGTCCGAACGTGACGGACCCGAGATGGTCGTCCTCGCCGGTATCCGGCGCCAGCACGCCGTGCCCGACCGAGCCGCCGTCGACCGGATGCGCCACATCGTGCTCAACGCCTCGCAACACGGCAAGTCACGATCCGGCCCCGCCTGGCGCCGGCCGTGGCGGATCGCGATTCCGGTCGCCGTCACCGCCGTGGTGGTGGCCGTGCTGCTCGGTGCGGGCTCGCTGTTCGCGGACGGACCCGGCCGGACGCCGTCACCGGCGATCGGTGCGAGGGCCGGCACCTCGGCAACCGGACGGGCGGCGATCGGGGACGCCGCCGACGCGAAGCTGGTGATGACGCTCGCGGCGCAGACCGTGCAGACCGAGCCGTCGCTCAACGCGGGGCCTGGCCAGTACGTCTACCGGCAGACCAGGTCGGTCAGCCTCGGCCAGTACACCTTCCAGGAAGGCGTCGTGAACGTCTTCGAGGAACAGTCGCACCAGGCATGGCTGGACCCGAGCAAGGGCCTGGCCGTCGTGCGGATCATCAGCACCAACGGACTGAACCGGCGAGCCGCCTCGGCGAAGGACGCCACACTCGCCGCCCAGGTCGGGTTTGACCTGAAGGCACCACCGACGACCTCGGACACGGATCATCCGGACCCGCACGGCAAGGGTGAGACGACGCCCGCCCCGACGGCGCCGAGCCTGCGGTATCCGACGCCGCAGTATCTCGACGGCTTGCCGACCGACCCGGCGAAGCTGCTGGAGGCGATCCGCCGGGAGGCGAAGGCCGAGGGCAACCCGAAGTGGTCGACGGACAAGACCGCGTTCGACATGATCAGCGACCTGGTGAGCTGGGGCGATCCGCTGCTGAAGCCGCAACTGCGCGCTGCCCTGTATCGCGCGGTCGCGTTGATGCCCGGCGCGACCCGGGTTCCGGGACAGGTCGACCTGGCCGGGCGGCAGGGTGTCGCGGTCGGTTTCGCCGAGGGCAACACCCGCGAGGAGGTCATCATCGACCCGAGCAGCCTGCACCCGATCGGCACGCGGGATGTCGTGCTCAAGGCCACCGACGGTGGGCCGGCGGGCCCGATCTCGACGACCACCTTCGACTTCAAGATCGTCAAGGGTTCCGGCGAGACCGCCTGACACCGTTACCGACACACCGACCGTGGGGCCGGACGCTGAACGCGGCCGGCCCCACGCGTATCGAGGAGAGTGTATTGAGTAGGCACAGGAAGCAGTCGGGTCCGTTCCTGGGGCTGGTCGCGGCGACGGTTGCCGCGTCGGCGGCGGTCGCGTTCATGGCGATGCCCAGCAGCGCACAGCAGACGGCGCGACCCACCGCGGGACAGCCGGCGCCGCAGCGGTCGGGGCAGGTCGCGAATCCGGCGGTCCGCGCGCCCTGGCGGATCCGTCCGGCAACCGCGGGGCACTTCACCCGCAACGGCAAGCCCTACACCCCGCCGGCCGACGCCGGCATTAGGTCGCACGCCGACGACGGCCAGTTCGACCTCACGGTCAACCTCACCGACCGCGATGGCGCCGTCGCCTCACCGGCCGGCGAATCCCAGGTCCTCGTCATCAGCCTGGACAACGGCGAGCGGTGGCTGATCTGGGGATCCGGACAGCTTCGGCTGCCGGCCGGCCGGTACGCCGTCCACGGCACGATCGAGACCCCGCGCACCGGCCAGGAACCGACGTACAGCTTCATCTCGCAGCCGGAGTTGCGCCTCGACCGCGACACCGTGCAGACGCTCGACGCCCGGGCCGGCAAGCCGGTGTCGATCACCCCGGACAACCCGGCGGCGCGTGGCGGCACTTACGCCGTCTCCGTGCTGGACACGGTCACCGGTTGCGGCTGCACGTTCGGCTGGACGACGACGCTGGATCCGCGATTCAACGACACCTATGCGGCCACCGTTGCGGGCACCGGGTCCTCGACCTTCGCCTTCGCCCAATCACGGCGCGCCGTCGAACCCGACCTGGAACTCGTCGCCCGTGCCGGGAGCCCGTTCGAGGTCGCGGTCACCTGGCTGGGCGATCCGCCGCCGGCGCAACGGGCCACACTGGTGGCCGTCTCGGGTGGGCGGGGCACGCCCGAAGATCTCGCGAAGATCGACGCCAACGGCAAGCTCGTCGTCATCGAGGTACCGAGCGACACCACCTTTGATGAGGTGTACCAGCGAATCGCCGCCATCAAGAAGGCCGGTGGGACGCTGGCGATGGTGGATGTGCTCAACGACCCATCCGGCGCGGCGGTCGCGGCACCACACGACTCCGGCGGCTCGACCGGCCCGGCACTGCCGACCCTGTTCGGCGACGGGGTGACCGCACAGCGGTTCACGGACCTCGTCAAAGCCGCAGAGGTGGGAGTGTCCTATGTGAACAGACCGTTGTCGGACGTGCGCTACGAGCTGATGTACGGGGTGGCGGGTCGGGTCACGACCGCGCAGGTACACCGGCCCCGGACCAGCGACCTCGTCGCCGTGCAGACCTCCTATCACGACAACGTGGCCGAGTCCTCCCGCTACGTCACGGCCCAGGCCGACTACTTCGGCACAGCGGTGAACGGCGGTCCGAGCGTCGCGATGAAGGCGCCGGCGCGACGCACCGAATACTTCACGCCCGGCACCTGGACGCTGGAATCCGACAACTACGAGGGCCCGAGGGACAGCCTGACCGACACTCTGCGGCTGGCGGCCGGCGGCACCTACCAGGTCGTCTGGAACAAGGCCGTCGCCGGGCCGACGTTTCGCGGCACCGCCCGCTGGGGCAAGATCGCATCGCGGCCATGGGCATGGCGCGACAGCGGCGCGATCGACGTCATCCTGCCGATGTACGGCGACGCCGGCGGTCGGCCACGCGTTCCCTACACCGACGACGGCACCGACACCGGATCAATCAGCCTCTACCGCGACGGCACGCTGGTGCGCGCCGAGCCGGTGCCCGACGCGGCGCGGTTCGACGTGCCCGCCGACCCGGCCACGTACCGGCTGGTCGCGGAGGCGAACAGGGCGAGCGCGTGGTGGCCGCTGCCGACGAAAGTGTCGGCCGAGTGGACGTTTCGCTCCTCGGCAGCGAACGAGGGAACCTCGCTCCCACTGCTGACCGCCCGTTTCGACCCGGCGGTCGACCTGCACAACCGGGCGCCAGGCGGCCGGACCTTCACCCTCCCGGCATACGTCGAGCGGCAGTCCAGCGACACCGTCAACGTCACCACCTTCGCCGTTGACGTGTCCTACGACGACGGCCGCACCTGGCAGCCGGCCAGCGTCAACCGCTCCGGCGACCACTGGACAGTCAGTGTCCGCCATCCGGCCACCGGGTACGCCTCGCTGCGGGCCACGGCCACCGACACGCACGGCAACAGCGTGCGGCAGACAGTACTTCGCGCATACCAGATCGGAGAATAGAATCCGTGGCGACGTGAGGGCCCTCGCGGCCGTCACGTTTGGAGCGAGTTCGGGGCTGCGGTTCCGTACGCGCACGCCGCGGTCAGGGCTCTGCAGCCCGGTGAACGGAAAGATCCACTCAGGCCGGGCAGCGGAGATTGCGGAGGATCCAGCGGCCAGACGGTGTTGGTACGCAGCCGAAGTACGGTGTCGGCCAGCTACGGCGTGCAGGTCGAGGCGGAGGCCGGATACGCCACCGTGCATCGGCTGCTGGGACGGTGTGGATGGGCGGGCGACCTTCGAAGTGATGGACCGCGTTCGATGAGTCTTTCGTATGCGCTATCCGCCGCCGGCCGGGCGGGTCCGGCGTATTGACAGGGCGAAGGCGAGGGCTGCCCCGCCGTACAGCACGGCAGTGATCGCTAACCAGCGGCCGAGGTAGACGTCCTGTGACAGCGCGGTGGTGGTTTCGAAGCCGGGCACCATCCTGAAGATCAGCGGGAACCACACCAGCAGCAGCAGGCCGGACAGCACTGTCGGTACGCGAAGGTAGTTGATTGAGGCGACCGTGCGCAGATCGGCGGCGCGGCGGTGCAACACCGACCGGGCCGATCGGTCGGCGACCGCGTACAGCGGGAACAGGATCAGGTCGTGCGCGATCGCCGCGCCGACCAGCCACACGGCCACGCCGATAGGCTGGACCGCGAACAGTCGCACGGCCGCATAGCCGGCCACCGCGAATGCGCAGATGAGGGCGAGCAGGTGCAACGGGTTCGCGCCGTACCAGCGGATGAAGCGGGCCATGGTCACGCCCGGAACGTGAGTCCGCCCACCCACTTGGTGTTGTTCACACCAGGGTTGGCCGGCACGATCACACGAGCGGGATAGCCGTGGTCGAGCGAGAGTTCCGCGCCGTTGACCCGCAGGGCGAGCAGCGACCGCGGGTCGCGGATCTGGTTGTCGCGCAGGACGGCGGACCGGAAGGGCCCGGTCCGCTGTACGGATTCCACCAGAACGTTCGCCGCGGCGGGCAGGCCGACGAGGTCGGCAAGGTCGGCCAGGCGCACCCCGCTCCAGCGCTGGTCCTCGGTGGACCACCCTTCGACGCAGGCGATCGGCAGTGCGGCGGCGTGCTGCGGCAGCTTGAGCAACTGCTCCCGGGTCAGGGTGAGCTCACGGTCGCCACCCCGCACGATCAGCCGCCACGCATTGCCCACATTGGTCGCGGTGATGGCGACGGACGAGGCTGTCTTGTTGATCTGGAAGCCGTTGGGTCCGTCGCCGGGGTTGCGGTTGCGGGGGGCTAGCAGCGCCGTGTACCGCGCCCAGCCGCCGAGGCTCTGCCCGACCGTCACCGCGAGCAGCAGCAGGGAGCCGGCGCCGACCAGCCCTACCGCACCGCGCCGCGAGGTTGTCGGCGCGGCCGGTGCGGGTGAGACGAGGCCGTCCGGGTCGGCGGGCTCGGGCCGGGTGTGCGCCAGGTCGGTGCGTAGCTCGTCGCGGAGTCGGCGCGAGCGCAGGGCCCGCGTCATCTTGCCGAGTTTTAGGGCGACGTGGGCGGCGAACGCGGCGATGAAGACCCAGGCGCCGTAGAAGTGCAGGCTGTAGAAGGAGCCGGGGAAGACGTAGAACAGCTGGATGTTGAGCAGGCCCGTGACGAACTCGAAGATCGCCCCGCCGACCAGCAGTAGCAGCGACAGTCGTTCCAGGGCCTGTGCGGGGCTGCGAACGGGCGGCCAGTCGAACAGCTTCGGGATGACCGACCAGAGCTTGGCCAGCAGTACCGGAATGAGCACAACGCCGAGCGTGACGTGCAGGCCTTGGGTGAGCCGGTACAGCCAGGCCGGGTGCGTCGGCCAGTCGAACAGGTAGAAGCCCAGCAGCCCTTTGTCCGGGGTGGTGTCGTTGCCCAGGTCGGGGTTGTAGGCGGCGTAGGACAACAGGCCCGTCACGAACAGCACCGTGACCCCGGCCAGCAGCACCAGGCCGAACACCGACGTCAGCCAGGGACCGCGGATCGGGCTACGCCAGAATTCGCGACGCAACGGTCCCGGCGGTCCAGCCGGCCGGCGGCCTGGTGACGCTGCGCCCGGACTCGCCTGATCGTCCGCCACTCCACCGTTGCCTCTCGTACACGTGCCATCCTGACCCTGCCGGCTACCCGCCCGTCCACGTGGCAAACCTGAACCTGGACCCGGCAGGCCGGCAGGCGCTACCGACGCCTGGTGCGTCGCTACGACCGCCACGCCAGCCACTTCGCCGCGTTCGTCAGCATCGCCTGCGCTCTCAGCTGCTACCGCAGGCTAGTCAAACAACCCAAATGAGACATGCTCTTATGGTGCTGGGGTGCCGACGCGGTGCTCACATGTCGACGCCGGGTATTCGCGGCGTAGGCGCTGTCCTCGACCGGCGTCGGTGGAGCGCGGCGGCGATTACGACGGCGAGCGCGGCGGCATAGCCGATCCGCTGCGTGGATGCCGTGGTGAGGTGCAGGTTGGGGGCGTACTGGGCGAGGTAGGCGGCCGCTGCGACGGCCAGCCACTCGGTCCGGCCGCCGAGGGCGACAAGCAGGGCGAGCAGCAGTGCGTACCAGGGGTAGCTGGGCGCAGCGACGAGCAGCGCTGTGCCGGTCATGGTGGTAGCGGCCAGCCATGGCCGGTCCGGGTCGGCGGTGCGGACCGAGCGCAGCGCCACCACGGTGAGGACGGCGACGGCGACCGGCCCGGCCCAGGTCGTCGGCATGAACAGGGTCAGCAGGGGGAACCGGTCGCCGGTGGCGTAGCCCTCTTCGGTGAGGTACCCGGGGATGTAGCCGATCACTTGGGTGCCGACGGCGAGCAGGTGGGGCAGGTAGACCGCGGCGAGCGCGGTGGCGGTGGCCGTGGCGACGAGGACCGGGCGACGGCGCAGCACGGCGGGGGTGATCAGCAGCGGGGTGAGCTTGATGGCGACGGCGAGCCCGAGCAGGGCGCCGCCGAGAGTGCTGGCTCGGCGGGTGTTCCCCAGGGCGAGGACGAGCAGGGCCAGGCCGGTGATGAACGCGGCGGCGACGTCGACGTGGGCGTTGTTGCCTGCTTCCAGCGCGACCGTGGGACACCACGCCCACAACACCGCCAACCGGGGGTCGGCCCCCGTCGCCCGAAGCCCAGTCAGCAGCAGGATCGTGGTGGCCAGCGCGAACCCGGCCATCACCAGCTGCAGTGGCACCTGGCGGCTGCGCGGTGGCGACACGACGTGCACGGCCGCGAAGAGCGCCTGCGCGACCGGCGGGTAGATGGTGTGTACGGTCGGCCGGTTGATCACCGTGCAGCCTGCCTCGAGCGGACGGCCCTTGTCGGGGTCGACGGCGTCAGCCGGGACGCACCAGTTCGCATGCCGGGGCCACAGGAAGTCGTTCCGCAGGCCGGTCAGCTCGGGTGCGGCCGGGACGTAGCGGTAGGGGTCGATGCCGGCGGCTTGTACCTGGCCGTCCCAGATGTAGCGGTACATGTCGTCGCTGCTGCGGGGCGGCGCGCTTGCGGCCGCCAACGGCAGCACGGCGCCGCCGAGCAGGATGAGCACCGTGGCCGTGCGGACCGGGAGCCGGCGCACCAGCCACCCCCCGACGGCGAAGACCAGCCAGGCGGCGCCGACGAAGACGACCGCCCTGGTCGGGCCGGTGAGGCCTGGCGCGACCGCATCGGGCTGGGCTACGAGTACGGCGAGGGTCGCCCCGGTCGCGAGCGCGCCGGCGGCGGCGAGTCCGTATTCGACTGGTCGGCGCCACCGCGGGTGCGGGGTTGGCGGCGCGTTGTCGGTGGCCGTGCCGGGTGGGGCGGGCGGTTGGGGGGCGGTCACCGCGGGCCGGGCTCGGTTGGCGGCGCAGCCGGTTCCGGCGTTGGCAGGTGCGCGCGTACGGCCGCAGCGAAGCGGCTGTCGGGGCACTGCGCGGCGACGGCGTGGGCGTCGGCGGCCGTGTCGACGTCGCGGAGCGGGGGCAGCAGGGTGACGGTGACGCCCTGTCCGGCCAGCGCGGCGAGGGTGTGTCGGCCGGTGTCGGGGGTGGACATCGGTACGCAGCGCAACGCGGCGGCGTGCGCCGGGTCGGACAGTCCCAGGGTCCACCAGCCGCCGTCGTGGGCGGGTCCGAGCACGCCGTCGGCGCCGTCGTGGAGCGCCTGCACGGCGGTTGCCAGCAGCGCGAGGGTCAGCTGCGGGGTGTCCATGCCGAGCAGCAGTGTGGCTGTATTCGGTAGGGCGGTGTCGGCGTAAGCGTGGACCAGCCGCTGTGCGAGGCCGGTGCCGCGTTGGTTCACGGTGTGCCAGCCGGCCGGCGCAGGGTACCGCCCGCTGAGCACGATGGTGCGGCGGACTGCGGGGGTGGTGTCGAGGACGTCGATGGTGTCGGCCAGTGCCGCCGCGGCGATCGCGGCCGCCTGCCGGCCGGTGGCGGGCGGGCAGAGCCGGGTCTTGACCTGCCCGGGTACCGGTGCCTTCGCGAACAGCAGGAGTTGGACACTCATGTGGACAGGACCTTGGCCATGTCGTGGATGGCCTGTGCGGTGCCCCGAACGGTACCGGTCACCTTGGATCGGGTTCCGGCCGTGCGGGGGGCGTAGTCGACGTCGGTCTCGTGGATGCGCCAGCCGGCCCGGGCCGCCGCGACCACCATTTCCAGGGGGTAGCCGGAGCGCCGGTCGCGCAGGCTCAGGGCGAGCAGGTCAGCGCGGCGGGCGGCGCGCATCGGGCCGAGGTCGTGCAGCGCAACGCCGATCCCGCGGCGAAGCCGCCGGGCGAGTAGGGCGTTGGCGAGCCGGGCGTGCACCGGCCAGGCTCGGCGGGTTGTCGGGCGGCGCCGGCCGAGCACCAGGTCAGCGGTGCCGGCGCGGACCGGGTCGGTCACCCGGGAGAGCTGTTGCGGGTCGAACGAACCGTCGGCGTCGCAGAAGCACACGATGTCGGAGCTGGCGGCCAGCAGCCCGGCGTGCGCGGCCGCGCCGAAACCGCGTTGCGGCACGTGCACGACGGTGGCGCCGTGGGCGGCGGCGACCTCGGGTGAGCCGTCGGTGGAGCCGTTGTCGGCGACGATCGGCCGGTATCCGGCGGGCATGCGGGACAGCAGCCACGGCAGCGCGGGTGCCTCGTTGAGACAGGGCAGCACTACATCCGTCACGATCGGACGGTACCCGACGCCGTGGCGGGCCGATCCACGGTTCGGCGAACCGAGGATGCTACGAAGTGCGAACGCGGCCACCGGCGGCCGCTTCGGCGGATAGAGTCCCGGTGAGCGGCTGCTCGCGGCAACCGCCCACCCGGGGGAGGAATCGGCGGATGCGGGTATTGGTCACCGGCGGTGCCGGGTTCATCGGTGCGCACGTGGTGGAGCTGCTGGTGGCGGCCGGGCACGACGTGGTCGCGTTCGACGTCCTGCACCCGGCCGCGCACCGCGGCCGGCCTGACGCGCTGTCGGATGTGGATGTTCCGCTGGTGCGCGGCGACGTTCGCGACCCCGGGGCGGTGGCCGCCGCGCTGCGCGGGGTCGACGCGGTGGTGCACCAGGCCGCGATGGTCGGTCTGGGCGTGGACATGGCCGACCTGCCGGACTACGTCGGCTGCAACGACCTGGGCACCGCGGTGCTGCTGGCCGAGATGGCCCGCGTCGGCGTGCGGCGGCTGGTGCTGGCGAGCTCGATGGTGGTCTACGGCGAGGGGGCGTACGCCTGCCCGGTGCACGGCGCGGTCCGGCCGGCCTCGCGTGCGCTGGACGACCTGGCGGCCGG
>NZ_JBEZDS010000101.1:0-14598 GCF_040648435.1 Dactylosporangium sp. NPDC049140 | reverse complement strand
ATGGTGGTGTACGTCGAGTCGCCGAGCCGGCCCGCCGCGATCGCGGTGCCGAAGTACCGTCCCGACTGCGCGGCCGCCGCACCCAGCGTGCTCGCCGCGGCGTTCGCGTTCGGGATCATCATCACCGCGCCGGCGGCGGCGACGGCGGCCACGGCACCACCGATCACCGCTTTTACTCGCCATGATCGTCTCAAGCTGGTCCTCCTTCTGGGTTCGGCGCCGGGCCACGTCCACGCCGCGCGCGGCCGGCGGGAGCGCGGCCGTGCGTACAGAAGGGGTGTCGGTGGGCTCGCAGGGCCCGGCGCCGAAGAACGGCGGGCTTCAATGCCACGCCATGCTGACACGGGCGCCCGGCGGCGAGCAAGACTTTCCGGAATACTTTCGGAACGGCTCCGGCCCACCCTGCCCGGCGTGTCAGTGCGGCCGTGGCAGTTCAGTAGGCGTGGGCCGGAGCCGTCCGGTCCGGAAGTTTCGAAGCGCTTACCGTGAAAATTTCGGCGGCTCAGCGGTAGCCGGCGGCCACGATGTTGGCCTGCACCGCGTTCTCGGTGGCGTCGGACGGGTACCCGGCGACCATGGCGCCCTCGTAGAACGTGCCGGCGCTGAGGTTCGCCCCGCCACCCGGCTTGCAGCAGTCGCCGCCGCTGCCCAGGATGATGGCGCCCTGCTTCTTCATCGGGCTGTACCCGCCGGGAAGCCCGCCGTCCCACAGGGTGTACAGGCTCCCGGACTGGGCGTTGCTGCCCTTCATGGCGAAGCGGGAGGTGCCGTTGTTCTTCAGCGTGGCCGTCACGAACTTGCTGGTGAAGGCCCGCTGGTTGGAGTTCCAGGCCTGGCTGCCCCCGGGGTACAGGCCCCACTCGAGGTCGGCCTGCACCCACGGGCCGGTGCCGGAGCAGCCGCCGAACCAGCACTGGGTGCCGAAGTTGATCGCGTCCATGGCGCCGGCGGCGTCGGCCTTGCGGGTGGTCTCGCTGTTGCCGTAGTCGAAGCAGCAGCCGTTGTTGACGTGCGTGCCCGACGTGACCATGTACATGCCCTCGGGCGCCGAGCCGGTCGGCACCCCTGTGAGGTGCCCGTCGCGCCAGTAGCTGTTGCCGGGGTTGATGTACAGCGAATAGGCCTTGCTCCCGCCGACGGTCAGCGCCTCGGACGTGGCCCGCGCGGGGCTGCTCTGGCTGGAGCCGGGCACGACCGAGGAGCCCTGGTACCACAGGTCGTTGCCGTGGCCGGACTGGTCGTAGACCACCGTGATCACGCAGGTCGTACCGGTGCAGAACGCGTCCTGGGCGGCGGCGTCGGCCGGACCGCCGGCGCTGCGCACCGCGATGTCGCGGGTCGCGCTGTCCGACGCCCGGCGGACCTGGTAGAGCCGCCCGGCGTAGGCCTGCAGCAGCGCGCGCGTCGTGCTGTGCGCGGCGACGCACGGCGTGCCCCCGGCGGCGTAGAGGTCGCAGGGGCCCGAGCCGGACGGCGGCGGGGGCGTCGCCGACTGGCTCCACTGCTGGTTCGGTCCGCCGTTGCAGCTCCAGAGGATGAGCTTGGTGCCGTTGGCGGTGCCGGCCCCGTTGGCGTCCAGGCACAGCCCCGACTGCACCCCGGTGATGGTGCCGTTGCTGTTGACCGTCCACTGCTGGTTGGTCTGGCCGTTGCAGTCCCAGATGATGACCGCCGTGCCGTTGGTGGTGCCGCGGCCGTTCGCGTCCAGGCACTTGGTGCCGTACACCTGGAACTGCCCGGCGGCGGTGTAGGTCCACGACTGGTTGGCCTGGCCGCTGCAGTCCCACAGCTGCAGCTGGGTGCCGTTGGTGGTGGTGGAGTTCGGTACGTCGAGGCAGCGCCCGGACTGCTGCCCGACGACGGGTCCGGCCGTGGCGGCCGACGCGGCGCCGGCGGTCAGCGTCACGCCGGCGACGGCGAGGGCGGCGGTGACCAGCACGGCGAGTGCCGGCCGCCAACGCGGCGGAGCGAATTGGAGCATGGCGGTCCTCCAGTGGTAGCGGGGTGGGGCGTGGCGGGCGGCGGCGGGCCGCCCGCCACGCGGATCGATGGTCAGGAGCGCGACCACCGCTGGTTGGCGGCGCCCGTGCACGTCCACAGCTGCACGAGCGTGTTGTTGGCGGTGCCGGCCCCCGACACGTCGAGGCACAGCCCGGACTGCGCGCCGGTGATGGTGCCGTTGCTGTTGATGTTCCACTGCTGGTTGGTCTGGCCGTTGCAGTCCCAGATCTCGACCTTGGTGCCCGGCGAGGTCTGGTTGTTGTAGGCGTCCAGGCACTTGCCGAGGACCTGCAGCTGCTTGCCGGCGGTGGCCGTCCACTGCTGGTTGGCCTGCCCGTTGCAGTCCCAGATCACCAGCTGCACCCCGTTGGTGGTGCTGCTGTTGGGATCGTCGAGGCAGCGGTTGGACGCGGCGCCGCGGATCACGGCCGTGGTGCCGCCGCCGGGGTTGCCGGTCGTACCGCCGGAGACGCGGTACATGACCACGCCGTGCCCGGGCACGCTCGCCGAGATGGTGCCGGCGGTGCTGCTGGTGGCCCCGCTCCACAGGTCGTTGAGGGTGTAGCTGGACGCGCCGGACTTGCCGATTGCCGCGGCCGTGGTGCTGATGGTCGCGGTGCCGGTGTTCTCGTTGAACAGCACGACGGAGACGTCGCCGTTGGCCAGCGGCTTGGCCAGCACGTCGAGGCCGCCGGAGGAGCTCACCATCTGGCCCTGCTTGCCGGCCGAGTCCTGGTCGACCGCGATCACCGCCTTGTTGCCGAGGATCGACAGCGTGGTGGCGCTGGCGTTGACCAGGTTGTCGCCGGCCAGCAGCGGCGCGGCCATCTCGGCCCAGAGGCTGAAGTGGGCCCGGTCCTCGGTGGCGGACATGCCGTTGCCGACCTCGAGCATGTCCGGGTCGTTCCACTGCCCGGGCCCGGCGTAGGCGGCCAGCCCCACGTTCTGGTGGAAGATGTTGAGCACGCTGCCGAAGTTGGCCTGGATGTCGCCGGTGGTGCGCCACAGGTTGCCGACGGGGGCGGCCCAGGTCCACGGCGCGTTGACGCCCCACTCGCAGATGCTGTACACGATCGGGCGCCCGGTGGCGGCCAGGGCGTCGCGCATCGCCGAGTAGCGCGCGATGTACTGCTGCGTGGTGGAGCTGCCGTTGTTACTGCAGTTGTCGTACTTGAGGTAGTCCACGCCCCAGGCCGCGAACGAGCGCGCGTCCTGCGTCTCGTGGCCGAGGCTGCCGGGGTACCCGGCGCACGTGAGCGTCCCGGCGTCCTCGTAGATGCCCAGCTTCAGGCCCTTGCCGTGCACGTACGCCGCGGTGCCCGAGATGCCGTCGGGGAACTTGGCGAAGTCGGGCTGCAGGTTGCCGGCCCCGTCGCGGCTGTGCTGCATCCAGCAGTCGTCGATGTTCACGTACTGGTAGCCGGCCGCGGCCAGCCCCGACGACACGATCCGGTCGGCGGTCTGCTTGACCAGCGACTCGGAGACGTTGCAGCCGTAGGCGTTCCAGTCGTTCCACCCCATCGGCGGGGTGAGCGCCAGGTTGTTGGCCAGCGCGTGCGCCGGCTCGGCCGCGCGCACGCCGATGAACCAGAAGGCGCCGCCGGCCGCGAGCAACAGCACCACCGCTCGGGCCAGCCAGGGCCTGTCTTGCACATGCATCCTGTTAACTCCCTCGGTTGAGCGGGGCTCGCGCGTCAGGCGCGCAGGCTCCACTGCTGGTTGGTGCCGCCGTTGCAGGACCAGATGACGATCTTGGTGCCGTTGGCCGTGGCCGCTCCGCTGGCGTCCAGGCACAGCCCGGACTGCACGCCGGTCACGGTGCCGTTGGTGTTGACGTTCCACTGCTGGTTGCTCTGGCCGTTGCAGTCCCAGATGATGACCGTCGTGCCGTTCGTCGTGCCGCGGCCGTTGGCGTCGAGGCACTTGTTGCCGTAGACCTGCAGCTGCTTCGACGCCGTGTAGGTGAAGCGCTGGTTGGCCTGGCCGTGGCAGTCGTAGAGCTGGACCTGGGCGCCGTTGGCCGTGCTCTGCCCGCTCACGTCGAGGCACCGGCCGGACGCCCCGCCCACGACCTCGACGCCGCTCGACCCGCCGCCGCCCGACCCGTAGCCGGCGGCGGTGACGCTGGCCTGCACCGCGTTCTCGGTGGCGTCGGAGGGGTAGCCGGCGGTGATGGCGCCTTCGAAGAACTCGCCGACGCCGGTGTTGCTGTTGTCGCCGCCGGTGCCCAGCAGCAGGGAGCTGTCGGTCTTCATCGGCGAGTAGCCGTTGGGCAGCGGCCCGGAGAACGTGGTCGTCAGCCCGCCGCTGGCGGCGTTGCCGTACTTGAGGGTGAAGTTGCTGGTGCCGTTGTTCTTCTCCCAGGCCGAGACGAACGGGAAGTGCACACCGGAGTTGTTCGGGTCCTTGTTGGAGCCGGTGTTGGTGTGGTACATGCCGTTCTCGAGATCGGCCTCGACCCAGGGGCCACTGCCGACGCAGTTGCCGAACCAGCAGGCGGTGCCCCACTCGATGGCGTTCATCGTGGCGTTGCCGGTGTCGGTGTGGGAGTTCTCGCCGCTGCCGTAGTCGAAGCAGCACCACTGGTTGACGTAGTTCGACGACGTCACCATGTAGATGCCCTCGGGCTGGGAGCCGGTCGGCGCGTTCTTGGCGTGGTCGATGCGGTAGCCGACGCCCTGGTTGACCTTGACGCCGTACGCCTTCTGGCCGCCGACGGTCACCGGCAACGCCTTGGCGTCCGCGCCGACGTCGGCGCCGTTGGCACCGGGCCCCTTCCAGAAGCCGCCCCAGGAGATCGGCAGGTCGTTGTGGTTGCTGCTCTGGTCGTAGATCTTCGTGATCGTGCACGACGTGTTCGCGCAGAAGGTGTCCTGCGCGGCCGCGTTGGCCACGCCGCCGGCCGCGAGCAGCCCGACGTCGGCGTAGGCGTGGTCGGAGCCGCGCTGCACCTGGTACAGCGGGCCGTTGTACGCGGCGAAGAGCGCCCGCGTCGTGCTGTGGGCGCCGATGCACGGCGTACCGCCGGAGGCGTAGATATCGCACACCTGCGGCGACGCCGCCTGGGCGCCGGTGACGGGGGCGAGCAGGGCGATCGCCCCGGCGGCAATGGCCGTCGCGGCGCCGGTCAGGGCCGCGCGGAGGCGGCGGCCGACATTCGATTCCATGACGATCGGGTCCTCATGACGGGGCGCCGCGCACGGCGGCGCCAGCGGGCGGGCCGGTCCGCGATGTGAGCGCTCACAGAATTGGGCCGGTGATTGGGGTGTCCGACTGACGGTGCCACAATCTTTCCGCTCGTTCAAGAGCGGATTCCCGGGCCGTCCGACTCGTGTGCGGGGTCGTGCATAACACAAATTACGACTTGACGTTAAACGCGTTCGCGCGCATTCTGACGCGGCTTTCTCAATTGGCGTATGGCAATCTCTATTGCGCAAGGAGCCGGTCGTGGGCAGAGCGGGTGGATGGATGCGGGCGGTCGCGCTCGCCGCGGTGGCCGTCGTCGTCGGCGCGGCGGTGCACGCACCCGCCGCCGCGGCGGAGTCCAACGGCGGGGTGCGGGTCATGCCGCTGGGCGACTCGATCACGGAGGGCACGCAGGTGCCGGGCGGGTACCGGATCGGGTTGTGGCAGCGGCTGGCCGCGGGCGGGTACCGCGTCGATTTCGTGGGATCGCAGTTCAACGGCCCGTCGAGCCTGGGCGACCACGACCATGAGGGCCATCCCGGCTGGCGGATCGACCAGATCGACGCGAACATCGCCGGTTGGCTGCGCAACTCGAGCCCGCGGACGGTACTGCTGCACATCGGCACGAACGACGTGCTGCAGAACTACAACGTGTCGGGTGCGCCCGGCCGGTTGTCGACGCTCATCGATCACATCACGGCGGCGGCGCCGGACGCGGACGTGTTCGTGGCGACGATCATTCCGCTGGCGAACGCGGGCCAGGAGTCGGCGGTGCGCACGTTCAACGCCGCCGTCCCGGGGATCGTGCAGGCCAAGGTCAATGCGGGCAAGCACGTGCACACTGTGGACATGCACAGCGTGGTGAGCACGTCCGAGCTGGTCGACGGGGTGCACCCGACCGCGGGCGGCTACGACAAGATGGCCGCGGCCTGGTACAGCGCGCTGCGCTCGGTGCCCGGCAGCATCGGCACCACCGGCGGCGGGACGACGTCCTCGGCCCTGGTCGGGGCCGCCTCCGGGCGCTGCCTGGACGTGCCCGGCGGCAACACCGGCAACGGCACCCAGCCGATCATCTGGGACTGCAACGGCAACGCCAACCAGCGCTGGACCGCCAATGGCGCGACCCTGCAGGCCCTCGGCAAGTGCCTCGACGCGCCGACGAACGCCACGGCCGGCGTGAAGGTGCAGATCTGGGACTGCAGCGGCGGCGCCAACCAGCAGTGGAGCCTCAACGCCAACGGGACGATCAGCAGCGTCTCGTCGGGCCTGTGCCTCGACGTCTCCGGCGCGGGTACCGCCAACAACACCCCGGTGATCCTGTGGAACTGCACCGCCTCGGCCAACCAGCGGTGGAACCGCACCTGAGCCGCCGCCGCACCGGCGTCAGGGATCCTCGCCGCCGACCCCGGTGAGGATCTCGGCGACGGTGTGCGCGCCGATACCGGACGGCGGCCCGTCGGTGTGGGCCGCCACGACCGCTCGCACGTGCTCCTCGGCGGCCCGGGCCAGGCCGTCGTAGACCGCGGCGAAGACCTCGGCGGTCGCCGCCCGCGGCCATCGGAGCGGCAGCAGGGCCAGGGGCAGGCGGGGGTCGAGCACGGCAAAGCGGCGGTACGTGTCCATCACCTCGGTGCGGGCACGTACCGCCTCGGCTCCGCCGACGGCCCCGGCGGCGATCCGCGGCAGCAGCGGCCGCCAGCGCTCGGCGAACGCGTCGTAGTGCCCGGCGATGGCCGCGACGTCCCAGGCCTGGATCGGATCGCGCCGGGCCGCCGCGCCGAGCTCGAGGTGCCGGGCTCGGAACACCGTCATCGCGCCCGGGGCCACCTCGTCGAGCTGGGCGGCGGCCGGCCCGGTGAGCGCGTGCGGCGAGATCCACAGCCCGTCGTACAGGGGCGCGCAGCCCAGCCAGCGCAGCCGGCCGCGCAGGGCCCGGCGGCGGGTGCGCTCGTGCTGGGGCAGCGAGAAGGCGATGAGCGTCCACCACTCGTCCCACGGCTCGGCCCCGGCCGCCGACGACAAGATCCACTGCCCGCCGGCCGAGAGCTGGCCGGCGGCGGCGGGGGCGAGCCGGTAACTACTGTGGCGGCCCCGGCGGGCGCCCAGCAGCACCCCGCGGCGGGCCAGCCGGCTGATCGCCGTGCGGGCCCCCGCCTCGCTCGCCCCGGCCTCGGCGAGCAGCGCGACGATGGCGGCCGACGGCAGCCAGGCGCGGGTGCGCAGCGTGTAGTCGGCCAGCAGCGTCACGGCCAGGCCCTGCGGGGCCGGCCCCGACTGCCGCCGGGGGAGCCGGACGGGGGCGTCGTCGTCCGGGAAGATCTCTTCGATGTCGAAGGCGTCGGCCACTGGTGCTCCGGCGGGTCGGGTCGGTCGGGTGTGTGGACTCTATCCGATGTGATCGAGGTCGTTCGATTGACACTTCCATGTCCCGCGAGCACACTTTGTGCCACGTGACGGTTGGGAGCCGCGCCGATTTCCGTTCGACCAGACATCGAAGGAGCAGGCGCATGAACTTGGCACGGAAATTCCTGCTCGGCCCGGCGGTATTGCTCGCCGTGGCCGGGCTGACCCTCGTGGCGTTGCGGCCCGCGTACGCCGCGACGCTGACCGAGGTCACGAACTTCGGCTCGAACCCGGGCGGCATGCGGATGCATGTGTACGTGCCGGACGCCCGTCCCGCGAACCCGGCGATCGTGGTCGCCATGCACGGGTGCGGCGGATCGGGCCCCGGCTTCTACTCGGGCAGCGAGTTCGCCGGCCTCGCCGACCGGTACGGATTCATCGTCATCTACCCGACCGCGACCCAGCAGGCCGGCTTCGGCAACTGCTTCGACACCTGGTCCGATGCGGCCAAGCGGCGCGGCGGCGGCAGCGACCCGGTGTCGATCGTGTCGATGGTGACCTACGCGGAGCGGCAGTACGGCGGTGACCCGAACCGGGTGTACGCCACGGGCAGTTCCTCCGGCGGCATGATGACCAACGAGATGCTGGCGCTCTACCCGGACGTGTTCAAGGCCGGGGCGGCGTTCATGGGCGTCCCGTTCGGCTGCTTCGCGAACGCCGCCGACTACCCGCCCGGCACCAGCCGCTGCACCGGCGGGAGCATGGACCGCACGCCGCAGCAGTGGGGCGACGCGGTACGCCAGGCCTATCCCGGCTACACCGGGCCGCGGCCGCGCATGCAGCTGTGGCACGGCACCAGCGACACGCTCGTGCCGTATTCACTGTTGCAGGAGGAGATCGAGCAGTGGACCGACGTGCTCGGCCTGAGCCAGACCCCCACGGCGACCGACACCCCGCAGGCGGGCTGGAACCGGCGTCGCTACGGCACCGGCCAGGTCGAGGCGTACAGCATCCAGGGGGCCGGGCACAGCCTGCCGTCGGGCGGGATGGCCGCGTACGCCATCGCGTTCTTCGGCCTGAACGGCACCGTACCCACCGGTAGCGCCTCGCCGAGTGTGAGTGTGAGCGCGAGTGCCAGTGCGAGCGCGTCCGCTTCGTCGAGCCCGCCCCCGGCCGGGGCCGGGTGCCGCGTCACGGACACCGTCAACGCCTGGAACACCGGGCTGACCGAGAGCATCACCATCACCAACACCGGTACCTCCGCGATAAACGGCTGGGCGCTGGCCTTCACCCTGCCGGCCGGGCAGAGCATCACCTCGGGCTGGAACGCGCAGTACAGCCCGGCCAGCGGTTCGGTGACCGCGCGGAACGTGAGCTACAACGGGGTACTCCCGGCCGGCGGGTCGACGACGATCGGCTTCCAGGCCACCCACACCGGCAACACCGCCCGCCCGGCGGCGTTCGCCCTCAACGGCACGGCCTGCGCCGCCGGCTGAGCCCGGCGGACCGTTCCCGGCCGCGGCACGACCGCCGCGGCCGGGAGCGGCTTGCCTACTGCAGGGAGGCGTCGTCGAGGTACAGGCCGTCGGTGCCGGCGGCCGTCTCGACGTAGAGGGTGGCGCCGGTCAGCGTGCCCGTCCACGACACGGTCGCGGCGCCCGACAATTGCGTCCAGCCGTTGGCGTTCACCGTGGCGGCCGGCGTCAGCTGCACGTAGTTCGTCGTGCCGTTCGCGGTGACGGCGAGGGTCACCTTCGCGCTCGGGGTGCCGCTCTGGGAACGCACCCAGACGCTCGTCGCGTAGCTGCGCCCGTTGGTCAGCTTCGACGTCACGTCCTGGGCGGGGCCGTTCCACGACGCTGTGCGGCCGGTGAGCAGGAGGGCCTGGCTGCCCCCGTGGGCGACGTTGCTGCCGGCGAGCGTGCCGGCGCCGAACACCGTCCAGCCGCTGGTGCCGCTCTCCATGGTGCCGTTGGCGAGCAGGTTGCCGCCGCCGTCACCGCCGCTGGTCCCGGCGAACTGCCACCAGTTGATGTTGAAGAGGTTGCCGGAGCCGCCGGTGTACTTGAAGTACAGGTCGTGGGTGCCGGTCGCGCCGCTGACCGGGCACGTCACGGTGGCCCAGGTCTGCCAGCCGCCGGTGCCGGCGACCGTGCACGTGCCGGCCAGGGTGCCGTTGACGCCGTCGAGGTGCAGCTCGATGCGCCCGCCGCTGGTCGCGGAGGCGACCCGGGCGGTGAACGTGGTCGCGCCGGCGCCGAAGGCGACCCCCTTGACCTTGATGTTGTCGCCGTTCTCGATCCAGCCCACGTTCATGCCGCCCTCGCTGGACGGCTCGGTCTCCACGCCGTTCTCCCAGGCGATGGTCTCGGCCTCCTGGCGCACGTACGGGTTGAGCGTGCCCACCTGGGGCGCCCCGGTCGTGGTCATGGACAGGGTCGGGATCGTGCCGTCGGCGTTGTAGCTGAACTTCTCCACGGCCACCGACCGGGTGTAGCCGCTGCCGCCGGGCAGGGCGCCGTTGTGGTAGAAGAAGTACGAGCCGCCGTTGAAGTCGACGACGCCGGGGTGGTTGGTGAAGCTGGCGCCCTGGCTCGCCATGACCGTGCCGCGGAACGTCCAGGGCCCGGTCGGGCTCGTCGCCGTGGAGTAGGCGATGTACTCCGAGCAGCACCGGGCGGCGAACACGTTGTAGTACAGGCCGTTGCGCTTGTAGACCCAGGGGCCCTCCTCGAACAGCGTCGGCCGGCTCGTGTTGCCGGTGCGGGTGCCGAAACCGGCCGTGGTGAGCGGGATCTGGGCCGGGCTGCCGTTTGTCGAGATCATGTCGGCGTTGAGCTTCACGTACCACAGGTGCGGGTTGCCGTAGTACAGGTACGCCTGGCCGTCGTCGTCGATGAAGACGGTCGGGTCGATCTCGGAGTTCTGGATGAGGGGCCGGCCCAGGGCGTCGCGGAACGGGCCGGTGGGGCTGTCGGAGACCCCGACCCCGATGGCGTTGCCGCCGCTGGACATGCGCACCGGCACGTACCAGTAGAACTTCCCGTTGCGGTACACGGTCTGCCCGGCCCACGCGTCCGAGCTCGCCCAGCTGAACGTGGACAGGCTCATCGGCGAGCCGTGGTCGGTCCAGTTCACCATGTCGGCCGACGACCAGACCCGCCAGTCCCGCATGGTGTAGTTCGTCGATCCGTCCTCGTCGTGCCCGGTGTACAGGTAGACCCGCCCGTTGTACACCAGCGGCGCGGGATCGGCGGTGTAGATGGTCTGCACGATCGGGTTGTCGGCCCGGGCCGCGGCCGGCATGAGCGCCGCCGCGCACAGCAGGGCGACCGCCGCGGTCAGCCCCCGCCGGAGGTTGGGGCGTCGTCGTCGCAGGATCGAGCGTTTCACGTAGCCTCCCGGCATCGTGGTCAACTGGGCATTCAGGAGTGTGCATCCGAAATGCCCGGCAATCAGGACCGACCAGTTTTCCGGCGCCGGCATAACAGGTTTTTCGCGGCGTTGCGGTATCGGCAATCACGGGCCCCGCGGCGCCCCGTGCGCGGGGCCCGGACCTGCGCCGGGAAAGTTTCACCGGTCGCCCACCGCCCGCCCGCCCGGGCCCGATCCGGCCCTTGACGCGCAATCTGTTAGCGGTCACATTCGCGAATGTAGTTCTCTCCCGCGTGACTGGAGGCTTTGATGAAGTTCCCTCGCACCCGGACCCGGGTGGTGGCCGCGGCCTGCACGGCCGGGCTCGCCGTGGCCTGGGCCGCCACGGTGCTGACCGCGAACGCCGCCCAGGCCGCCGCCGGCTGCCGCGTCGACTACACCGTCGCCAGCTCCTGGCCCGGCGGGTTCAACGCCAACGTCACGGTCACCAACTTCGGCGAGGCGGTAAACGGCTGGCGGCTCACCTGGACGTTCGGCGCCGGGCAGGGCATCACCCAGCTGTGGAACGGCACGGTCACCCAGTCCGGCGCCCAGGTCACGGTCGTCAACGCCGGGTACAACGGCAGCATCCCCACCAACGGCACGGCCGCCTTCGGGTTCAACGGCTCGTGGAACGGCACCAACCCGGTTCCGGCCGACTTCGCGCTGAACGGCACCGCGTGCAACGGCCCGACCGGCAGCCCGTCGAGCGGCCCCTCGAGCAGCCCGCCGAGCAGCCCGCCGAGCAGCCCGTCCAGCAGCCCGAGCAGCCCCTCCCAGTCCTGCACCCTGCCGTCGTCGTACCGCTGGTCATCGACCGGCGCGCTGGCGAACCCGCAGTCCGGGTGGGCGTCGCTGAAGGACTTCACGAACGTCGTGTACAACGGCAAGCACCTCGTCTACGCCACCACGCACGACAACGGCTCGGCGTGGGGGTCGATGAACTTCGGCCTCTTCAACGACTGGCCCGACATGGCCTCGGCGAGCCAGAACAAGATGTCGTTCGGTACCGTCGCGCCGACGCTGTTCTACTTCGCCCCCAAGAACATCTGGGTGCTGACCTACCAGTGGGGCGGGGCGTCGTTCAACTACCGCACGTCCAGCGATCCGTCCAACGCGAACGGATGGTCGGCGGCGCAGACGCTGTTCACCGGCACCATCTCCGGCTCCGGCACCGGCCCCATCGACCAGACCATCATCGGTGACGGCTCGAACATGTACCTGTTCTTCGCCGGCGACAACGGCAAGATCTACCGGGCGAGCATGCCGATCGGGAACTTCCCGGGCAGCTTCGGTTCGTCGTACACCCAGATCATGAGCGACTCGACGAACAACCTGTTCGAGGCGGTGCAGGTCTACAAGGTCAAGGGCCAGAACCAGTACCTCATGCTGGTCGAGGCCATCGGCGCCAACGGCCGCTACTTCCGCTCCTTCACGTCCTCGAGCCTGGGCGGCTCGTGGACGCCGCAGGCCGCGAGCGAGAGCAACCCGTTCGCGGGCAAGGCCAACAGCGGCGCGACGTGGACCAACGACATCAGCCACGGCGACCTGGTGCGCACCAACCCGGACCAGACCATGACCGTGGACCCGTGCAACCTGCAGTTGCTGTACCAGGGCCGGGCGACCGGCTCCGGCGGCGACTACGGCCTGCTGCCCTACCGGCCGGGGGTGCTGACCTTGCGGCGTTAGACGGGTTCGAGGTGACCGGTGGTCGTGGGCAACCGCGTGCGACCACCGGCCTCGTGGGTGAGCGCTCACACCCATGCCTTTTGAGTCCGCGAAAACGTTATGCGCCGACGGGACATTGAGTCGGTCTGGCATCGCCACCGACCGACGCCGATGATTGTTAGCGCTCACTCGGCCGGTCCGGCCCGCCAATCCGGCCCGGCGATCTCGTCCAGCTGTTAGGAGTACACCCGCTATGAAGCTCCTCGGCGCCGCGCTCGCGGCGACGGTCGTGGCCGCCGGGGTGGTGGTCGCCATCAATGCGACCTCCGCCTCGGCGGCGACCGTCGACACGACGGCGTGGTACACCCTCGTCAACCGCAACTCCGGCAAGGCCCTCGACGTCTGCGGCGCGTCCACCGCCGACGGCGCCTGCGTCCAGCAGTACACGCGGTCGGGCGGGCAGAACCAGCAGTGGCAGTTCGTCGACTCCGGCAGCGGCTACTACCGCCTCAAGGCCCGGCACTCCGGCAAGGTCCTGGACGTGTACAACCTGTCCACCGCCGACTCCGCCAAGATCGTGCAGTGGACCGACGGCAACGGCACCAACCAGCAGTTCCGCCTCGCCGACTCCGACAGCGGCTACGTGCGGCTGATCAACCGCAACTCGAGCAAGGCGGTCGAGGTGCAGGGCGCGTCCACCGCCGACGGGGGAGCGGTCGTGCAGTACAGCGACTGGGGCGGCGCCAACCAGCAGTGGCAGCTCGTCCGCGTCGACGGCACGACCCCGACCACGCCGGGCAACACCGGCGGGACGTGCTCGCTGCCGTCGTCGTACCGCTGGTCGTCGACCGGTGCGCTGGCCAACCCGAAGTCGGGCTGGGTGTCGCTGAAGGACTTCACGAACGTCGTGTACAACGGCAAGCACCTCGTCTACGCCACGACCCATGACACCGGTTCGACGTGGGGGTCGATGAACTTCGGCCTGTTCACGAACTGGTCGGACATGGGTTCGGCGAGCCAGAACGGCATGAGCTTCGGTGCGGTGGCGCCGACGCTGTTCTACTTCGCGCCGAAGAACATCTGGGTGCTGACGTACCAGTGGGGCGGGGCGTCGTTCAACTACCGCACGTCCAGCGATCCGTCCAACGCGAACGGATGGTCGGCGGCGCAGACGCTGTTCACCGGCACCATCTCCGGCTCCGGCACCGGCCCCATCGACCAGACCATCATCGGTGACGGCTCGAACATGTACCTGTTCTTCGCCGGCGACAACGGCAAGATCTACCGGGCGAGCATGCCGATCGGGAACTTCCCGGGCAGCTTCGGTTCGTCGTACACCCAGATCATGAGCGACTCGACGAACAACCTGTTCGAGGGCGTCGAGGTCTACAAGGTCCAGGGCCAGAACCAGTACCTGATGCTTGTCGAGGCCATCGGGGCGAACGGCCGCTACTTCCGCTCGTTCACATCCTCGAGCCTCGGCGGCTCGTGGACGCCGCAGGCCGCGAGCGAGAGCAACCCGTTCGCGGGCAAGGCCAACAGCGGCGCGTCATGGACGAACGACATCAGCCACGGCGACCTGGTGCGCACCAACCCGGACCAGACCAAGACGATCGACCCGTGCAACCTGCAGCTGCTGTACCAGGGCCGGGCGACCGGCTCCGGCGGCGACTACGGCCTGCTGCCCTACCGGCCGGCCGTCCTGACCCTGCAGCGCTGAACCAGCGTGCGCCCGGTGCACCCCGGACAGGGTGCGCCGGGCGCCGTACGGATCCCGACTTCGAAGGAAGGTGGCATCGGCATGCGCATGGGACGACTGCTGACCGCCGCGGCGCTCGCCGCCGCGACCGCCCTGACCGCCGTCGCGCTGGCGGCCGCGCCCGCCATGGCGGCCGGCCTGACCCAGGTGACCGGCTTCGGCAACAACCCGACCGGCCTCGGCATGTACATCTACGTTCCGGCCCGGGTCGCGCCCCGGCCGGCGCT
>NZ_JBEZDS010000100.1:0-14889 GCF_040648435.1 Dactylosporangium sp. NPDC049140 | reverse complement strand
GCACGCTCAGCCAGTACACGTCGCGTGCCGTGCCGTGCGCGCCCCGTGCCGTGCGCGCCCCGTGCCGTGCGCGCCCCGTGCCGTGCCGTGCGTGCCCGTGCCGTGCACCAGCCAGGCGAGCCCGCTACGCCGTGCCGTGCGTGCGTTGCCGGTTGGCCGGGCAGCGCGATCGTGGCAGACCTCTGGGACGTGGCGCGCCGGTGGTACCCGGTTGTCGGGCCGCTGGCCGTGCGTTGCCGGGCCGGCGCGGGCGATGCCAGGCTCGGGCGGCCTGGTTGTCGGGCGGCTGACCGTGCTTTGCCGGGCCGGCCCCCGCTGGTGCCAGGCGTCGGCCGCCCGCATCCATCGCGACCGGCCTCGGCGTGGACATCGACCGACGGGAGTCCTCCGGCATGGACGTGCTGACCGCGATGCTGACTCGCCGCAGCCAGCACCGGCTGACCGAGCCCGCGCCCGACAACGGGGAGTTCGCCGAACTGCTCGCGATCGCGGCGACCGCGCCCGACCATGGGCAGCTGCGACCGTGGCGCTGGTTACTCGTGCGCGGAGCGGGCCGCGACGCGCTCGGCGAGTGTTTCGCCGCGGACGTCGACGCCGAGCGGGCCGGTGACGCGGCCGCGAAGCCGTTGCGCGCACCACTGCTGGCGACGCTCGTGTTCCAGCCCCGGCCGGGGCACCGCGTGCCGGAGTGGGAGCAGCTCGCGGCGACGAGCCTGATGAGTCACGCAATGATGCTGCTGTTGCACGAGCGCGGGTACGGCAGCATCTGGCGCACGGGTTCACACACGGACTCGCCGGCGGTACGGGCGCTGCTGGGCCTGGGGCCGGACGAGCGAGCGCTGGGCTGGCTGTACATCGGCAGCCCGATCAACGGCCGGCTGCTGCCGCCGCGAACACTGCCGGACGTCGCCGAAAAGGTCACCGCGCTGCGGCATCACGCGACCGTCGACGCGTCCTGACCGGGTCGCCGAGCAGCACCATCGACGCAAGCCGATCATCTTACCGGCAACGTCGGCCCGAACCGACCGCCGAATGGCGCCATCGACGCGACCCCATCCAGCTCAATGGCAGCGCAGGCCGAGCGAGAGATGGGACGGCACGGTCGACACGGCCGCGGCCGAACAGGAGATGGGACGGCACGGTCAACACGGCCCCGGCCGTGCCGGAGGTGGACGGCAGCGTCGGCGCGGCCCACCCATCTGACCGGCACCGTCGCCTGCCTGATCGGGTCGCCGGACTGCACAGGCCACTCGCAGTCTCACCGAGCGCGGCGCCGGCATCAAGTCACCGCACGCGCGCGGACGTACAGCGCGTGTCCGACTGATGCATGCGACGCAGTCGCACACCCCGCCGCCGGGGACCGGAACCGGTCGTACTGGACGGTGAAAAAAGCCATCGATACGATTCCGGGCGACAGGAAAAGATCACGGGGACCTCAACGGGGAAACACCAATCACCGGCGCACCTCGTCCCGCCGGACGGGCACGGTGCCGCCGACGCTGCAGAACAACCACACGACCGCCGGACACCCCGGCGGCCGCGCCGTGCCGTCGACACAACAGACGGTGCGGCCCACTCCCGCTGACGCCCCGCGCGCCATGCACGGCGCCCACGCCGCCTCGGCCACACTGAAAGCGGGAGCTTCGATGCCCTTGCACTTCGCCATCCTTGGCAGCCTCGAGATCCGGACCGCGGATCAGAATATTCGCATCACCGCGCCCAAGCAGCGCGCCGTGCTCGCCGCCTTACTGCTCAACCCCAACCACGACGTCACGACCGACCAGCTCATCCGCTACACCTGGGACCACCGGCCGCCCGCCACGGCCCAGACCACCATTCAGTCCTATATCTACCGCCTCCGGCAACTGCTCAAACCCATTCCCGACGTCACGTTGCAGACGAACATCGACAGCTACGCCCTGCACGCCGATCCCGACACCATCGACCTGCACCACTTCCACCAGCACATCTGCGACGCCGGCGTACACGCCGAGACCGGTGAACTCCAGGCCGCCGCGACCAACTTGCGACGGGCCCTCGGCCTCTGGCGGGGCAACGCATTGACCGGCATCCCGGGCGACACGATCACGCAGCAGGCCACGATCCTCAACAACGAGCGGATCACCGCCTACGAGGAGCTGTTCGACACCGAGATCACCCTCGGCCACGCGCGCAGCATCATCTCCGAGCTGCACAAGACCGTTGCCAACCACCCGTACCACGAGCTCTTCCGAGCCCAGCTCATGCACGCCCTGTACGCCTCCGGCCGTCAGACCGAGGCCCTGCAGCACTATGCACATTTCCGCCGCCGGCTTCGCGACACCCTCGGTATCGAGCCCGGCGCCGAGCTGCAGCACCTCCACCGCGCCGTGCTCAACCACACGGCGCCCGCCGACATCACCGCGCCGGCGCGACTGCGCACGACCCAGATTCCCATCTGCTGAGCCGCGTACCGATCCTCACACCGCCGTCGCCCGGTTGTGCATTCCACGCCAGCCGGGCGCCAGCATGCCGCAACCGGCACGGTTTGGAACGGCCGAGGCACAGCACACAGCGTCGCACCACGGGCACGCCCGGGGGGGCACGACGTAGCACGGGCACGCACGGCACGGTGCGCACGGCACGGCACGCGCGCAGGTTAACGGCACGGCACGGCACGGCACGGCACGGCACGGCACGGCACGGCACGCAGTTAAACGGCACGGCTGGGCACGCAGTTAAACGGCACGGCACGGCACGGCGTAAACACGGCACGCGCGCAATTAGCCGCATTGCACGGCACGCGCGCAGTTAGACGGCGCCACGCGGCACGGTGTAGCAAGGCGCGGGACGGCGTCGCGTTGCACGGCACAGCGTTGCACGGCACGGCGCAGCACATGGACAACGGCATGGCGCGCACGGACACCGCCGGCATGGCTCAGCACGGGCATGCGCGGGCACGGTCCAACTGCGCGGCGCGCGGCAGTTGGACGGCCGGGGTGGAGCGGCGTTGGCGCGCCGATCGTGAGCCGCTAGACCGGCCCCCGACGAGGTGCCGCACATGGTCGTGGCAGCGGCATCATGACTCTCGCGGCGGCCGGACCGCTGCGCGTTTCCGCGTCCCGCCGTGCGGGCCGACCGTTCCCGAGATGGAGGGAGCCCACCATGGGCTTGCCCGACGAGCCGGTGTTCCTGCGATCCAACGCCATCATCGAGCCGCTGGTCGATCGATTCTTCGCCTGGATGCACATCGTCGCGCCGGTCCAGGCGTCGATGAACCTGGCCAACCTGCAGGTGCCGCTGCTCGAGTCGTACGTACAGAACCCGCAGGTGCACCTGGCCGCCAGCAACAATCCGGCGCTGCGCGGCGGCTACTTCGTGAACATCGAGGAGTCCCGCAGCAACGAGGTCGCCGAACTGCTCGACGGCATCAAACGCGACCGCGCCGACATGCTCGCCTTCGCCGCCGCGGTCGCCGAGGCCGAGGCCATGCTCGAGCAGCAGGCCAGCGGCTTCGACCTGACGCCCTTCTACCCCAAGCTCCCGGCGGCGCTCAACGGCCTCGTCGAGCTGGCGTACGACACGAACAACCAGGCCTCGATGCGGTACATCGAACCGCTCGTCTACACCAGCCCGGTGTACGACCGCGGGCGGCAGTCGGTCCAGCTGTCCCTCGACACGGGGGTCGAGCGCCCGTTCATCCTGAGCACCCCGCGGCTGCCCATGCCCGGCGTCCTCGACCTGCCGCTGCACTTCGACCACCCCGGCCTCGACACCCTGTTCGCCGCGCGCACCGCACCGACCACCCTCGGCCGGCTGCGGGAAGCGCTCGAGCTCAACGACGCCCAGGCCGCCCAGCTCGCCACGCTGCTGTCCGACGCGCCCAGCCTCTCCCCCGACCGGCACATCGAAAACGGCGGGCGGATCCGGTACTTCGGCCACGCCTGCCTGGTCCTGCAGACGCCGGACGTCGCCATCGTCACGGACCCGTTCATCAGCACCGACAACCGGCACGGCGACCGCTACACCATCGACGACCTGCCCGACCGCATCGACTACGTCCTCATCACCCACGGCCACCAGGACCACATCGTCCTCGAGACACTGATCGCCCTGCGCAGCCGGATCGGCGCCGTCGTCGTGCCCCGCTCGTCGCGAGGGAACCTGTGCGACCCGTCGATCGGCCTGTACCTCAAGGCGATCGGCTTCAACGTCATCGAGGTCGACGACTTCGACGAGGTACCCTTCGCGGGCGGCCGGATCGTCGCCACACCGTTCCTGGGCGAGCACTCCGACCTCGACATCCGGGCGAAGTCCACGTTCCTGGTGCAGCTCGCCGGTGCCACCGCGTTCATCGGGGCCGACTCGTCCGGCATCGACCCGGTGTTGTACCGCTACATCAAGGGCCACCTCGGCAAGGTGGACATGGCGTTCCTCGGCATGGAGTGCGACGGCGCCCCGCTGACGTGGCTGTACCAGGGGCTGCTGACCCGCCCGGTGACGAAGAAGATGAGCGACTCCCGCAAGCTGTCCGGCTCCAACGCCAAGCAGGCGGCCGACATCATGCGCGAGCTCGACGCCGACGAGGCCTACATCTACGCCATGGGCGAGGAGAGCTGGCAGGGGCACGTCATGGCGACGACGTACACCGAGGACACGTACCAGCTCAAGCAGATCGACGAGTTCATCGGCTGGTGCACCGACAACGGCATCACCGCCGAGCACCTGTTCAACCAGCGCGAGTGGCGCTGGTAGCACACCGTTGGTCGAGGGCCGGCGGGATCCGCCGGCCCTCAATCGGTACCGATGCCCTCGCGTTCCAGGCGATCCGCCAGCCGCAGCCATTCGTCGGCGCACGAGCGGGCGACGTTGGCGATGAGGTACGTGCAGTGCGGCGGCACCTTGTCCATGACCTCGAGCCGCTCCTCCGAGTGGATGGCCCGCGAGAGTATCCAGCGCAGCAGCTGCCGGCCCGAGTCGCTGAAGCGCAGCGCCGGATCGTTCTGCAGGCCCTGCAGCATCGCGGCGAGATCCGGGCCGTCCGGCGACGTCACCGCCGGGCGGCCCGCCTTCGCGTTGCGCTGCTGACGGGCCGGCGGCACCGGATCCTCGCCCCCCTCCAGGCGGCGCCGGACGTCGCGGACGGTCGACGGTGAGACCCCGGCCTCCCGGGCCACCTCGCGTAGCGACGCACCGGGCCGCTCGCGAATGATGTGCGCGGCCCGGAGCCGGCCCCCGGCGCCGTCGAGGGGGCGCACACGGCCGTCGCGGCCGGTGCGGGCCCGTACCTCACTGTCGGACTGGATCCGCAGGCGGCGCCGGATGTTGGCGACCGTGCGGGCGCCGAGCCCGGCGGCGGCGGCGATGGCCCGGTCGGACCAGCCGGGCGCGGCGGCGATGATCCGCTCGGCGGCCCGGGAGCGATCGGCGAGCGACAGCGGCAGCCCGTGCGCGATGTTGCTCTGCACGGCGAGGACGAACGCCTCCTGCTCGTTACCGTCGAAGAAGCGGACCTCGATGAGCTCGTCGCCGCGCAGGACCGCGGCCCCCAGCCGGTGCATCCCGTCGATGACCCGCATCGTGGGACGGTGCACGATAATCGGCGGGAAGCGGGCGTCGATGCGGGCCAGCATCTGCGTGTGCTCGACGTCCTCGCCGAGCTGCCGGGGCGTGTCGGCGGGGCGTAACGAGCGGACCGGTAACCATTCGGGCTCGGACAGCTCGGTCGGGCCGGTGTCGTCCGGCGCTCGATGTCCGGGCAGCAACTGCAGAAACGGCGGCTGTTCCAAGGCGGCTCCCCGAAGCTCGTTCTTCCTTGGCCGAACCGGGTGGCTGTGTCCAACTGCGTCGCCGACGCTGTTGGACGCCCGCCGCCCACTCGCCCATGGTAGACGGCCACCTGACGCATCGATACGATCCCGATCGGTAAAAGCGGACTTGAATGCCGTCCGATTCGGCAGCGCCGCTCAGTCGCCGGACGGGTCGCGCAGCGCGTCCCCGAGCGGCACCAGGCCGTGCTGGAGCCCGAAGATGGCGGCCTGGGTGCGGTCCTGAAGGTCGAGCTTCATCAGAATGCTCGACACGTGCGACTTCACGGTCTGCTCCCCCAGCGACAGCGAGCGCGCGATCTCCCGGTTGGAGCGGCCCCGGGACAGCTCGACGAGCACGTCGCGCTCCCGGGCGGAGAGCCGCTCGAGCGGCCCGTCGCGGTCCTGTTCGCGCCACCGCCGCACGAGCGCGGCGGCGACGTTCGGGGTGAGCACGCTGCCGCCGGTGGCCGCGGCCCGCACGGCCTCGATGACCCGGTCGGCGGTCGTGGTCTTGGGCAGGTACGACAAAGCGCCGGCGCGCACTGCCTCGATCGCTTTGTGCTCGTCGGAGTACGACGTCAGGACGATGACCCCCGGTCGGTGCTCCTCGCCGCGCAGCGCGTGCAGTACCCCGAGCCCGTCCAGCCCGGGCATGACCATGTCGAGCAGCACCACGTCCGGGCGCGTGCGGCGGATCTCGGCGAGCGCGGCCGTGCCGTCGGCGGCCTCGCCCACGACCTCGAGGCCGGGCTCCTGGGCCAGCATGAACCGCAGGCCCTGCCGGACGACCTCGTGGTCGTCGACGATCAGCACCTTGACCATGCCGCCGCGCTCCTTCGCCGGTCCGTGCACCACCGGCCTCCAGAGTAACGAGCCCGGCGGCGCACTCCGCTCAGGCCGCCTCCGACTCGATGAACCGCGCCAGGCGTCCGATGCCCTCCTCGATCTCTTCAGGCGTCAAATAGCTGGTCGAGAGCCGGATGGCCCGATCGCCGCCGCCGCCCGGGTAGAAGTACGACATCGGCGTCCACAGCACGGCGAACCGTTCGGCCGACCGTGCGAGGGCGGCGTTGTCGGCGACGAAGGGCACGGTGGCGCTGAGGAAGAAGCCGCCGGTGGGCCGGTTCCAGGACACCCCCAGGGCCTCGCGCCGGGCGGCGGGCAGCCGCCGGTCGAGCTGCTCCAGCACGAGCCGCATCGACTCGCCGTAGTGCTCGGCCGGGGCCGCGTTGAGGTCGGTGACCCGCCCCCCGGCCGACAGCAGCGCACCGGCGACGGCCGCCTGACTCAGCGGCGACGTGTTCACGGTGACCATACTCTTGATCTTCGCGAGCTCGTCGGCGAGGAGCCCGCCGCCCTCGACCGCCTGGTCGGCCACGACGAAGCCGACGCGGGCGCCGGGGAACACGGTCTTGGAGAACGAGCCGAGGTGCACGACCCGCCGCGCGGAGTCCAGGGCCTTCAGGGTCGGCAGCTGGGCGCCCGGGCTCACCAGGCGATACGGGCTGTCCTCGATGATGAGGATGTCGTACCGTGCCGCAAGCTCCAGCAACGCGCGCCGCGCCGCCAGCGGCACAGTGGTCCCGGCCGGATTGGAATGGTCCGGGATGACGTAGAACGCCCGCGGCCGCCGGCCCAGCGCCAGCTGCGCCTCGATCGCGGCGGCGACGTCGGCCGGCTCCAGGCCCGCGGGCCGCTCGACGACGGGCACGACGTCGACGTCGAGGATGCGCGCGGCGCCGCTGATGCCGACGTAGCAGGGGCTGGACACGAGCAGCACGTCCCGGGGCCCGCTGATGAGGGCCCGGACCACGAGCAGCATCGCCTCCTGCGCGCCGACGGTGACGACGATCGACTCGGGCGGCACGTCGATGCCCTCGTCGGCGTGCAGTGACCCGGCGATGATCTCGCGGATCTGCCCGGCGGTCGGCCCGTACTGGTACATCACCGACCGGATCTGCTCGGGCGACCGGCCCTGTTCCTGCAGGTGTACCAGGTAACGCCGCACGTGGGCGACGATGTCCTCGGTGTTGAAGAACTTGTCGTGCGGCCGGCCGGGCGCGAACGAGATCGCGTCCGGGTGGCGCAGGGCGATCTCGTTGAGAAAGTTCATCGTGTCCATGAGCGGGTCGGACAGGCTGGGATGCAGCTCGGCCCGGCGCAGCACGGCCGGCGCAGGCCGGACGACCGTGCCGGGTTGCGACTCATCCCCGTGCCGCACAGCCACCTCGGGCACAACGACCGTGCCGGTGTACGACTCATCCCCGTGCCCCACAGCCGCCTTAGGCACGACGACCGTGCCGGATTGCGACTCATCCCCGTGCGGCACGGCGAGCACAGGCTCGACGACCGTGCTGGGATGCGACTCATCCCCGTGCCGCACGGTCGGCTCGGGCGGGGCGGTGGTCGTCACGGTGTCAGGGCCGGCGGTGTCGAGGTCAGACAGGCCCGCCAGGGTCATGGCGTCCATGGTCTCCTCGCGCAGGATCTCCAGCATCCGCGCCACCCCGTCCTGCGCGCCGGCCGCGAGCCCGTGCAGCACGGGCCGGCCGATGAGCACGGCATCGGCGCCCAGGGCGCGGGCGGCGATGATGTCGGCACCGTGGCGTACGCCGCCGTCTAGCAGCAGCGGGCACTTGCCCCGGGTCGCCGCGGCCACCTCGGGCAGCGCGTCCAGGGTCGGCGGCGCGCCGTCGAGCTGCCGGCCGCCGTGGTTGGACACGATGATGCCGTCGACGCCGGCGGTCAGCGCCCGCTCCGCGTCGGCGCCGGTGAGGACGCCCTTGACGAGGACCGGTAGCGACGTGATGCCGCGCAGCCAGTCCACGATGCCCCAGTCCAGGCCGGGGTCGAGCTCGGCCCGGGCGTGCCCGCTCGGCGACGCGTAGTCGCCCGCGGGCAGGTTCGCCGGGCGGATGTGCGGCGGCAGCCGGAACCCGTTGCGCTCGTCGCGCAGCCGGCGCCCGAGGTGCGGCGTGTCGGCGGTGACGACGAGGGCGTCGAACCCCGCGGCCTCGGCCCGGCGCACGAGGGCGGTGGTGGTGTCGCGGTCGCGGAAGCAGTACACCTGCAGCCACAACGGCGCCGCCGCAGCCTCCGCGAGCTCCTCGAACGTGCGCCCGGCGAAGGTGCTGACGACGACCGGCACCCCGGCCGCGCCCGCGGCCCGCACGGTGGCGAGTTCCCCGTCGGGATGGGCCAGGGTCTGGTACGCCAGCGGTGCGACCCCGAACGGCACGGCCCAGCGCCGTCCCAGGATCGTCGTGTCGAGCCGGGGCGTCCCGGCGGCGGCGAGCACGGTCGGGCGCAGCCACGTGCGCTCGAACGCGGCCCGGTTCCCGGCCAGCGTGCGCTCCTGGCCGGCGCCGCCCTCGATGAAGTCCCAGACCGCCGGGTCGAGCCGCCGGCGCGCCTCGGCGGCCAGATCGGCGAGGGTCAGCGCGGTCACTCCGCGACGATCCGATCTTCCCGTTCGACGGCCTCGTACAGCGCACGGATGTTGGCGCTGCCGAACCCGCGTGCGCCGCGCCGCTGGATGAGCTCGTAGAACAGCGTGTTGCGGGAGTGCGGTGACCGTGTGAAGAGCTGCAGCAGGTATCCCCACTCGTCCCGGTCGGCCAGCACGTTCGTGTCGCGCAGGTCGGCGATCTCGACCGACATCTCGCGCAGCCGGTCGCTGAGCGCGTCGTAGTAGGCGCCCGGCGTGGTCAGGAAGTCCACGCCCCGGTCGCGGAAGTCGCGCACGGCCGGCACGATCTCGTCGACCAGGAACGCCAGGTGCTGCACGCCCGGCCCCGCGTTGCGGTCGAGGAACGCGTCGAGCTGGCCGGCCTCGCGGTTCGTCACCGGCTCCAGGAACGTGAAAGTGGCGGTGGCGGCCAGGTTCCGGGCGACGATCGAGTCCATCGCCTGGTTGCCGACCTCGATGAATTCGCTGGAGTACCGTTCGAAGCCGAACGCCTCGATGTAGTGCTCGACGCGCTCGTGCAGGTCGCCGGCGTCGAGTACGACCGCGATGTGGTCCAGCGCCCGGATGTGCGGGCTCCGTTCGGCGTCGGCCCGACGCGCCGCCCGCGCGGCCGGCGTCCAGGGCAGGCTGGCGGGGGCGTACCGCGTCGACTCGGGCAGCAGACTGTGCCGAACGGAGCCGAACGCCGCAACGGCGTTCTCGCCGACGGCCCGTGCCCCCGCCGCGAGCGCCCGATCCCGGGTCGCGGCAACGTCGTCACAGATGAACGCGATGTCGGCGACACCGTCACCGTGCCGTTCCAGAAACTCAGCGGCGACGTCCCCTTCGGTGACGATCAGCCGCACGTCGCCGCGCTGCAGCAGAGACGACTCAGCGCGCGACGATCGCGCCCGGGCCATGTCAGCAAAGTCGAGGGCGGAGACGAAGTAGTCGACGAGCTCTTCCCGCTCAGTCGCGTAGAGCTCGATGTGACCGATGCGCAGGACGGTCATGAACTGCTCCCGTGGGATTCGTTCGGCCCGCGGCGGCTCGGCCGTCGCCGCGCTCGATGCGCGGCCGGCCGTTCCGCCGCCGTCGTACCGGTGGCGGTCCGGGTCCGCGGTCTGATGGCGCGATCAGGCTCGCATCCGCGGCGAAGGAGCGGCAATGCGCCACCATCGGCGCGCCACCCCTGCCCCACGCCCCCACCGGACTCGGCTCAGCACCGTGCTTTCGCACGCCTCCCGCGGCCGGGTCGGGACTTCTCCCCCGGGCCCGCGGCGGGCTTTACCTCAGGCCCGCGGCAGACTTTCGCCTCCGGACCCGCGGCGGGCTTTACCTCAGGCCCGCGGCAGATCTTTCTTTACCTCCAGGTTTGCGGCGGAGCTTTACCTCCGGGCCCGCGGCAGGCCGACACCACGACCCCAACGGTCTGGCGACGTCACGGCACGGCCGAGCACGGTACGGACCGAGCCGGCATCCCGAGCCCACAGCCCGACGACGACACCGAGCACGGTCCAAGGTGAGCCGGCACCTGGAACCTGCGGCACGCCCACGAGACCGTGCAGCGTCCACGGCGAGCCGGCGCGGCCTGGCCACGAAATCGGGCACGGCGCAAGGCATGCCTGCGGCCTGACCACCAAACAGGCAGGTTCCACGGCAATCCGGCACCGCGGGCCCCGCCGCTCGGTCACACCACGACGGGGCCGGACGCTCAGAGCTCGAACTCCTCCAGCTCCTCGTCGCCGCCACCGGTGCCGACCATCGCCCGCTTGACCACCCCGGCGAGTCCATCCACCGTCGGCGTGTCAAAGAGCGCCGCAACGGGCAGCTCGACATCGAACACCGCCCGAATGCGAGTCACCACCTGGGTCGCGAGCAGGGAGTGTCCGCCGAGCTCGAAGAAGTTGTCGTGCACGCCGACCCGCTCAACCCCGAGCACGTCACTCCAGATCGCCGCGAGCTGCTCCTCGGCGGGTGTCCGCGGCGCCACGAACCCACCGTCAAGCTCAGGCCGGCTCTGATCGGGTGCAGGCAGCGCCGCCCGGTCGAGCTTCCCGTTGGCGGTGAGCGGGATCGCGGTGAGTTCAACGAACACGGCCGGGATCATGTGCTCCGGCAGCCGTGCCGCGAGGAATGCCCGCAGATCGGCAACGGACGGCATCCCATCATCCGCGACCAGATAGCCGACCAGCCGCTGCCCATCAGCCACCACAACCGCGGCGGCCACAGCGGGGTGCGCGAGCAGCGCCGCCTGGACCTCACCGGGCTCGATCCGATACCCGCGGACCTTCACCTGATCGTCGGCACGCCCGAGGAACGCAATCAGCCCATCCGGGCGGCGCACGACGACATCCCCGGTCCGATACAGCCGCAACCCGCCCTCGGCAGCGACGAACCGTTCGGCGGTCAGTTCGGGGCGGCCCCGATACCCACGGGCCAGCCCTGCACCACCCACGTACAGCTCGCCGCGCACACCGACCGGCACGGGCCGCAGGAACCGGTCCAGCACATGCAGGCGGATGTTCGGCAGCGGCGCACCGATCGGCACCACCGTGCCGTGCAGCACGTCATCCGTGAGCCGCACGGTCGCCACACCAACCGTCGTCTCCGTCGGCCCGTAATGGTTCGCCGCACGACCCGCCAACTCCCGAGCCACCTCAACCGGCGTCGCCTCACCACCCAGGATCAACGCCCGAGCCGGCCGAACCCGCGACACACCCAGACCCAGCAGATGCGACGGCACGATCTTCACGTAATCGATCGCATGGTCGGTCAGGTAGGCGTCGACCAGGTCCGGGTCAGTGACGATCGCCGGGTCCACGAAATGCAGACATCCACCGGTCGTCAACGCCGTGAACAACATCGTGTTCCCGAAGTCCGTGGTCGGCGGCTGCAACAACGCATACGACCGGCCCGGCTCACCGATCCCCAACCGGGACGGCACACCCGTGACGTAGTTGAGCAGACCGCGGTGCGTCACCTGCACAGCCTTGGGACGACCCGTGGAACCGGACGTGAACATCACGTACGCAACCCGGTCCAGATGCGACACCACCGTGCGCAGGGCCGTGTCCGGCACAGTCTGCAACAGCGGATCATCCAACAGCACGGTCCGCAACCGGCCGACCGGGAGGTCACCGATCACGTCGGCCGTGCCGACCAGGACCGACACACCAGCCTCAGCCAACATAAACGCCGACCGCTGCGCCGGCTGAGAACCATCCAGGGTCACATACGCACCGCCGGCCGCCCACACCGCCAGGACCGACACCACAAAGTCGACACCCGAATCAGTCGCCAGACCCACCACCGACTCCGGGCCCACACCCACCGAACGCAACAAATGCGCCAGACGGTTCGAACGGCTCACGACCTCGGCGAACGTCCACGACTCACCACCCGCAACCACCGCTGTCGCGTCCGAGGGCCGGACCAGCTCATGGATGCCTGAGACCTGAGGCAGGTCCGCGTCCGTGTCGTTCCAGGTGTCCCGCTGAGCAGCCTCGAGGTCCACTTCGGACAGATGGAGTTCCGCGCTCCCGGCGACCGTTGCGAGCAGTTGCTGGAAGTGGGTGATCATCCGGCGGATTGTCGGCTCGTCGAACAGTCTGGTCGCGTAGTGCAGCGAGCCCTTCAGGCCGCCGCTGCGTTCGGACATGATCAGGCGTAGGTCGAACTTGGCGTGGGCGGCGCGTGCGGGGCCGTCGATGCCGTCGCCGTCGTTCTCGTCCGCGTCGCCCGCGGCGAAGTAGTTGTAGAGGACCTGGAACAGCGGAGTCCGGGAGCGGTCCCGGTCCGTGACCAGCTCGTCGACGAGGCGCTCGAACGGCACGTCCTGGTGGGCGAAGGCCTCCAGTGTTCCCGTGCGCACCCGGGTCAGCAGCTCGGCGAAGGTCGGGTCGCCGGACAGGTCCGTGCGGAGTACCAGCGTGTTGACGAAGTACCCGATCAGACCCTCGATCTCGGCCCGGTTGCGGTTGGCGATGGGTGTGCCGACGACGATGTCGTCCTGACCGGAGTATCGCTGCAGCAGTAGTGTGTAGGCGCCGAACAGCGTCATGAACATCGATGCGCCAGCGCCCCGGGACAGATCGTGGAGTCGCTCGGCGATGTCGTCCGGCACGGCGAAGTCGATGATCGCCCCGTCCGAGGTGCGCACGGCCGGGCGCGGGTGGTCGGTCGGCAGGTCCAGCACGGGCGCGCCGGTCAGTCGTGTGCGCCAGAAGCCCAGCTGCTCTTCGAGTACGTCGCCGGTGAGCCAGTCGCGCTGCCACACGGCGTAGTCGGCGTACTGCACGGGTAGCGGGGGCAGCTCGGCGCCCGCGTACAGGGCCTCGAGCTCACGGCGCAGCACGCCGTCGGACCATTCGTCGCCGACCGCGTGGTGCATCGTCAGCGCGAGCATGTGCTCGTCATCGCCGGCCCGCAGCAGCGATGCCCGCCACAGCCAGCCCGCGGCCAGGTCGAACGGCACCACCGCGTCGGCGGCGAGCCACTCCTCGACGCCGCCGGCGGACAGGTCCACCACCGGCAGGTCGAAGTCGACCGGCGCGTCCACGACCTGCGCCGGCACCCCGTCCGGGCCGGCGACCAGCCGCGTGCGCAGGACTTCGTGCCGTGCCACCAGCCCGCGCAGCGCCGCCGCGAGCGCGTCGACGTTCAGGTCACCGACGAGCCGGATCCGGAACGGCATGTTGTACTCGACCGAGTCCGGCTCGAGCTGCGCCAGGAACCACAGCCGCTGCTGTGCGAACGACAACGGCAGCTCCCGGTCGCGCGGCACCGGCACGAGCGGAGGCGCCGCGGGACCGGCCGAGGAGCCTTCTATCACCGCGGCGAGCCGGGCCACGGTGGGCGCATCGAACACGGCCGCGACTGGTACCTCAACCCCGAACACACTCCGCACCCGCGACACGACCTGCGTCGCGAGCAGCGAATGCCCACCGAGCGCAAAGAAGTCGTCGGACGCCCCGACCCGGTCGATCCCGAGCAGTTCGCCCCAGAGCCCGGCCAGCACTTCCTGCACGGGCCCGACCGGCGCCACATATGCGCCCCCGACCGGCAACTGCACCCCGTCCAGCGCCTGCCGATCAACCTTCCCGTTCCGGTTCAACGGCAACGACGTCAACTCGACGAACACCGACGGCACCATATACTCCGGCAACCGTGCGCCCACCCCGAGTCGCAACGCCTCAACGGCAAGCGACTCACCTCGAGCCGGTACGACATACGCCACGAGCCGCCCGTCTTCCGCCACCACAACGGCGTCCACCACACCCGGCAGCGCCCGGAGCGTGGCCTCAACCTCGCCCGGCTCGACCCGGAACCCGCGCACCTTCAGCTGATCATCGGCACGGCCGACGAACTCCAGCACCCCGTCGGCCCGCCACCGTGCAACATCCCCGGACCGGTACAACCGTGAACCGCCCGGCCCAGCCACGAACCGCTCAGCGGTCATCTCGGGACGTCCCACATACCCCCGGGCCAGACCAACACCACCGATGTACATCTCACCCGGCACACCAACCGGCACAGGGTGCAACGCAGCATCCAGCACATACACCTGCACATTGCCCAGCGGCGCCCCGATCGGCGGCTCCACCTCCACCCCGGCATCCACCAGCCCGGCAGTCGCCATCACCGTCGCCT
>NZ_JBEZDS010000099.1:0-15314 GCF_040648435.1 Dactylosporangium sp. NPDC049140 | reverse complement strand
GACGGCACGGCCGGAGGCTGCGACGGCACGGCCGGAGGCTGCGACGGCACGGCCGGAGGCTGCGACGGCACGGCCGGAGGCTGCGACGGCACGGCCGGAGGCTGCGACGGCACGGCGGGCACGGCAAACGACTGGGACGGCACAGTGGAAGGCTCGGAAGGCACGGCGGCGGGGTGGAACGGCACGGTAGGAGACTGGGACGGCACGGTCGGCACGGCGAACGACTGGGACGGCACGGCGTCAGGCTCGGACGGCGCGGCGGACGAGTGCGCGGCGGGTAGGGCGGGCGGTGCCGGTGCGGTCGGCGGTTCGGCGGGCGTGTTCGGCTCCTGGCGCTCGGCCCGCGCCGCCTGGCGCTCCTGCCACAGCTGCTGCGCCCGGTCGCCGACCTTGCGCGCCGCGCCGGCCGTGCGGTCGCCGAGCTCGCGGGCCCGCTTCGCGCCGGCGGCGCCCAAGGCCTGCGACTGCTGGCCGACCTTCGAGTTGAGCGCCTGCTGCACGGGCGCGGCCTGGACCAGCTTCTCGGCGCCCTGCCGCGCCGCCTCGCCGGCCGCCGCCGCGCCCTGCCGTGCCGCCTGGCCCGCCACTGCCGCCGCCTCCGCGGCCGCCGCGGCTGTCTTGCGCGCCGCGGCGGCCGCCGCGTCCGTGGTGCGCCGGGCCGCCGCCGGGAGGTGTTCCGCTCCGCGGCGCCGGGCCGCGGCCGCCGCCTCCGCCGCGACCTGGGCCGCCACCACCGCCGCGTCCGCGCCCATGCGACCGGCCACCGCGGCCGCATCCCCGGTCCGGCGCCCGGCGTCCAGCGCCGCGCCCGCAGTCCAGCGCCCGGCGTCGACCGCCGCACCAGTCGTCCAGCGCCCGGCGTCAACCGCCGCATCCGTGGTCCGCCGACCCGCGTCCAGCGCCGCCCCCGTGGTCCGCCGACCCGCGTCCAGCGCCGCCCCCGTGGTCCGCCGCCCGGCGTCCAGCGCCGCACCGGTGGTCCGCCGCCCGGCGTCGATGGCCGCGCCCGACGTGCGCCGTGCGAGCTCCGCGGTGGCCGCCGCGACCTGCGCGTAGAGCGCCCGCCGCACGACCACCGTCCCGGCCACGCGATCCACGACGGTGCGGTGCTTCGGGCCGAGGGCAGGCAGCAGGTTGACCCACCACACCACCGTCGCCACGGCCAGTACGAGGACGCCGAGGGAGAACTCCCCGTAGACGGCCAGGGCCAGCCCGACCCCGACCAGCCCAGTCTCGACGAACGTGGTGGCGAAGGCCCGCCGCACCGCGAACCGCCCGCCCCCGACCTTGGTGTCGGCGACGATCTTGCCGATCGTCCGGCCCCGCCAGGCCAGCATCGACGCCTGGTACGTGAACTGCAGCAGCGGCACAGCGAGTACCGCCAAAATCAGCGGCAACGCCAGGTCGAGCCACTGGCCCGAGGCCACCGCCCGGAAGCCGGGGCCGCCCGCGCCGCGGTGTGTGACCAGCCCGACCAGGCGCGTGGCCCCGACGTCGGCGGCGACGCCGCCGACGTAGTTGGGCAGGCCGCGTATCAGGCTCCACAGCGCGTACCCGACCAGGGCCACGCCGGGCACCATGACGATCAGGTAGTCGATCCACCAGCCGAGCAGCCGCCGCCCGATCCCGGCCCGCTTCGGCTCCGCGTTCACGACCGGGGGCGAAGGCGGCGCACCCGGAAACGGCGGCGGACCCGTAAAAGGCGACGGAGGCGGGGCCCAGTACTGCGGCTGGTACGAGGGATCGACCACGACGCCATACCTTAGTGCCCCCGCAGCACCGTCCACAGCAGGTACACGTTCAAAACAATGATGAGCGCGGCGATCAGCGAAGTCGCGGCCGTCGTCAGCGGGCGGTTCACGAAGGTGCCCATGATGTCGCGGCGGCGGGTGAGCAGCACCAGCGGTACCAGGGCGAACGGGATGCCGAAGGACAGGACCACCTGGGACGCGACCAGGCTCCCGGTCGGCGGCAGGCCCAGGCCCAGCACGAGGAGGGCGGGCAGCATCGTCAGGCCCCGGCGCAGGAACAGCGGGATGCGCCGGTGGATGAAGCCCTGCATGACGACCTGGCCGGCGTAGGTGCCGACGCTCGAGGAGGACAGGCCGGAGGCGAGCAGGGCCGCGGCAAAGGCCAGGGCCGCGCCGCCGCCGACCAGGTCGGCGAGGCCCGCGTGCGCGGCCTCGATCGAGTCTGTGCCCGCGCGGGCGGTGCCGTGGAACAGTGAGGCGGCGACGACGAGCATCGAGAGGTTGATGACACCGGCGGCGCCGAGGCCGACGATCACGTCGAGGCGCTGGAAGCGCAGCAGCTCGTGCCGCTCGGCGTCGTCGCGGCAGGAGACGCGGGCCTTGGTCAGGGCGGAGTGCAGGTACACCACGTGCGGCATGACGGTCGCGCCGAAGATGCCCGCGACGAGCAGCAGGGCGCCGCTGTCGCCCAGGCGGGGCAGCAGTCCCCCGGCGATGGCGCCCGGGTCGGCGCCGACGGCGGCGAGGTCGTAGAGGAACCCGAGGAAGACGATGGCGAGCAGGGCGGCGATGGCCAGCTCGAAGCGGCGGTACCCGCGCTGCTCCAGCGCCAGGATGCCGAAAGCGACCACGGCGGTGATGAGGCCGGCGGCGAACAGCGGCACGCCGAAGACCAGGTAGAGCCCGACGGCGGCGCCGACGAACTCGGCGAGGTCGGTGGCCATGGCGATGACCTCGGCCTGCACCCACAGGCCCCGGGCGACCGCGCGCGGGAAGTGCTCGCGGCACAGCTCCGGCAGGTCGCGGCCGGTGGCCACGCCGGTCTTGGCCGACAGGTACTGCACCAGCATCGCCATGAGGTTCGCGGTGATGATGACCCAGACGAGCAGGTATCCGTGGGCGGCCCCGGCGGTGATGTTTATCGCGAAGTTGCCCGGGTCGATGTAGGCGACGGCGGCCACGAACGCGGGGCCGAGCAGGGCCAGGCCGCCGCGCAGGCGTCCGCGGGCGCGCAGGGCGTGCAGGGCCGGGGCGGGCCGCGGCGGCTGGTCGAGGGTGGGGACGGCGGCGATGGCACCGCCGTCCCCGGGAAGGGGTGGCATGCTCGGCTGCTCTCAGCCGACCGACGGGCCGAGCCCGAGCGACTGCGGGGTACTCGAGTCCGGCGAGGGCTGGTGCAGACCCTCGTCGAGCGCGCCGAACTCCGTCATGAGCGCCGGGCTGCCACCCCACGGCGTCTGTTCCTCGGCCACGAGTGTGTTCGTGGTGAGCAGGAGCCCGGCCACTGAGGCACCGTTCTGCAGCGCGGAGCGCGCCACCCGGAGCGGGTCGACGATCCCCATCTCCAGCATGTTGCCGTAGCGGCCCTCGAGGGCGTCGAAGCCCTCCTCCGGGCCGAGGTGTCGCAGGCGCGCGACGACCTCGGGACCGGAGTAGCCGGCGTTGGCGGCGATCAGGAAGGCGGGTTCGGTGAGGGCGCGGCGCACGATCTCCACGCCGGTGGCGTAGTCGTCCTTGACCTCGAGGTCGTGCAGCGCGGACTCGGCGTGCAGCAGCGCCGCCCCGCCGCCGGCCACGACGCCCTCGGCCATCGCCGCGCGGGTGGCCGACAGCGCGTCCTCGACGCGGTGCTGCAGCTCCTTGAGCTCGGCGTTGGTCGGGGCGCCGACCCGGATGACGGCGACCTTGCCGGAGAGCGCGCCGATGCGCTCGGTGAGCACGTCCTCGTCGATGCCGAAGGTGGCCCGGGCGAGCTCGGAGCGCAGCTGGGTGAGGCGGAACTCGACGTCGTCGGGGGCGCCGTTGCCGCCGATGATCGCGGTGCTGCCGGCGGTCACCCGCACCTGGGTCGCCCGGCCGAGGTGTTCCACGGTCATGGTCTCCAGCGAGAAGCCGGAGTGGCGGCTGTACACCGCGCCGCCGGTGATCGCGGCGATGTCCTCGAGCTTGTGCAGCCGCCGGTCCCCGAAGCCGGGGGCGCGGACGGCGACGCACTGGAAGGTGCGGTTCACGTGGTTGTGCACGAGCATGCTCAGCGCGGTGCCCTCGACGTTCTCGGCGATGATGACCAGCGGGCGGGGCGCCCGCATGATCTTGTCGAGGATCGGCATGAGCTGCTGCACCTTGGTGATCTTCTCGCTGCACAGCAGGATGTAGGGCTCGTCGAGGACGGCCTCCAGGGCGGCCGGGTTCGTGACGAGGTACGGCGAGAGGTACCCGTTGTCGAACTCGAAGCCCTCGACGAACCCGACGCTCATCCCGTGCGAGCCGGGCGCGGCGGACTCCTCGACGGTGACGATCCCGCCGTTGCCGACGGTGTGCAAGGCCTTGGCGATCACCGCGCCGACGACCTCGTCGTCGTTGGCCGAGATCGCCGCGACGCGCCCGAGGTCCGCCTCGGTCTCGACCGGCCGGGCCACGGCGCGCAGGTGCTCGACGAGCCGGCCCACGGCGAGGTCGATGCCGCGCTTGACGAGCACCGGGTTGGCGCCGCCGTCGATGGCGGTCATGCCCTCGCGCACGATCGCCTGGGCCAGCACGGTCGCGGTGGTCGTGCCGTCGCCGACGATGTCGTTGGTCTTGATCGCGGCTTCCTTGACCAGCTGGGCGCCCATGTTCTCGAACTGGTTCTTGAGGTGGATCTCGCGGGCGATGGTGACGCCGTCGTTGGTGACCACCGGCGAACCGGTGATCTTCTCCAGGATGACGTTGCGGCCCTTGGGCCCGAGCGTCGACTTCACCGCCTCGGCGAGCTGGTCGACGCCGGCCAGCAGCAGGCTGCGCGCCTGCGGGCCGAAGCGGAGTTCCTTGGCCATCGGTTCCTCCCGGCCGCTACGGCACGAGGATCGCGCGGCCGCGGACCCGGCCGGCGTCGAGGTCGGCGATCGCCTCCGCGGCGGCGGAGAGCGGGTAGGTCTTGGTGTGCAGCGTGACCTTGCCGGACTCGGCGAGCACCATGAGCTCGGCGAGGTCGGTGTAGGTCCCGACGATGTTGCCGATGATGTTGCGCTCGGTCGAGATGATGTCGAGGGTCGGGATCTGTACCGTGCCGCCGTAGCCGATGACGAAGTACGACCCGTTGCGCCCGGTCATCGCGAAGCCGTCGTGCTCGGCGCCCTGCTCGGCCACGAAGTCGAGCACGACCTCGGCGCCGCGGCCCCCCGTCAGGTCCTGGACCGCCTCGACGTGCCGGCCGTCGGCGACGACGGTGTGGTCGGCGCCGAGCTGCTCGGCCAGCTTGAGCGCGTCGGGGTTGCGGTCCACCACGATGATCTTCGTGGCGGTCAGCGCGGCCAGGCACTGGATGCCGATGTGCCCGAGGCCGCCGGCGCCGATCAGGACGGCGGTCGTGCCGGGGTACAGCAGCGGAATCGCCTTGCGCACGGCGTGGTAGGCGGTGATGCCGGCGTCGGCGAGGGCGGCGACGTCCTCGGGCCGGGTGGCCCGGTCGAGCCGGACGCAGGCGCGGGCCGAGGTGAGCAGGAGCTCGGCCATGCCGCCGTCGTGCGACAGCCCCGGGAAGCTGCTGTCGACGCAGTGCATGTCGTTGCCGGCGCGGCAGGCGTGGCAGAGCCCGCACGTCGGGGTGGGGTGCAGGATCACGGTGTCGCCGACGGCGACGTTCGTCACGCCGGCGCCGATCGCGTGCACCCAGCCGGCGTTCTCGTGGCCGAGGGTGCAGGGCAGTGCGGGGTTCATCGCCGCGGCCCACTGGCCCTCGATGATGTGCAGGTCGGTGCGGCAGACACCGGCCCCGCCGATGCGTACGACGACGTCGAGCGGCCCGGAGACGACGGGCTCGGGGATCTCCTCGACGACGGGCGTCTGGTGGTAGCCGTGCAGTCGAACGGCCTTCATCGATCCTCCACAGAAGTTTGCCCGAGGCCCGCGTCGGCGTAGCGGTGCCGCAGCATGCCGCGGCAGATGCCGGTGTTGGCCTCGATGTTCACGCGCGTGGTGCGCGCCTTGCGCAGGTACAGCGGCGCCGCTCCGCCCGGCACGCCGCCCCCGCCGCCGGGCTCGATGAGCAGGGGCGCGTCGTCGCCGGCGGCGAGCCCGAGCTCGGCCCGGCGTCGCCGCAGCCGCCGCAGCTCGGGCGACGGTGGCACGTCGCCGAGCCGCAGCCGGGCCAGGTCCGCCGGGTCGCGCCCGGCGCCGAGCAGGGGCCGGCACACCTGGTCGGTGCCCGCGAGCACGGCCTTGCGCAGGAACCCCGCGCGCAGCTCGTCAAGCTCGCCGGCCGCCTCGCCGGCGAAGGACCCCGCGAACCCGGCCCGCGCGGCGACGCCCGCGTTTATCGCGTCGGCCGCGAAGTGGTCCTCGAGCACGATGCGGGCCGCGCGGACCCCGTCGACGGCCGCGACCGCGTCGTAGGCGTCGGCGACCATGAGGAACGCGAAGTTCGGCGCGCAGAAGTACGTCGGCAGGCGCAGGTGCACCTCGGCGACGCCGTCCGGCGAGCGGGTGCACGAGGAGACGAAGCCGAGCGCGGTGATCGGCTCGTCCAGTTCGGGGTCGCGGACCCCCTCCAAGGCGACGAGAAGGGCGGCGAGGAGGGGGTCCGCCGGTGCACCGGTCATGGCGAGTCGACGAGCTGCGCGTCGTCGCGGGCGGCCGGGGTACCGTCGCCGGCGTCGAGGCGGAACTGCGCCGGCACGTCGATGCCGTAGAGCCGGGCCGCGTTGAGCCCGAGGATCTTCTTCTTGGTCGCGGTCGTCACCCGCGGGTAGTCGGAGAACTCGTCGTCCGGGTAGTCCCAGTCGACGAAGCCCTCGACCTGCCACTTCGGCTCCCAGATGCCGTAGTCGCTGCCGAAGGTCATCTTGTCCTCGCCGACCCAGAACAGCAGCTCCCCCATGACCTTGGCGAAGAAGCGCGGCCGGGCGTGCATGAGCCCGCCGATGACGACCGACAGCCCGGCGTACACGTTGGGCTCCTGCGTCGCCATGAAGCAGAAGTCCTCGATACGGGGCAGGCCGACGTGCTCGACGATGAAGTTCAGGCCGGGGAAGTCGGTCGCGGCGTGGTCGACGTCGCTGACGTCGAACGCATCCTTGTCCAGCGGCCAGATCGTCGGTCCCTTGTGGACGTGGATGTTCACGATGCCGAGCTCCTGGCAGGCCTCGAGGTAGCGGTAGGCCTCGCGGTCGGTGAGCTTCCAGCCCCGCGAGCCGTTGCGCCACTCGGCGGTGTAGAGCTTGACGCCGCGGGAGCCGTAGCGCTCGACGTTCTCCTTGAGCCGCTTGAGGCCGTCGTCGCCCTCGCGGGGATCCCAGCGGGTGTTGGCGATGAACCGGCCGGGGTGCTTCTCGCCGAGGGCGGCGTTGCGCTCGGTGGTGTTGAAGCCCTCGCGGTACCACTCGGTGAGGTATGTCGGCTGGAACACCGCGACGTCGACGTGGCCGTCCTGGAAGACGTCGCGCATGAGGTCTTCCTCGGTGTACTTCATGAACTTCTCGATCGGCCAGTGCGTCTCCTCGGGCCCGAGGCCCTGGTACGCGTGGAAGCACTCGATCCAGCCCTTGGCGTACTGCTCCGCGCCCGGCACCCAGTTGTCCGGGGCGGCGTTCCAGTAGTGCATGTGGCTGTCGACGACGAAGTACTGCTCGCCATCCTTCTCGTACACGGTGCTACCTCGATCCGGCGGTGAGGTCGAAGCCGATGTACTCGGCCGCGTCCTCGGGGTTGGCGAACATGATGGTCCGGTCGTCCTCGTGGATCATGCGGCCGTAGTGCGTCGACATGCTCTCCTCGAACTGGGCCGCGTCGAAGTAGCCGGGCTCCTCGCCGAGGGCCTCGGAGATCTCGTCGTACACGACGTCCATCCGGCCGAACGCGTCGACGCGGATCATCGAGGGCAGCGGCAGCACCTGGACGTTGGGCTTGCCCGCCATCACCTCGGCGACGACGACGCCGACCTGGTTGTTCATGAGCGTGAAGCCGCACATGTTGGACGGGCTGCTGTCGGACTTGAACGGGCTGTGCCCGAACTCGGTGGTGGTCACTGGGCCAGCTCCTTCGGGGTCGGCAGGCCGAGGTCGGTGAGGATGCCGGCGAAGCGGCTCTTGGCCCGGTCGAGGGCGTCCTCGAAGCGCGGCGGCTTCGCGTCGGGCTGGGACCACAGCGGCTGCAGCGCCCGGGCGGCGGCGATGCACCGCGGCACCCAGTTCGCCAGCCACTGCCCGATCAGGCCCCGGTTGTGCTCGGCGAACTCGCGGTCGTTGGTGAGCAGCTGGAACATCGCCACGGTGTAACGCAGGTCACGCTCCGAGAAGTCGTACTCCTCCGCGCCGACGATCGTGGGGGTCACGAAGTCGCCGTTGCGGGGGGCCGCGTGCTGGACGAGCCCGCTGCGGAACAGCTCGCCGACCAGCGGCTCGAACACGACGTTGGCCGCCAGGACCGCCTCGCACCAGTCGTCGATCGCGGTGAGCGCCTCGGCCGTGTCCCGTACACCCTGCCAGGCCGGATCGGTGTTCCAGGTCTCCAGGTGGGCGGAGCCGTCGAAGCCGGGGATCTCCTCGCTGAGGGTCAGGCTGTACAGCGCGAGGTCCTGCGCGGCCCGGATGCGGTGCATGCTGTTGACCGAGATCGCGTTGTTGTGCATGTTCGTGGGGGCGCGCCGGTTGGCGTTGGCGAACAGGTAGAGGCCGAGGCCGTGGTCGACGTGCATCCAGGCGCCGACGTGGCGCTCGACGAAGTTGGGGTTCCACTGCTCGAACGCCTTGGCCCGGCGGGCCGCCTCCACGTTCTGGGTGACCTGGCGCACGACGTTGGAGTTGTAGCGGTACAGCGAAAACTCCCACTCCTCGTTGGGGTCCCGGAACTCGTGCCACCCGTGCGCCGGCCAGTCGTAGCCGCGCCCGCCGGAACCGGGCCCGCGCTGCGGCTCGGGCCGGTCGGAGCCCCAGGCCTTCAGGGCGGTCCAGTCCAGCGGGTAGCCGCCGCGGCCGTCGGCGAAGCCGTAGAGCCAGCCCTGCGCCAGGTAGTGCCGCGGGTCCGGCTGCACCTCGACGGTGACGTCCTCGTAGTGGGTCTGCTTGCGCTTCTGCGGCAGGTAGTAGTTGAACCGGCGGGCGCCGGAGTCCGGGAACTGCTTGGCGCCGGCCTCGGCGTCGGTGAAGACGGGCTTCGGAACGCTGCGTTCCTGCGGCACGGTCGTCATCAATCCTCCCCACCTGTGGTGGTGAACTTGTCGAAGTAGATGCGTTTCTCTTCCACGCCGAGCGCGGTGAGCGCGGCCATCGCCGCCTCGACCATCGGCGGCGGCCCGCACACGTAGGCGTGCGCGCCCTTGAGGTCGGTCTCGTGCCGCTTGAGCACGTCGGTGACGAGCCCGGTCTCGCCGTCCCAGCCGGCACCGTCCTCTTCGGACAGTGCCGGCACGTAGCGGAAGTCCTTGATGGTGGCCTCGAGCGCCCGGAGCTCCGGGCCGAAGCACAGGTCCCGCCGGGTCCGGGCGCCGTAGTAGAAGACCGCCGGGCGCTCGATGCCCCGCTCGGCGATCGAGCGCAGCAGGCCGAGGATCGGCGCCAGGCCGGCGCCGCCGCCGACGAACACGATGCGTTCGTCGTGGGCCTCCCGCAGCGTGAAGACCCCGAACGGGCCGGTGATGTCGAGCCGGTCCCCGACGGCCAGCCGGGTGTCCAGGAAGGACGAGAACAGCCCGCCGGGGTACACCTTGATGACGAACTCGAGCCGGCCGTCCTCGCGGCTGGAGACGTTGGCCATCGAGAACGACCGGGTCTCGCCGGCGCCCGGCACGGTGATGTCCATGTACTGGCCGGGAAAGAACTTGATCTCCGCCGGCTCGATCAGGCGCAGGACGAGGTGGCGCAGGTCGTGGGTCACCGGCTCGATCGACACGACCTCGGCCACGGCCTGCTGGATCGGCAGGCCGGACCGGATCATGTCCTCGTCGAAGTTGAGCAGCTCGATCCGCACGTCCTCGTAGACGTGCGCCCGGCAGAGCAGGGTGAAGCCCTCGTCCTTCTCGTAGTCGGGCAACGCGAACGTCGAGTAGCGATCGAGCTCGATGTCGTCGCCGTCCAGGACGAACGACTTGCAGGAGGCGCACTGCCCCTCCTTGCAGCCGTGCATGAGCATGATGCCCTGCTCGGCCGCGGCACGCAGGACCGTCTGGTCCTCGTCGACCTCGATCTCGATCCCGACCGGCTCGAACCGGACCAGGTGCTTGTCGCCCACGGTGCCTATTTCTTGGGTGCCGGACGGCCGGCGGGGCCGCCGCGGATGTAGTCGGCGTGGAACGCCTCGCGCTCCTGCGGCGTCATCTGGTTGAGCAGCACGTTGGGGCTGAGCACCTCGGGCATGCGGCGCAGGTGGTCCAGCGTCCACATCTTCTTCGGGTCCAGGTCCAGGTGCGGCTGGGCGACGAGCGTCCTGCCGTCGTCGCGGACGAAGCCCATGTCGCTGACGACGTCGGCCCAGTTCCAGCCGTGGTACAGCGTTTCCCACTCGCGGGCGCCGATGAGCTGGCCCATGTTCGGGGTGTTGCGGCCCTGGTACACCGGCCGGAACGCCTCGGCGTCGGTCCACCGGCACGCCTCGTGGCAGTAGGTGCGCCACTGGCCGTCGACCTCTGCCATGACCATGTCCTCGCGCACGAGGCACGGCACCATGCAGGTCCAGCAGCGGTGCGGGTACTGGTAGTCGACGTCCTCGGCCACGATCGGGTGGTGGCCGTTGGGCCGCGACAGGCGGTTGTACTGCTCCCACCACTTGCCGTACCGGTTGTACCAGCCGGGGTACTTGTGCTCGAACCACTCGAAGTCGGCGTCGGTCATGGGGTCGATCCGCCAGTAGTTGGCCAGCCAGCCGGTGGCGAAGAACTGCGCGACCTCGTGGACGTAGCCCTTGTTCCAGATCTGGTTCCAGGCCTCCTCGATGAGGTCGTGCGGGATGGTCAGGCCGTACTTCTCCAGCGGTACGAGGTAGCTGCGGTAGTAGTCGTCGTAGATCCAGCGGCGCCACATCTCGGCGTAGCTCTCGCGGTCCTTGCGGCGGTCCTTGGTGCCGTACTCGATGAAGGTCCCGATCGCCGCGTCGACCACGCGGTGGTTGTTCCACCAGGCGTAGCGCAGGTCACGCTCGAGCAGTTGGTGGTTGCTCTCGTCCGACAGCGCCATGAGCAGCGTCGCGTACCCGTTGCTGATGTGCCGCGACTCGTCGGACTGCACCGAGTGGAACACCGTCGGCAGCAGGTAGTCGCCGTTGGCGGCGGCCTCGGCCGGCATCGCCACGAACAGCGTGTTGGTGAACGCGGTCTCGGCCACGATCGTCAGGTAGATGCTGGCCGCGGTGATCGCGTCGCCGGTGATGAACCCCTCGGCGAACTGCCGGCCGATGGTGCCGCAGTAGTCGTTCTGGAAGTTGCGCAGGCTGCTGTTGAAGCCGGCCGGGTCGATGTAGTTGTTCATGTACAGGCGCTTGAGGTTCTGCTGGATCGTCGAGTGCCGGACCTCGTCGATCATCTGGATCGCCTGGCCGTTGTGCAGCTCCGGGTTGGGCACGGTGCGGAACAGCAGCGGCATCGCCCGCGCCGCGGAGATCTCCGGCAGCGGGATGATGCTCAGGAACAGCTTCTGCCACTCCAGCCAGCGCTCCTGGACCTGGCGGAACATGTTGCCGCGGATCGCGCCGTCGGAGGCGCCGTACACCCGGTTGTCCTTCTCCTCCTGCATCGGGAAGTACGAGCGCAGGACCTGTTTGAGCGGGTCCTTCTTCTGCGCCTTGCGGAACGTGTAGTCGGTGCCGTACTGCGACACCGGCTCGTGGTACATCGGCTCCCAGGAGAGCTCCTGGATCTTCTGGTGGGCCCTGGCCACACTCTGCCGACTCATCCTCACTCCTTCACCGGTACGTGTCGTGACAGGAATGACACCGCACGTATCCGCGTGCGGCTGTCTCAACTTGAAGCAGGGGGCTGCTCGAAGAAGGCCGCCCGGATCTCGGCCAGGTGGACCTTGACGCCCGCGGCGACCTGCCGGTCCCCCTCCGCGGCCGGTGTGATGCCCAGCGCCTCGAGCAGCCGCGCGGCCGGCTCGCCCGGATCGCGGCCGCCCAGCACCGGGTGCAGGCCCTGCGCGGCGAGATGGTGGAACACGACGTTGACGACGCTCCACGGGTTGTACGTCTCGGCGTCCATGGGGGCATCACACGGCGTGCCAGATGCACGTGCGGTCTCAACATGAGACACGTCCGGGGTCACCTGCGCGTATTTTGTAGTGAGCACCGGGCGTCGAAGGCCGTCGACGGGTCCGGGAAGGGGGCGCAGTGTCGCGCACACCGAAACAACCCCCGTCAACGGCCTCCGTCTCGGCGGACGCCGACGGGCTCGCCGTGACCCGCGAACGGTTCCTGTCCGCCGAGAAGATCGAGCCGGCCCAGGTCCGCGACACGATCCTGGCCTCGTGGTGGCGGTCGCGGCACTGGAACGTCGCCGCCGACCGGATCGAGCTGACCTACCTGCGCGACCCCGACCTGGACACGCCGCTGACGCACAGCGCGCTGCCGGTGCTGCGCCACCTGCGGGAGAACCTCGACGGCCAGCCGATCAGCATCATCCTCACCGACCCGGCGGGCGTGGTGCTGAGCCGGATGACCGCCGACCGCGACCTCACCGCGCACCTGGACCGGGTCAACCTGGCGCCCGGCTTCAGCTACGCCGAGCAGTTCGTGGGCACCAACGGCATCGGCACGGCGCTGGAGGGCGGGCGGCCGATGCACGTGTTCGGCCACGAGCACTACGCCGAGCACCTCGAGGACCTGGCCTGCGCGGCCGTGCCGATCCACCATCCGATCTCGGGCAAGACCGTCGGCGCCATCGACCTCACGTGCTGGCGGCGCGACGCCGGGCCGCTGCTGCTGGCCCTGGCCAAGAACGCCGCGGGGCAGATCCAGCAGGCGCTGCTCGCCGACAGCGGGGTGCGGGAGCTGGAACTGCTGCAGGAGTACCTGCGCACCTGCCGCCGCACCGCCGGGATCGTGTTCGCGCTGAACAACGACGTGGTGATGATGAACGACCAGGCCCGGCAGGTGCTGGACCCGGCCGAGCAGGCCGTCCTGCTGGGGCAGGCCTCGCAGACCCTCGCCGGCCCCCGCCCGTCGTCCGCGGTCGACGTGCAGCTGCCCAGCGGCCTCACCGCGCGGCTGCACTGCCGGCCGGTGCCCGCCGACGGCCGGCGCAACGGCGGCGTCGTGCACGTCAAGCTCTCCCCGAACGCCCGCCCGGCGCTGGAGTCCGCCCCGACCCACGGGCGGGTCTCGGGGCTGGCCGGCACCGGCCTGGTCGGGTCGGGCGTGCTCTGGCTGCGCGGCGTCCGCCGGGTCGAGGAGGCCTTCGCGGCCGGCGAGTGGGTGGTGGTCGAGGGCGAGCCGGGCGTCGGCAAGCTGGCCGTGATCCGCGCCGTGCACGACCGGCACGACCCGGGCGGGCACTTCAAGGTGCTCGACGCCGCCGGCACCGGCGACCCGGCGTGGGCCGCCGCCGCCCGCCGCGAGATCGTCACCGGCTCCGGGACCGTGGTCGTGCGCCATCTCGACCGGCTCGGCCCCGGGCGGGTCCAGGCGCTCGCGGCGGCGCTGCTCGCGCTGCGCAGCTCCGAGCGCCGCGACCGGTGCCGGGTCGCGGCGACCATGAGCACCGGGGCCGGCCCGGCCGACCTGCTGCGGTTCTTCCCCACCACGGTGGAGATCCCGCCGCTGCGCCACCACAGCGAGGACGTGCAGGAGCTGGTGCCGCAGTTCCTGGGGCGGCTGGTACCCGACGGCCGCCTGGTGTGCTCGCCGGAGGCGGTGCAGGTGCTGGTGCGGGCCAGCTGGCCGGGCAACGTCGAGCAGCTGTGGCAGGCGCTGCGGCGCACCGTGCAGCGGCGGCGCACCGGCTCGATCCAGCCGCAGGACCTGCCGCCCGAGGCCCGCACGGTGAGCCGCCGGCTGCTGAGCACCCTGGAGTCGATCGAGCGCGACGCGATCGTGCAGAGCCTGATCGACAACGACGGCAACAAGGTCAAGGCCGCGGACAGCCTGGGCATGTCCCGCGCGACGATCTACCGGAAGATCCACGAGTACGGGATCGTCACGGCCTGACGAAAGTTTCGCGGCCGCTCCGCGCCCACCCGGCATTCGAAGCGCATCGATTGACACCTCCGCCGGGCCGCTCCTACGGTCCCTGTTCGACGGGGTGAACGACGGCGCGCGGGTGACGCTCGCGTTGCACTCCTGGAGCGGCGCCCTGGTCACCTCCTACGTCACGAAGTCAGGGACGTCCGTGACCGGGACCGTGACCGGCTGAGCCAGAACACGGTCACCGCCCCGGCGAACACGATCGCGCACGTGAAGGTGTTCAGGCGCAGCCCGAGCACGTGGTTGGCGGTGTCGACGCGCAGCAGTTCGACACCGGCCCGCCCGACCGTGTACGCGGCCACGCACAGCGCGAACACCTGCCCGCGCACCAGGCCGAAGCGCCGCTGGGCCCAGACGACGAGCGCGGCGACGCCGAGGCACCACAGCGCCTCGTAGAGGAAGACCGGGTGGTACAGCGCGATGTCCGGCGTCGCCGCCGGCCGGTGCTGCGGATCGATCCGCAGCGCCCACGGCAGCGACGTCGGCCGCCCGTACAGCTCCTGGTTGAAGTAGTTCCCGAGCCGCCCGACCGCCTCGGCGACCGCCACCCCGGGCGCCGCGGCGTCGGCGAAGGACGGCAGCGAGATCCCGAGGCGGCGGCAACCGATCCACGCGCCGAGCGCCCCGAGCGCGATGGCGCCCCAGATGCCGAGCCCGCCGTCCCAGATGTACAGCGCGCGCACGGGGTCGCGGCCGCGTGCGAAGTACAGCTCGGGGTCGGTCAGCACGTGATAGATCCGCCCGCCGGCGATGCCGAACGGGACCGCCCAGATCGCCACGTCGACGACGTCGTCGCGCCGCCCGCCCGCGGCCGCCCACCGCCGCTGCGTCATCACGACGGCGACGATGATCCCGGCGATGATGCACAGCGCGTAGGCCCGGACGGGCAGCGGCCCGAGGTGCCACACGCCACGGGCCGGGCTGGGAATGGCGGCAAGCAGGGCGGGCGCGTCCATCGGGCCACTGTGCCATAGCACCTCAGGCCCTGGGCTCCCATGTGCGGAAGCTGTTACAGCGTTGATGGAAGGTCTTCCGGGTCCGCTCGCGGCAGCCAGGTCAGTGCCTGTTCGAACAGCCGGCCGGTCTCCGGGTCCGGGGCCGCCCCGGCCCGCTCGACGAAGAGCGCCCGGATGGCCTCGTCGTCCCCGAACTGCCGCCCGAGGGCGTGCACGGCGACCCGGCGCACCGACCAGTCGCCGT
>NZ_JBEZDS010000098.1:0-15682 GCF_040648435.1 Dactylosporangium sp. NPDC049140 | reverse complement strand
GACCTGGCGGCCGGCCGGTTCGAGCCGAGGTGCCCGCGCTGCGCCGTGCCGCTGGTCCCGGCGTTGGTCGACGAGGATGCGGCGCCGGAGCCGCGTAGCGTCTACGCCTCGACCAAGCTGGCCCAGGAGCACCTGACCGCGGCGTGGGCGCGTACCGTCGGGGCGAATGCGGTGGCGCTGCGCTACCACAATGTGTACGGGCCGCGGATGCCGCGCGACACCCCGTACAGCGGAGTGGCGGCGATCTTCCGCTCTGCGCTGGAGCGGGGCGTGGGGCCGCGAGTGTTCGAGGACGGCGGGCAGCGCCGCGACTTTGTCCACGTCCGCGACGTGGCGATGGCGAACGCGGCCGCGCTGGATGCCACCAGCGGGCCGCCTGGCGGGTTCCGGGCGTACAACATCGCCTCGGGCCGGCCACGCACGGTGGGTGAGCTGGCCGCGGCGCTGGCGATGGCCTGTGGCGGTCCACCGCCGGTGGTGACCGGCGAGTTCCGGGCCGGCGACGTGCGGCACGTGGTCGCCTCGCCCGAACGGGCCCGTCGGGAGCTCGGCTTCAACGCGATGGTCGGCTTCGAGGAGGGCGTCGCCGAATTTGCCCGCGCGCCGCTGCGGGTTTGAGCAGCGATCACCAGTTGTGGTTCGCACCGGCGCCGTTGCGTTGTGGGATCGGCGGACGCGGTTGACCCGTGTCGGGTCCGCGGTCAGATCGCTTGGGCGAGTTCAGCGAACGCAACGGCGACACGCAGAGCGGGCGAGGCGGCACTGTTGCATTGAGCCATCGTCAACGCTGAAAGACCACATTGGACAGTCGGCGTTTCGGGGCGCGCATGGCTTCCATCGGGCTCTTGCCTGCGGCGAGTTTGCGGCGGTAGTAGGCGCGGCCTTCTGTGTCGTTGCGGAGTTGGACGATGGCCATGATGTGCAGGACCCGGTTGATGCGCCGGTTCCCGGCTCGGGACAGCCGGTGACGGTGCTGGTCGCCGGACGACGCGTCGATGGGTGCCGTGCCGTTCCAGGACGCAACATGGTCCCTGCTGGCGAAGCGACCGACGTCGCCGATGTCGCCCAGCAGCCGAGCCGCGCCGGACGGGCCGATCCCGTTGAGCTGCTGCAACGTGCTGCCGGTCGAGGCGATCAGCTCGGTCAGCTGCTGATTGGCGGCCTGGATCTTCTTATCGATGACTGCGACCTCGGTGATCAGTTCCGAGGCCAGCTGCCGGCGGGTGCGATCCACGATGTCGCGCGGTCGGACCGTGTTGAGTAACGCCCGGGCCTGCGGCGCGGACAGGAACTGCTTCGCCCCGCCGGGAACGAGCTCGAGCAGCAGGTGGTGCAGCCGGCTCAGCGCCTCGGTCCGGGCCCGGCCCAGGCCGTCACGCCGATCGACGAGCAGTTTCACAGCGACCGCGATGTCATCGACGACAACCTGCCGCAACCCGGTGGCGCGTAACGCAGCCACCGCGACGCAATGCGCGTCGGCGGGGTCGGTCTTGCGACCCTGAGCGGTATCGAACAGGCGAGCCCGGGCGGATAGCTTCGCCGGCGCATCGAGTACGGTTTCGCCGTCGGCGACCAGACGTTGGGCGATGTGCCGACCGATCCCGTTGCAGCCGGCTACGGCCCAGACCCGGTCTTTGTGCTACCGGCCCAGTTTGAGCATCGTGGCGTAGCCGTCGCGGTCGGTGCCGAAACGGCCCTGCGCCAGGATCTTCTCCCGGCTGTTGATGATCTCGATGGTCGCGGACCGTTTGTGCGGGTCCATGCCGATGATGACGCGTGCCATGCCGCCCTCCTCGATCCGACGGTGCTGATGTCAGCGAGGAGGGCAGCGCTTCTTCGAGCTGGGCAGACCCCTCTGGAGGCTCTCCACGCCGCGGTGACCGGCAGGACGCACGCCAGATGAGAGCCACACCAAACAGCAGCGGGCAGCCGATGAGAGAGCCATCCCGCCGATCACCTCGACCCAGCCTGGCCGGGCTGCGGGGCGGGGCAGGTCAGAGTGAGCAGAATCGAATCACGCTACGGTATCCTCTACCATTGCCATTATCCGGCCAGCGGAAGGCTGGCCCGGTTCGGGCAGGTATCGACTCCCGCGACAACACCGTCGCGTGGACCCGAACGCGAGTACTTATACTCAGCACATGCCGGCGCCGGACAGCTTCGCGTTGGGGATCGATTTCGGCACCTCAAACACCGTCGCGATGCTCCGTTGGCCGGACGGCAGGGTCAAACCCCTGCTGTTCGACGGCTCGCCGCTGCTGCCCTCGGCGGTGTTCGGGCACGCCGATGGACGCCTGTTCGTAGGCAACGACGCGCTGCACCACGCCAGGTTCGAGCCCGCCAGGCTGGCACCCAACCCAAAGCGCAACATCGACGAGAGCACACTCTTCCTCGGCGATCGGGACGTTGCGACCGTCGACGTCGTCGCCGCGGTTCTGCGGCATGTGGCCAACGAGGCGTTGCGGGTGACCGGCGGCGCCCGGCCGCATACGTCACTGACGCATCCCGCCGGCTGGGGACCGGTCCGCCGCGGTGTCCTGGTCGACGCGGCCGGCGCGGCGGGGCTGGGCGAAGTCCGGCTGGTCCCGGAACCGGTGGCCGCCGCCCGGTATTTCACCGGCGTCCTCGGCCAGCAGCTCGCCGTCGGCCGGGCGTTTGCCATTTATGACCTCGGCGCGGGCACGTTCGACGCCAGCATCGGGGTGCGCACCGCGACCGGCGTCGAGATCGTCGCCGTCGACGGGCTCGACGACATCGGTGGCCTGGATCTGGACGCCGCGATCGTCGACTGGCTCGGCCGGCAGTACAGCGGGGTCCAGCCCGAGGTATGGCGCTCGTTGAGCAACCCGACAGGGACCGAGGACCAGCGCCGGCGCCGCCTGCTGTGGGACGACGTGCGGGTGGCCAAGGAGATCCTGTCCCGGGTCCCATCCGTGGTCCTGCCGCTGCCGGATGCGGACGGCGGTGTCCATCTCGGCCGCGAGGAGTTCGAGACAATCGTCCACCCGCTCATCGCGCGGACCGTCCGGACCACCAAGGCGCTGCTCCGGTACACGCGGCCGACTGAGGTGACGCTCGCAGGCGTATTCCTGGTGGGCGGCGCCAGCCGGGTACCGCTCGTTGCAACGCTGCTGCACCGGGAAGTCGGGATCACTCCGACGGTGACGGAACAGCCCGAGCTCGTCGTCGCTGAGGGCGCCCTGCAGCCCAGCGCCGACGAAGATGGCGGCAGCTCGACCGTTCGACTCGCCACCGACGCGTACGTGCCACCTCAGGCGGCGACCGCTGCGGTGCCCGCCGAGTCGGTGCACGAGCAGGCGCCGGCAACGATGCCGACCGGGAAGACGCCGACCGGAACCGCGGACACGTCGGCCGTGCCCACGTGGGCTGCGGATGTACGCATTCCTGCGGCGGGCGTGCCTCCACCGGCAGTGGACACATCGGCTGCGGAAGCGCTCATGCCGCCGCCGACGGTGCCCGCGCGTTCACGGCGAGGTGGCCTTGCCGCGATCGTCGCGGCCGTGGTCCTCGTCGCGGCGGCTGCCGTCGCCGTCGGCGTCTGGTGGCCGGGCAACGGCCGTGGCAGCGACGGGGGCGCCGCACCGAACACGTCGAACCTGCCGCTCAGCACGACCCCTCAGCAGCCCACCCCGACGGTCACGCCGAAGCCCACCATCACCGCGTCCGGCTCGGCCTCCTGCGACGGGATACCGGTCGATCGACTCTGTCCCGGCTATATCATGCTGTCCGACCGGTTCCTGGTCTCGCCCGACCGCCAGTACCAGCTCTATATGCAGTCTGACGGCAACCTGGTCCTGCAGCGCAACTACAACCGCGCCGAGAACGACGAACCGGTCTGGGCCAGCGACACCGCCGGCAACGCCGGCGCACACGCCGAGATGCGCCCCGACGGCAACTTCGTCATCGTCGCGACGAGCGGGGCCATCATCTGGTCAACGAAGACCACCGGTAATCCCGGCAGCACCATGGTCGTCGGGAACCGCCCGAACGCCACGGTCGTCACACCCGCCAACAAGCGAATTTGGACCGCGCCCTGACGCAAGCCTCCGCAATGGGGCGTATCGACTTGCGGACACCGTCGAGGAGTTCTGGGAAGGCTGGCGCACGGGTGCGATCACCACGTAGCGCGTCACCGGACACGATGCCGATCCCGTGATTGGTGCGCGTGCATGCCGCCGAGCGCCCTTGATCACGTTTCCGGACATGGCGCATTGCGCTTGCGGCCCGTGTGTTCGGCGCGTGTATCCGGTTGTACGACACGATCGGCGGCCGTCCGGTACGTCTGCTGCATGGCAGCGACGTATCCACCTGCATCGTCGACCGGGACTCGCGGCCTGTTCAGGGGACCGAGGACGCGGAAGGCGCAGCGTCAGCGGCGGGCGGCGCCGCGTACCGCCTGCTCGAGCCGGTCTGCGTGGTGGTTGAACGAGGTGCGGCGCATCCGGCCCAGTATGACCCCGATCAGGCCGAGCGCTGCACCGCCGATTCCGCAGACGTACACACCTGGATTGGTGAAGTCGCCGCTCGCCAGTATCGCGATACATACCAGACCCAGGAAAATGGCGACGCCCAGGAATAGGCGCGGCATGCCGAGTTCGGTGTACGGCTCCCGGATCGTCGCCGTCAATTCGGCCCCCTCGGGCCCGCCGGTGATCCGCCCGACCAGCACCGGCGGCGTGTTGTACCTCGTCGACATACCCAGGCGCGCACGGACGCGCCCGTCGTCGCGGACCCGCAGCCGCAGCCGCTCCCCGGCGTACTGCCCGGCGTGGCGGGCCAGATCCTCCCCGGCGGCGTTCACGTCATGCACCCTCAGCCGTACCACGACCGGCCGCCGCTGTCGCCGCATCCGTTCTCCTCGGTGATCGTCTCCCGACGAGGACGTTACCGCCGCGAGCCAGGCTCCGCCGCGAACACGAGATCGCCCTCGATGCGCGACGGACATCCGCGCTGACGCAGCATTACGCAGCTGGCGCGGTACTGCTTGCGGCGACACCGCCGGTCGTGGACACCCCATCCGACTCCCACTGCTCGCCGCAGCGCGACAATCACACGGAAGACCACGCGACTCGTGGTGACCGCCCGAAATCGACCCCTCCATCGACGGAATTCCTTATGAGCGGGTAACGAGCAGTGATCTTGGCGCCCGCTCGTAGCCGCGATGGGCGCGCTCGCCGGCCGTCCACTTGCGGAGTCTGTCGTCGGAAGTTCGCGCGACCGCTCGGGAACTGGTCTGCGCCGTGCCACCGAGTCCTGGACCTAGCTATATGTGGTTGCTATCGGGCCTCGCCCGGTCCGGACGCGGGGCGTTGGTTCGGCATCGGCGTGTTCGGACCCTTCCGGAGCCGCCATACCCCCGTCCAAAATCCGATGGCTACAACCGCGATGACGATCGGGAGCGGTCCGGGACCAGGGCTGGTGGTCTCATGCACCTTGGTGCACGGCGGGACGCCGAGTACCGCAGCCTCGAGGTCCCGCCGATGTGCACCTCATGCGGCAGCGGGTTCGAGCCGGAGTCCACCTGGGCCGAGCAGATACGCCCGGCCACATCGAATCGGACGTCGTAGACCCGCCGGCCTGAGGCGATGTATTGGATGTCGACCACCTCGGCATCGACCGTGCCTCCCCGCGCCTCGTCCACGGCAATCCATCCGAGGCCGAGCGCGGCCGCCGTGCAGCCCACGGCAATCCATCCGAGGCCGAGCGCGGCCGCCGTGCAGCCCACGGCAACGATCAGCAGCGAGCCGCGCCGCTGACGCCGATGCCGGCGGCTCGGGATGTACATGCCTCGCTTCTCAGGACCTTCCGTGGGGACCGAGACCGTCCGCGACCGAGTCTCTCCCGAGTTCGCCAAGTGCGCGTGGGGTCGTTATGTCCTGCGACGATCATGGCATACGCTATGCCGCTGGTCGCGCTTGATCACGTATCCGCACATGGTTCCGCGATCCGCGCGCTACGCGGCGTGACGACCGCCACGGACCTTGGCGAACTGATCTGGCCGATGAGCGTGCACGTGATCTTGCTTCGATCGCGTGTTCAACAGCAAGTTGTAGATTCCGTGGCCCGATCTTGACGGCCCTGGATCGCGTGGCCGCTAGGGCCACGCCGAGCGCCGGTATGGGGTCACGCGCCGTTGAGATACAGCGCCACACCCTCTGACCATGTCTCGAGACGCGGTGACGACGAACGCTGGGCGCTCGCGGGGGTGTTACGCCCGCCTCGCGGCGGCTGGCGCCGGCAAGCCCCGTGGCGGCTACGCTCCGGCGATGAGTTTCGCAGAGCGACCGCTGCGTCCCGCTGTGATCAAGGCGTTGACGTACTGGCCCGGCATCGTTCAGGCGACCGCACCGGCGCCAGTGGATCTCGCGGTCCTGCCGCCCTTCTTCAACGAACTGCTCGATGAGCTGCCCTGGTGGAACCGGGCCTGGCGAGTGACCCACGTGGAGCCCGCTTACCCACGCGAGGTCGCCAGCAATGAGCCGAAGGACGTCACGAGGTTCACCGAGGTGTCCGTGCCCGGCACAGTCAGCCGCGACGTTGGGGCGGTACTGCCGTTCTCCGCGCGGGTCCGCTTCAAAGACAATCGGCTGATCCGGTTCCAGGCGAAGCTTGGTGATGTCGTCCTGGGGCCAGGCACCACGGCAGCGGGGATGCCGGAGCCGCACCCTTTCGGTGCCGTGCTCAGTAGGCTGATGGACCTGCGCGGGATCTCGGTCAAGGAGATGGCCCCGCGGTGTGGTCGATCATTGTCGACCATTGGCGGGATTCGCACTGGACGCCTGAATCCGCATCGGATGCTGGTCGCCGAGCTCGCCGAGGCGCTGGACATGTCCGAGAACGACTTACTCGCCATCGCCGGACTTGATGTTCACCCCTGACGGTGCGGGTCGTAGGGCGTGGCCATCGGCACGCACCCAGTGTTCGCCGTCACCGAAGGTGACAACGAGTTGCGTGCTGTTCGTCTGCGCGCACCGCGAGATCACCACGGAACCAGAACTGCGCCACACCATCCAAGCAATCGTTGACCCTTATCATCATCAATCTCGCGAACCCGCACCCGTTGCGCCACGGCCCACAGCCTGAAACGACAACCCCGGCCACGGTTGGACCCGGACCGGAGTGTCGCTTACAACGAGGCAAACGTGGCCTGACACGGCACTACGTTGGTCGGTCATCGGCAAGGCCAGGTGCACGCACATGCCGCAGCGGTTGCGTGGCCGCCGGCGGGCAATCGCGGTCTCGTCGCTCGGATCGTCGGTCGGTGACTACTATGCCTGCACCTGAGCTCAGCCTGGTGGCGTGCGGTCAGGAACATAGCGGTTGCCACAGGTGACGCCGCTTCCAGGTGTCGTTGCCGGCGCGGAACGCTTGCAACAGCTGTACGGCGGCCGTGCGATCGGTGGTCTCGCTGCGGACGTGCCGGTCGATCGAGCCTTCCTGGTACTCGATCGCGTACGACCCGTTGGGCGCGCCGGCGAACTCGCCGTATCCGATCTGGACGAACCAGCCGTCGGCGCGCTCGAGGATCGCGAATGCGTTGTCGCGACCCACCTTGCTCATGATCCATTCCAGTCGGCGATCATCGGGGTCGGGCATCGCAGTTGGTGTCGCGCTGGTTGCCGATTTCAGGGCTGGCGGCAAGATCAACCGGGCCGCTGACGGTGGCTTTCACGGCCTCGCTCCGCTCATGTTGTGTGGGCGCGGCGCCAGGCCGTGGAAGATCAGGTCGAGCAGGGCAGTCGCCCGGCGGGCCGGATCCGGCTCGGTCTCGGTGACCAGCGCGATGGCGTTCACGAGCTTGAACATCTGCTCGACCGATACGCCGGTGCGGACCGCGCCTGCCTCCTGAGCCCGCGTCACCAGCCCCTGCGCCGCCGAGAACACCGCCGCGCGGCACGACGAGTCCTCCTCGCCCAGGGCCGCCAGCAGTGACGCGGCCAGCCCGCGCTCCGCGCTTCCCTGGGCGATCACCATTCCCAGCCACTCCTGGAGCGCGGCGCCGGGCGATGGTGCGGACATCAGCTCCTCGGCGCGCCGGCACAGGCCGTCGATGTGGTCGCGGAAGACCGCCTCCAGCAGCGCCTGCCGGGTGGGGAAGTGCCGGTAGAGCGTGGCGTTGCCGACACCCGCGCGCTTGGCGATGTCGTCCAGCGGCGCATCGGCCCCCAGCTCGGCAAAGGCCGTTCGCGCGGCGGCCATCAGCCGGTCGTAGTTGCGCTGGGCGTCCGCCCGCATCGTCGCCTCCGCGTTGCCTAAACAGGGACTATCCCCATATAGTACGGCCCATAAATGGGGAGTGTCCCTGTTTAGGAGGTCCCATGAGTTCCCCGCCGCCCGAGTTCGTCCGGCACGCCGAACACTTCGCGGTGGAGCGCCGCAACGGGGTGCTGTTGCTGCGCATGCACACCGGCGGCGGCCCGGCCGTCATGTCGCTCGGGCTGCATCGCGCCCTCGGCGAGGCGCTGCAAGAGGCCGGTGCCGACCCCGACAACGAGGTGCTGATTCTCACCGGAACCGGCGACGCATGGATCGGCGGACTCGACCCCGCCCTACGCGATCGGCCGCCGACGCTGCCCCGTGAGGCCCGCTACGACCTCTACCGCGATGGCATCGCGCTGCTGCGCAACCTCGTCTTCTCCGTGGACGTGCCGACCATCGGCGCGCTCAATGGACCCGGCTACCACCAGGAACTCGCCCTGGCCTGCGACCTGACACTGTGCACCCCCGGCACGGTCTTCGGCGACAGCCACTTCCGCAACGGCGCCGTGCCCGGCGACGGGCAGCACCTGGTCTACCAGGAACTGCTCGGCCTCAAGAGGGCCGCGCGGCTGCTCTACACCGGCGCCACCATCGCGGCCACCGAGGCGCTGGCACTCGGGATGGTCAACGAAGTCGTGCTGGACCAGCGATTGCTGCCGCGCGCCTGGGAGCTGGCCGCCGAGATCATGGCCGCGCCACGCGCCACCCGCCGGCTCACCCACGCCGTCGTCCAGCGCCCCTGGCAACGCCGCCTGGTCGACGACCTGGCCTTCGGCCGCGCTCACCACCTGCTCAACACCTGACGCGTTCCGATACCCACCACTCGGAGGAAACATGATCACTGTTCTCGTGACCGGCGCCACCGGCGCCCAGGGCGGCGCCACGGCCCGCGGACTGCTGGCCGCCGGCCACCGGGTCCGCGCACTCGTCCGCGACCCCGGCACCCCCGCCGCCCGGGCGCTCGCCGCCGCCGGCGCCGAGTTGGTCCGCGGCGATCTGGGCGACCGCACCTCGCTCGACGCCGCCATCCGCGGCGCCGACGGGGTCTTCAGCGTCCAGCCCACCCTCGGCTACCCCGGCACACCACCCGGCTTCACCATCGACGACGAGCTGCGCTACGGCCGCAACGTGGCCGACGCCGCCGCCGCGGCCGACGTCCAGACCTTCGTCTACGCCTCCGTCGGCTCGGCCGACGCACCGCACGGCATCACCCGCTGGCAAAGCAAGGCCACCCTCGAGCGGTACGCCCGCGACCTCGGCCTGCCCATGACCGTGCTGCGGCCGGTCCGCTTCATGGACAACCAGATCCACCCACACCTCGGCGTACGCGACGGCGTCCTGACCGACGTCATCCGGCCGGACGTGCCGGTCCAACTCGTCGCGGCCACCGACATCGGCGCGTTCGCCACCCTGGCCTTCACCCGCCCGGCCGAATACACCGGCCGGACAATCGAGCTCGCCGGCGACGAACTCACCATGCCGCAGATCGTCCGGGCCATGCAGCACGCGCTGCGGCAGCCCATCACCTACCGGCCCATCCCGCGGGAGGCGCTGGCCGGCCGCGACGGCGACGCCATGGCCGGCTACGACGTCGCCAACGGCGAGGGCTGGCACGCCGACGTTGACGCGCTGCGCAAGGAGCACCCCGGCCTGATGGACTTCGCCACCTGGCTCCACCGTGAAGGCACCGCCGCCTATACAGCATTCCGCAGCTGACCCCGTACACCCACCACCACACGAAACGTGGTCTAAACGGACACGGAGGTAGCCACAATGGCGTAGGACGCTTGAGTCCTCGGCGCAATCATCTGCCGCGGATGGTGCGCGGTGGAAGGACGGTGCTCGTCGAATGGAGCGACCGGCGCCTCGAGGCAGGCGACGGCGCGCTGGCGATCGTGCAAGCGTCTGGTTCCGTGTACCGGCACGTTGTCGCCGCAGCGTTGGATCACCCCGACTCTGATGGCGTCGCTGGCGGATCGCTGCGGGTGGGCCGCGGCGAACTGGCAACATTCAGCGCCGCGGCGGATGGCGCCGACCCGCTCCTTCCGGCCGGCTCGGGATCGATCCCGGCGGAGCATGGACGACCTGCCCGCGGAGCTGATCCGGGCTGTTCCTGGGGGCGAGGTGTTCCGTCCATCGGCTCGGCGTGTGCTGGTACACCGAAGTCCTTGACGACGACCGGCGGCTTTGGCGGAGCCGGCCAGAGCTGCAGGCGCAGCGGGAACGGGCTGCCGGTGCGTGACTGCGCGGTGAGCAGTTCGTGCGTCAGCGACACGCGCAGGCGTAGGCCGCCGGCCGGTACGTCGAAACGGTCGCCGTCGTGTTCGCCGTACGTCGGGCAGGTCAGGCGCAGCCGGCCCGACGGCGAGCGCAGGCTGCACTCGGCGACGATCGCGAAGGCGTCCACGTCGAGCGGTGCCGGGGCGGGCAGCACTTCGACGGTGACGACGACGTGGTCGTTGACGCCGGTCCAGATCGCGACGGCGTCGTCGGTCAGCGCGAACAGGTCACCCAACGGATTGGCGTCGTCGGGGGCCCAGTGGTCGGCGAGCAGCGCACCGGAGGCCACGTCATATAACTCGATCTGTTCGTAGCCGGAGAACAGCGCGAAGTCCATCGGCGCCCATGATGCACCAGAGCCGCGGCTCCGGACAGCTCCTCGTGCGGCCCGAACGTGACAACAGCTTCCGGACCGTCAAGGAGCAGGTGCCGTCGACCTACGCCGAGCTCACGGCCCGGCGTGGCTTCGCCGCCCTCGCGTTCGACTTCCGCGGCTGGGGGGAGAGCGCGGGGCGACCGATGCGGATGGAGGACCCGTTCAGCAAGGCTGACGACATCGTCGCGGCCGCCGCCTCCCTCGACGGCCGGCCGGAGGCGATCGCCGGCCGGGTCGGCGGTCTCGGCGTGTGCGCCGGCGGTGGCTATCTGGTGCGGGCGGCGGCCTCGAGCGACGCGATCCGCTCGGTCACGCTCGTCGCCCCTGGGCTGCCGAGCCACCCGACGGTCGTCGCCGAGGTCGGTGGCGAGGCGGGCGTCGCCGGACTCGAGCGGCTGGCCCGCGACGCCGCGGAGGCATATGCGCGCACCGGTCAGGAGACGCTCGTCGCCGCCCACCCCGCAGAACACCGCCCCGGGCGCTGACTACTCACCAACCCGCAGCGGGGACTCGTCGCGGCACGGGACAACTGGTTCAACCCGGCATCCTGGACGCACTGGCTTAGGTTCGACGCCCAGGACGCCACGCCGCACCTAACCGCACCGCTGTTCGTCATCACGAGCGACGCGGCGGTCAGCCCGGGCAGTGTCCGCGAGTTCATCGCGAAGGTGCCGTGCCCAGTCGAGCAGGCCTGGATTCCCGGCGTGCCTCAGTTCGACTGGTACGACCAGCCGGCCGTGACCGGCCTGGCCGCCGACGCCGTCGCCGCCCACTTCGACGCCACGCTCCGGTAGGGACGCCATGGGTATCGAGGAGAACAAGGCGATCGTCCAGCGTTACTACGACCACGTCTCCCGGGGTGAGCGCGCTGACGCCGACGCGCTGTTCGCCGACGACGCCACCTGGTGGGTAGCCGGCGTGCCGGAGCGGCTCCCGATCGCCGGGCAGCGAACCCTGACCGAGCATCGGGCGATGCTGCGTGACCAGATCGCGCCGCACCTGTCGAACGGGGTCCGCACGACGGTCACCGGGATGACCGCCGAAGGCGACCGGGTCGCGGTCGAGATGGAGAACTACGCCCGGACCGCCTCCGGCAAGATCTACAACAATCGGTTCCATCTGCTCTTCGAGATCCGCAATAGCCGTATCCACGCCGTGCGGGAGTACCTCGACACGCTCCACGCCGAGGACGCCCTCCTGGACGGCCGGACCGGGCGGGCCTCAGCCCGATGCACATCGAGGACGTCAAAGTCGACTTGCCTGAACTGATGCCCTACCTCGCTCTCCCGCCACGCTGGGGCGGCATTCTTGCGCTGGGATAAGAGGACATCTGGTACGACGACGCACGCCGCGTACCTTGAGTCCGCGACACAGGGCCACTACGCACATCTGCCGCCGAGGGTGCGCGACCTGGACCACGTCTGTTATGCCGCGTGACGACGTCCCGCTTCGGTCGGCGCGCTGAACTGCCGAAAGTAGCGCGTCCTCCTGCGGGCTGGAGGGGCAGTCAGGGGGTCGCTAGGGGCGGTTGGCGTCGGAGTCGTGGCGACCGGGGTAGGAGCGGTTCGAGGGCGCAGGCGAGGCGGTCGAGCCATTCAGTGGTGGCATCGCGCATGGAGGGGTGGTTCGTGACGGTCCAGGTCCTTACCGTCGCCGGGTCGAGTTCTGCAACGCCCGACATCCGGCGTAGCCGTGGCGACAGCCGGATCCCGGGCAGTTCGGCCAGGAGCACGGCGTCGTGGAGGTCTTTGCCGTCGCCGTCGCCTCGATCGGCGTGGTCGGCGACGAGCCATTGAAGTTTCCAGGCCAGTGACAGCGCCGCGCTCGCGGTCCAGAGTGCGGTGGGGCTGCCGTCGATGCGCGGGATCGCGGTCAGCACCGCGGGCTCGGGCAGCGTCTCGTCGTAGGCGAAATCGATCTGTACCGCACCGCCGTCGAACGGCACCATGACGCGTACGCCCGCCCCGTCGTATCCCGTCGTCTCGTAGCTGTAGCCGAAGGCGCCGTCGAACTCGGCTCGTGCGGGGTCGAGCCGCACCCCGTCGGGTGTCAGCGGATGGGCTTCCAGCAGTGCGAGCAGATCCATGTGCGGTCGGTCGGGCTCGATATCGTCGGCGCGCAGCCAGCGCAACCCGTCCGGCGGCAGGCATGGCCGGTGGCCCTCGGCGTCGTAGTCCTGTGCCGCCCACAGCTCGTCTCGTGGCCTGCGGTGCACGGTCTCCGGCGCGCTACGCACCCGGTGCAGCCCGTCGACATACGGGTACGGCCACCAGCGATCCTGGGGCTGGACGGCTATCGGCCGCACAATCCAGTCGAGGTCGGCAGGTTCGCGCGCGTGCGGTCCCGCCCACGCCAGCATCGTGACGCTGCTGCGCAGGACCAGCGCATCCGCCAACGGCGAGTCACCGACGAGGGCGAGGATGTGATCGATCGCCGAGCGGTGCGGATTCATGCGGAAATCCAGCCGGCGTCCACAGCCGGGTTGCTGTCCAGCACGACGTACTGTTCGACCTGGCGAGCAGGCGGTACAGGCAGCGTCTCGATCTTGACGGGGAGGTGTTGATTGCATGTGCGTCGCTGTGATTCGAGGAGGTGCCCGGCCCGGACGCGTCAGTGTCCGGGCCCGGCACACGTCGGTGTGGTGACTACGCGGCAGTGTGGTCGTCGGGGGTCACGAGGACGATCCGGCGACGTCGGGCGAGCATGAACAGGACGGCACCCGCGGCAAGCACCGCTGCGCCGGCGCCAGCAATGAGCACTGTCTGGGAGCCGGTAACCGGCAGCGACGGTGGGGCGCTCGGGCTCGGGGGGCCCACGTTGATCGCCACGGGTGCCTTGTCGTTCGACGGGTTGGCATCCGGTCCATCGGTGGCGTACGACAACACGGAGACCGAACCGGTGGCCGGGAGGGCGGCGGACACCTTGAGCCCGAACGTGACGGTGTACGTTTCGCCGACGTACAGCGTGTCGTTGCTGTAGCACTCGTAGCTCGGCTTGCCGGGGTCGCCAGGACCGTAGTTGCCCGGCCCGATTTCGCCGTTGCAGCCGTCCGGGACGGTGACCACCTCGGTCCCGCTCGGCACGACGAAGGTCAGCTTGAATGCTGGATTGCCCGGACCGTTCATACGAACCGACCCGTGTCCGGTGTTCTTCCCGCCGACGGGCACGTTGATGGTGCTGCCCGGCGCGGCTGTCGTGGTGGTCCCCACCGCGGCGATGTCCACGGTGTTCTCGACCATGTACCCGGCCGTCATCGAGTTGTCGATGATGTTGACATCGGGTGCGGCCTGGGTGGTGACTGTCCCCTTCTTGGAGATCGGGCCGACCTGGGCGCCGTCACTGAGCCGGTGACCGGCTGAGCGGGTCTGCGCCTTGCTGAGCAGGGCCTGCGGAATCGGTGGTGAGTCGCCCTGGGCGGTGACGACCCAGGTCGCGTTCGTCGAGCCGAACGCATCGTCGGCGACGGTCGCGTTGAAGCCGGCATCGAGCGTGACGAGCTGTCCCGCGGGCAGGTTGAGTTTCGTCGTGCAGGTGACGACGGTGACGTACTTGTTGGGTGTGGCGTACGCGCAGTCCGAGTAGGAGTCCGGGATCAGGCCGTGGTCCAGGGTGAAGGTGAAGGTGAGCCCGTCGGCGTCGCGGCTGCCGAGGTTGGCCACGGTGATCGGGATGTTGACCTTGTCGCCCGGTTTCTGGTTGGTGTGCGTGAAGCTGGTGTAGGCGGCCAGGTCCGGTGCGTCGACCACCTTGACGGTGCTGGTGGTTGTGGTCGTGTCGGCGTTGTCCGCCTTGGCGGTGATGCTGACCGCACCGTGCGCGCCACCACTGGCCACGCCTGTCGGTTCGACGATCACTTCGATCGTTGTCCACGAGTCGCCGTCCGGTAGCGAGCAGCTGATCCGTGTGCCGCTGGCAGGGCAATCGGTCGGCCCGGATCCGCCTGGCGTGGGGGACAGCACCTCGACCTTCGCAAATTTGGCGACCTGACTCACATCGAACGTGACATTGCCGTGCCGGATGCCGTGACTGTCGGCATAGACGATGTATGCCCGACCCGAAGCGCCGGCCGCAGCGATCGGCAGGTCGGCGGGAGCGTTGATGGTGATCGAACCGCTCGGGGTCGCGGCCACGGCGGGCGCGGCGAAGGTCGCAGTGGCCACGATGGCGAGTGCACCCGCGCCGATGCCCAATCGGGCCACCCGGGCCGGGTTGGCCCGGTATGTGGCAAATCGAGGCATGAAACTTCCTTTATTCGAGGGGACCGGGGCAGCCTCGCGAAGATGAGTGACCTTCATGTGCCCCCGAACGGCTGAAGTCGATCCGTGGCCGCGCGTCGCTGGCGAAGGGCGGGTGCGCACCGTTGTGGGGCGCCACAACGGTCGGCCCGACGGCCGGTGCGGCACCCGGAGCCTGCGAGGAAGGCGGCATGACCCGCGGTTTCCCGCGCCACGACGGGAAGGACTTGGCCCGTCCGGCGAGTGATGAAACGCTTCTCCAACGGCCCCGAGGACAACGTCATCACCTACGTTGCCGCGCTCGGCTTGAACTCGGGCGCCCAGCCGGTCAATCCATGTCGCCGCTGGTTTCGCCGATCCGCCACGCACGCGATCGGCGGCATAGAAAGACGTTCTGCGTGTTGATGCAGGGCGTGGGAACGTCCTCCTGATGCGCTTGTCGGGCTTGGTGTCCCATCGCAGGAGGAGGACGTTCGTGGGTAACGGTAGCGGTGTGTCCCGTGGTGATCGC
>NZ_JBEZDS010000097.1:0-15783 GCF_040648435.1 Dactylosporangium sp. NPDC049140 | reverse complement strand
GTCGTTCCCTCCTACCTCCTCCCACCGGTCGTGGTCACGAAGGACGACGTGAAGTCGAAGCTGGTCGACTCCGGCTTCTTCAAGGCCTCCGACCTCGGCCTGTAACACCATTCGCCGGCTCCCGTCCGTTCTGCGCGACGGACCGGGAGCCGGCGACGGTTTTTGTGTTATGCGCGCCGGCCCGCCGTGGTCGCACGGGACGCTTCTTGACGCGGTGCCCGATCGTCGAGCACAGTCGACGTCCACGGTGGGACGACGGCCGGCCCGGCCGCCGTCGTTCGGGCTTTGTGAGTGCGATGTGAGAGTGGGAACGACCAGCGCGGCCGATCCGAGCCTGGTGGAGGCCGCCCGGGCGGGCGACCGGCGCGCCCTGGACGAACTCGTGGCCGTCAGCCTGCCCGTGGTGTACACCATCGTCCACCGGGCCATGGGCGAGCATGCCGACGCGGACGACGTCGTGCAGGACACCATGCTGCGGATGGTGCGGCAGCTGCCGTCGCTGCACAGCGCGCAGCGCTACCGGGCCTGGCTGGCCGCGATCGCGGTACACCAGGTGAGCACCCATCTGCAGCACCGCAAGGTTGCCGACCGGCGCGGCGCCCCGCTGGCCGACGCCGAGAACGTCGAGGACCCGGCCGCGCCGTTCGAGGAGCTGACGGCCCTGCGGATGATGCTCACGCAGCAGCGCCGCCTGGCGCAGCGGGCGGCCCGCTGGCTCGACCCGCAGGACCGGGCGCTGCTGTCGCTGTGGTGGCTGGAGGTCAATGGCGAGCTGACCCGCGCCGAGCTGGCCGACGCCCTGCACGTCAGCGTCGCGCACGCCGGCGTGCGCGTCCAGCGCCTGCGCCGGCAGCTCGACCTGAGCCGGGAGATCGTGGCCGCGTTGGAGGCCGAGCCGCGCTGTGCCCGGCTCGACGCCGCGGTGACCGGGTGGGACGGCACGCCGGACCCGCTCTGGCGCAAGCGCATCGCGCGCCACACCCGCTCGTGCGCCGTCTGCGGCCGTGCCGCGGCCGGCCTGATCGCCCCGGAGCGGCTGCTCGCCGGGCTGGCACTCCTGCCGGTGCCGGTCGGGTTCGCGGCCGCCCTGCTGGGCAAGACGGCGCTCGGCGCCGTGAGCGGGACAGCCGCCGCGAACGCGGCCATCGCGGCACCCGCCACGGCCGGCGCCACGGGCGCGACCGGGACCGGGGCGCTCGGCAAGCTGCTGCAGACGTTGCTGGCGCATCCGGTGGCCACGGCAGTCGCCGGGGCCGTGACGGCCGGCGCCGTGGTCACGGTGGCGATCCTGCCCCCGTCGGACCCGCCGTCCGCCGGCCTGGCCGCCGCGCCGGCCTCGGCCTCCGCGGCCCGCGCGAGCACCGGCTCGGCCCTGGCCCCGTCGCCGGCAACGCCGCCACGCACGAGCGCCGCCGCCCCGTCGGCCGCGCGCACGCAGCCGCTCACCCCCGGCCGGTCCGTGTCCGTGGAGTCGGCCGACGCGCCGGGCCGGTTCGTCACGGCCGTCGACGGCCTGGGCGTCCTCGCCCCGCTCGGGTCGGCCAGCGCCGAAGCCTCGCGGCGGCAGGCCACCTTCGCCGTGGTCGCCGGCCTTGCCGACCCCGGCTGTCTCTCGTTCCGCGGCGCCGATGGCGGATATCTGCGTCATGCATCCTGGCGCCTGCGGCTCAACCAGGACCAGGGAACGCCGCTGTTCCGCGGTGACGCGACCTTCTGCCCGCGTCCGGGCGCGGTCCGCGACTCGATCCTGCTGGAGTCCTCCAACTACCCGGGCTGGTTCCTGCACCGCCGGGGCGACGAGCTTTGGGTGGACCAGTCGGACCACAGCGGGTCCTTCCTCGCCGAAAGCTCCTTCTGGGCCCGCGCCCCGCTCCGCCCGTGAGACCGCCCGCGCGGCGTTGACGTAAGACATCATACGAGTTACCTTTCGAGCGCGGTGCGCCTGGGTGCCGTGGACAACGAAGGTGGGCAGCATGTCGATGCAAGCGGTCGTCTACCGAGCCGCGCGCCGCGTCGAGGTCGAGGACCGAACCGCGGCGGAACCCGGGCCCGGCGAGGTGCGCATCGCCGTCGCCTTCACCGGCATCTGCGGCACGGACCTGCACATCTTCCACGGCGACATGGACGCCCGGGTCGGCGCCGGGGCCGTGCTGGGCCACGAGATGTCGGGGCGGATCGACGCCATCGGGCCCGGCGTGACCGGCTGGTCGATCGGGCAGCCGGTCACCGTGATGCCGACCCTCTCCTGTGGACACTGTCCGGCCTGCCGGCGGGGCAACGCGCACATCTGCCACAACCTGAAGTTCCTCGGCATCGACTCCCCCGGCGCCATGCAGTCGCTGTGGAACGTGCCGGCCGACCTCGTGCTGGCCCTTCCCGACCAGCTGCCGCTGGACCACGCGGCGCTCGTCGAGCCCGTCTCGGTGGCCGTGCACGACGTCCGGCGGGCCGGCGTGTCCCCCGGCGACCACGTCGTGGTGGTCGGCGGCGGGCCGATCGGCACGCTCATCGCGATCGTCGCGCAACGCGAGCGGGCCCGCGTCGTTCTGGTCGAGCCCGACCCGTTCCGCCGCTCGGTCGCGGCCGAGCTCGGCATCGAGGCCCTCGATCCGGCGGCCGTGGACGTCGTCGCGACGACCGACGAGCACACGGCCGGCGCCGGGGCCGACATCGCCTTCGAGGTCTCCGGATCGTCCGGCGGCGTCGAGACCGCGGTCCAGGTCCTCGCCACCCGCGGACGGCTCGTCATGGTGGCCATCCACCCGCAGCCCCGGGCGGTGAGCCTGCACCGGGTCTTCTGGCGCGAGCTGGAGCTGTTCGGCGCGCGCCTCTACGAGCGGCCGGACGTGATCGCGGCCATCGAGCTCGTCGCCTCGGGCGCCGTGCCCGCCGACCGCCTCATCTCGCTCATCGAGCCGGTCGCGGCCGTCGACGCCGCCTTTGCCGCGCTCGAGTCGGGCGGCCGCGTCATGAAGGTCCTCATCGACTGGCGGGAGCTGGGCCGGTGACCGCCCTCTTCGACCTCTCCGGGCGCCTCGCCGTCGTCACCGGGGCACGGCGCGGCATCGGCCTGGCCGTCGCGGAGGCGCTCGCCGCGGCCGGGGCCGACATCATCGGCGTGTCCGCCCAGCTCGAACCGGCCGGAAGCGAGGTCGAGCGGCGCGTGCGCGCCACGGGTCGCGACTTCACCGCGCTCCGCGCGGACTTCGCGGATCGGGCCGCCGTGCACCGGCTCGCCGGCGAGCTCAACGCTCGCGGCCCGATCGACATCCTGGTCAACAACGCCGGAACCATCGCCCGGATGCCGGCGGCCGAGCACCCCGACGAGCTGTGGGACCGCGTCCTGGAGGTCAACCTCAGCAGCCAGTTCGTCCTCAGTCGCGCCGTCGGCCGCGAGATGGTCCGGCGCGGCCACGGAAAAATCATCTTCACCGCGTCGCTGCTGAGCTTCCAGGGTGGCATCAACGTCCCCGGCTACACGGCCGCCAAGTCCGCGGTCGCCGGGCTCACCAAGGCGCTCGCCAACGAGTGGGCGGCCCACGGCGTGAACGTCAACGCGATCGCGCCGGGCTATGTCGCCACCGACAACACGCAGGCACTGCGCGAGGACGCGGCCCGCAGCCGAGCCATCCTGGAGCGGATCCCGGCCGGCCGCTGGGGCCGCCCCGACGACCTGGCCGGCGCCGCGGTGTTCCTCGCCGCGCCCGCCTCGGACTACGTCAACGGCATCGTCCTGCCGGTCGACGGCGGCTGGCTGGGTCGATGACGGCGACCGCCGGGCCGGCCCGGCCGCTCCCCCGCCGGCCGGCGGTGCGCCTGACCGGGCTGGGCTTCGGGGCCGCCCAGGGCGGCAACCTGTACCACGCGACGAGCGACGAGACGTTCCACGCCGCCGTGCAGGCCGCCTGGGACAACGGGATCCGCTACTTCGACACCGCGCCGCACTACGGCCTCGGGTTGTCCGAACGCCGGCTGGGCGCCGCGCTGCGCACCCGGCCCCGCGACTCCTATGTGCTCTCCACGAAGGTCGGACGGCTGCTGGTGCCGTCGCCGCAGACCGCGCACCGGCGCGACCCGGAGGGCTTCGACGTCCCGGCCGACCTGCGCCGGGAGTGGGACTTCAGCCGCGACGGCGTCCTCCGCTCACTGGAGGCGAGCCTGCAACGGACCGGTCTGGACCGCATCGACATCGTGTACCTGCACGACCCCGACGAGCACTGGGAGCAAGCGGCGAAGCACGCCGTACCCGCCCTGACGGAGCTGCGCGACCAGGGCGTCATCGGAGCCGTCGGGGCGGGCATGAACCAGTCCGCGCTGCTCACCCGGTTCGTCCGGGAGACCGACGTCGACCTGGTCATGTGCGCCGGCCGGTACACGCTGCTGGAACAGGGCGCCATGGACGACCTCCTGCCGGCCGCGTCCGACGGCGGGGTGGGCGTCGTCATCGCCGGCGTCTACAACTCCGGGCTGCTCGCGCGGGACCAGCCGCCGGCCGACGCCATGTACAACTACGCGCCGGCCCCGGCGGAGCTCATCGACCGCGCGCGGCGCATCGCCGCGGTCTGCGAGGCCCACGGTGTGCGCCTGCCCGCGGCCGCGCTCGCCTTCGTCCGGAGCCATCCGGCGGTCGTGTCGACCGTGGTGGGCCTGCGCACGCCGGTCGAGGTGGGCGAGACGCGGCAACGGGCGGCCGCCGTCGTGCCGGAGGCCTTGTGGACGGCGCTGCGGGCCGCCGGGCTCCTGCGGTCGCCGGACGACCGCGGGTAGGCCGGACCGCGCCGACGCCGGTCAATTGGTAATACGTCCGATGTACAGCCGCCGGGCGTAGACTGCTGGCACGTCGTCACGCCGGCCGCGGCGTGCAACCGGGAGGGCCCATGACGACATCCCGCACCGAGCCGGCCGGCCCCATCACGCCGCCGGCGTGGGCGCGGCGCCCGGCCAACCTCGGCAAGGCGGTCACCGCCGAGCTCGTGGATCGCATCGTGCGCGGGCTGCATCCGCCCGGCACACCCCTGCCCCCGGAGCCGGCGCTGTGCGAGACGTTCTCCGTCAGCCGCACCGTGATCCGCGAGGCGATGAAGGTGCTGCAGGAGAAGGGCCTGGTGCAGGTCCGGCAGGGCAGCGGCACCGTCGTCACCCCGCCGACGCGCTGGAACATCCTCGACGAGCTGGTCCTTGCCGCCACCATCGCCGAGGACTCGACGCTCGGCGTCCTCGACGACCTGGTCGTGACCCGGCGCCTGCTGGAGTCGGACATGGCCAACGTCGCCGCGCGCCTGGCCGACGAGCCGACCGTCGAGCGACTCCGAGCGATGGTCGACCGCATGGACGAGCTCGTCGATGACCACGTGACGTACGAGGAGCACGACCGCGTCTTCCACAACACGATCATGGAAGCGTCCGGGAACCGCATCGCCCGCGGCGTCGTGAAGGCCCTCGAGAGCCAGGTCATCCACACGGCCCGCTACGTCGGGCGCACCGACCGCAGCCTGTGCATCGCGTCGAACCTCGGCCATCGCCGCGTCTGCGAGCGCATCGCCGCCCGCGACCCCGAGGGCGCCGCCACCGCGATGTTCACGCACATCACCGACGCGTGGCTCGTGCGCCGCGGGGGCCCGAGCGACCCCGCGCGCCTGCAGCGGTAGCGACCGGCCCGGGCCGGGTCAGCCCGCCTCCGCCCGAGCCGCCGGCCGAGTCCCGCGACTGCGGGGAGGACGAGCCTCGAGGGTCACCGCCGTGGGGTCGTCGATCACGCGCTCGATCATGACACCCGCCCCGCCGCGGGCGGCGGCGGTGAAGCCCAGATGCGACGCGACGAAGTGGCAGCGTGCGGCGGGGCCGGCGACGGCCAGGCGGGCGAGGGTCGCCTGCGCCGGAGGGATCAGGTGGTCGGCCAGTTCGGCGAAGTACCCGCCGAGGACGATGACCCGAGGGTTGAACAGATTGCCCAGGATCGCGCCGCCGTGCCCGAGCCACCGGCCGATGTCCGCGACGGCCTCGGCGACGATCGGGTCACCGGTGGCGAGGCGGTGCGAGATCTCCGTGACGCGCTCCTGCGGGCCCAGGACCGGGCCGGGGCGGCGGCCGTCTCCGGCGCCGGGCGAGACGCGGCGGATCAGCGCCGCCAGGCCGACCTTGGTCTCCCAGCAGCCCAGCCGGCCGCAGCCGCACCGGTCGCCGCCCGGATCGACCGGCAGGTGACCGACCTCCCCGCCGAAGCCGTCGGCGCCGCGCAGCAACCGGCCGGCGACGATCACGCCGCCGCCGACGCCGACCGCACCGGTGATGTAGACCAGGTGGTCGGTGCCGGCCGCGACACCCGAGTGGTACTCCGCAACAGCGGCGAGGTTGGCGTCGTTGTCGACACCGACCCACAGACTCCGCGGGAGGCCACGGGCAAGCCGGGCGGTGAGCGGCACGTCGCGCCATCCGAGGTTGGGGGCCAGGACGACCACGCCACGGGCGACGTCCACAAGGCCCGGCACCGCGACCGTGAGCCCGACCGGGGTGATGCCGCGGCCCCCCAACTCGGCCAGGCAGTGCCGCGCCACCCGGGTGAGGTCGTCGAGGCTGCGTCCGACGTCGGAGTGTGTCGCGTCGAAGCCCACCCGCTGCTCGATCACGGTCCGCCCGGCGAGGTCGCTGCCGTACACGGCCAGGTAGTCGACGTTGATCTCGACACCGACCGCGCCGACGTCGGGGCTCAGCGCGATGCCGCGCCCCGGCCGCCGGTCGCCGTCGGACGGCCGCACATCGACGTCGCGCACCAGCCGCCGGGCGAGCAGCTCGTCGACCAGGCTGGAGACGGTCGCCTTGGACAGCCCGGTGGTGGCGGCCAGCGCGACGCGGGAGTGCGGGCCGTTGGTACGCAGGTGCCGCAGCAGGTGGGTCAGGTTGACGCGACGCAGGGCGAGCCGATCGGTCGGGTCGTGCGCCGAACCGGCGCCGGCGCGCGGCCGGCCCATGTCACCGGACCGCGGGCAGCCGTGGCATCACGGTGCCGCGGGCCCCGTCCGCGGCGGCCAGCAGCCGCCGCCCGGCGTGCTCCGGCCGGACGTTCGGAGTGTCCGCCGCGGCCGTGTTCGACCGCTGCGTGGATGCGGCGATCGCGTGCTCGTCCACCGTGACACCCAGACCGGGCGACTCGCCCAGGACGAAGACGCCGTCCTCGACCTCCAGGTCGACGGACACCCCGAACGGCGGCCGCAGGTCCTGCAACTCGCTGGTCAGGTGGTTGGGCACCGACGTCGCGGCGTGCAGCAGCGCCATCGGCGTCGTGCCGATCGGACTGACCGGCAGGTCGTAGGCGTGGGCCAGGGCGGCCACCCGCAGGAAGTGGGTGACGCCCCAGACCGCGGCCGTCTGCACGATGTCGACCGCGCCGGCGGCGACCAGCGGGCGGTACTGTTCGAGCCCGGTCAGGTTCTCGCCGGTGGCGACCGCGGCGCGGACCCCGCGGCTGACCGTCGCGAGACCGTCGGCGTCCCAGCGGCGCACCGGCTCCTCGACCCAGATCAGGTCCAGGGCCTGTTCGATCTCGCCGATGTACCGTACCGCCTGCTTGCGGTTCCAGCACTCGTTGGCGTCCAGCATGAGGCCCGGCCGCCGTACGTGTCCCGGCTCGGCGAGCACCTGACGCACCAGGCCCAGGCGGTGTTTGTCGCGCTCGACGTCGAGGCCGCCCTTGAGCTTGGCCGCCTGGAGCCCGTGCTCGGCGTACTCCCGGTAGACCGCGACGAGTTGCTCGTCGGTCAGGCCGATGTCCAGGCCGGAGGCGTAGGCGGCCACCGTGCGGTCGCGGCCGCCCAGCAGGCGCCAGAGCGGCTGGCCGGCGGCCTGGGCCTTGATGTCCCACAGGGCGCTGTCCAGCGCCCCGATCGTGCCGAACACGCGGCCCGCGTGGCCGGCCTTGAAGGTCTGGCGCAGCATCCGGTCGTACAGGGCCGTCACGGCCCGGGGATCCTCGCCCTCGATGGCGTCGAAGATGGCGTCGATGTCGAGGTGCGGTCCCAGGCCGACGCCGGTGATGCCCTCGTCGGTGTCCACCATGACGATCGGGACCGAGGTGATGCCGTCGGCGAAGACGCCGTTGGCGTCACCGACCGGCCGTCCCCATTCTTGGACGGTCGTCAGCGTGCGGTAGCCGGTGATGCGCAATGTCACCCTTTCATGGAGCCGGCGGTGACGCCGTCGACGATCTGACGCTGGAGGAACAGGTAGGTCAGCAGCACCGGTACCGCGGCGATCAGCACGCCGGCGGCGAACGTCGGGATGTTGGCCGAGTACTGCCCGCGCAGCGACGTGACCCCGACCATCAGCGTCCGGTGCTCGGGCGAGGGCATCATGAGCAGCGCGATGATCACGTCGTTCCAGCAGAACAACGCGTCGAGAATGCCCACCGACAGCAGCGCCGGCCGGCCGATCGGCAGCATGATGCGCCGGTACACGCCGTAGAGCGTGTTCCCGTCGATCCGGGCCGCATCGATGATCTCCGGCGGGACCGTCCGGTAGTAGCTCGTCATCAGGAAGATCGTGAACGGCAGGAACTGCGCGACGTAGGCGAGGATCAGCCCCGGATAGGTGTCGACGAGCCCGCTGCCGTCCATGACCCGGGCGAGCGGGACCATGATGACCTGGAACGGAATGAACAGCGCGGCCAGGAAGACCAGGGACAGCGTCGCGGAACCGCGGAACCGCACCCGGCTGAGCGCAAACCCGGCCATGGAGCCGAGCAGCAGCAGGAGGATCACGGCGGAGGTCACCACGATGAGCGAGTTGAGGAAGTACCGGTCCATGCCGGCACTGCTCCACGCCGTGGTGACGTTGTCCCAGTGCAGCGATTCGGCCAGCGAGAACCGGTCGAGGATGTACTCGCGCCGGGTCTGCATCGCGACGTTGGCGGTGAACAGCAAGGGGTAGACGGTGGCCAGGGCCAGCAACGCCATCAGCGCGGCGACCAGCCATCGGCCCACTCGGGCCTGTGACATCAGTCCTCCTTTCCACTACGGCGCAGCAGCGCGATCTGGAGCAGGCCGACGACCAGCATGACCAGGAAGAGCACCGTCGAGGCGGCCGACGCGAGCGCCGGGCGGCTCATCTGGCCCTGCTGGATCCAGATGTAGTACTCGGGCAGGTAGGTCGAGCCCTCGGGCCCGCCGGCCGTCATGACGTACAGCAGGCCGAACATCGAGGTCAGCATGCCGATCATCGTGGTGACGAAGACGAACTGAATGGTGCGGGACAGGCCCGGCACGATCACGTGCCGGATGGTCTGCGGCAACGATGCGCCGTCGACCCGGGCGGCGTCCAGCAGTGCGGGGTCGAGCGCGGCGAAGCCGGCGAGGAACACCACCAGGGCCATGCCGAAGGTGCCCCAGATGTGCACGGCGACGACGCTGTACATGGCGATGTCCGGATCGCCGAGCCAGTCCACCGGCGCAACGCCGACCGCCCTGAGCACCTCGTTCAGCGGCCCGTCGATCGCCAGCAGCATGTTGAAGATCGCGCCGATGATGACCGGCGAAAGCACGGCGGGAAAGAAGTAGGTGCTGCGGAAGAACCGGTGGCCCGGCACGCGGAGGTGGATGAAGGTGGCGAGCAGGCCGGGTATCGCCACCGCCACCGGCAGCAGCAGCACCAGCAACCCGACGTTGCGCAGGGCGGTCCGGAACAGCGGGTCGTGCAGGAGCGTCGCGTAGTTGTCGAGGCCGACGGCCGCTCCGTCGCGATCGGCGTCGCCGGTGAAGGAGAAGTTGACGCCGAGCAGCAGGGGCCACCACCGCAGCGTCACGATGATCAGGAGAGCCGGTGCCACGAGGATGTACGGTGCCAGGCGTTCGGAGCGGGCTCCGCCGTCCTGGCGCCGGCCGGTGCGCGGGCCGCCCTCGGCGCCGGGCAGTTGCCGTGCGGCCGGAGCCTGGCCGTTCCGCCCGGCCGGTGCCGGGCGGAACGACGACAGAGAACCTCGGAAGGACACCGATCAACCCGTCTTGTCGGACTCGGCGAGCTGCTTCATTGCGTCGTCGACGGTGACCGATCCGCTGAGGAGCGCTTGCGACAGGCGCCCCATCAGATCCTGCGTCTTGGCCGACAGGGCGACATGCAGCGCGGGCTTGCCCGACTTGATCTCGGATACGATCTTGGTGAGCGCCGGTCCGCCGTTCGACAGGTCGAGCGTGGTGTCGGCGGGGACCGAGCCGGCGTCGTTGGAGTAGGCCTTCAGCGCCTCGGCCGAGGTCAGCGACCGCACCAGGTCCGCGGCCAGCTTCGGGTCCTTCGTCCATTTCGCGACGCCGTAGCCGACGCCGCCGTCATAGCCGATGAGTGGCGTGGCGCCGGAGTTGATGACCGGCGACAGCATCACGCCGACCTTCGCCGGCGTCAGGAACTCGTTGAAGTCCTTCCAGGCCCCGACGTCGGACATCAGGCCCAGGACGTGCGAGGACTTGCCGGCCTGGAAGAGTCCGAACATGTCCATGAACATCGGGGTGGAGTTGGCCCCGTCGGTGTTCAGGCCGGCGTCGCCAGCGTCCTTCCACAGCTGGAAGATCTTCTTGACGTCGGGCGACTCCCAGTTGCGCTTGCCCGCGATCCAGTCGGTGTACTCCTGCGGCGTCAGGATCCCGGGGCCGAAGCTCGACATGAAGAACTGGATGCCGTAACCCTCTTTGTTGCCCATCGCCAGGCACTTCGCGCCGGTCGCCTTGGTGATGGCGGCGCAGTTGCTGAGGAACTCGGGCCAGGTCGTGGCCGGCTTGTCCGGGTTGAGTCCGGCCTTTTCGTACAGCGCCTTGTTGTAGTAGATCGGATGGCCCTGCAGGGTGATCGGCGCGGCGTAGATCTTGTTGTTCTTGCTGAACGCCTCCCAGCCCGCGAGCCGGCTCTTGTCGGCGGCGACGTACTCGTCGAGCGCAATGAGCGAGTCGACGCGATCGCGTAGCTGCCCGCCCCCGTTGAACAGCATCACATCGGGGCCCTTGCCGGCCTGGATGGCCGACCCGAGCAGCGTGTAGTACTGATCGAAGGGCTGCGCCACGAACTCCACGGTGACGTTGGGGTGCTGCTTGGCGAAGTCGGCCTTCGCCTTCGCGACGTAGTTGGCCGCGTTCGCGTCACTGGACTTCCAGTCCCACACCACCAGCTTCCCGGCCGCACCAGTGTCGGCGGACTTCGAGCCACCGGCGCTGCCACAGCCGGAAAGCCCCAGCACCGCTATCAGGACGGCCGACCATAACGCTCGCTGCTTCATGGCTGATCACTCTCCAAGAGGGGTGTCCGGGCGACGGGGCGCTCCGGGTGAACGGAAACGTAACTCGTATGACGTTTGACGTCAACACACTGCCGTACGGTGGTAGTCAAGTCGTGACGGTCGCGGCGTCGCGCCATCCGGAGGGCACATGACGACATCACAGGACACCACCACCGGCGTCGCCGCGCCTCCGGCCTGGAAGCGGCGCCCGGCCAACCTGGGCCGGGCGATCACCGCGGAGCTGGTCGACCGCATCGTGCGCGGACTGCACCCACCGGGCTCACCACTGCCGCCGGAGCCGGCGCTCTGCGAGACCTTCGGAGTGAGCCGGACCGTGGTCCGCGAGGCGGTGAAGATCCTGCAGGAGAAGGGGCTGGTGCAGGTCCGGCAGGGCACCGGGACGATCGTCACCGCGCCCACGACGTGGAACATGCTCGACGAGCTCGTCCTGGCCGCGGCCATCGCCGAGGACGAGACCCTGGCCATCCTCGACGACCTCGTCGTCACCCGGCGCCTGCTCGAGTCGGACATGGCCAACGTGGCCGCCCGCCTGGCCGATCAGGACACCGTCAAGCAGCTGGGCAGCCTGGTGGACCTGATGGACAACCTGGTGGGCGACCACGGCAGGTACGCGGAGCACGACCGCGTCTTTCACGACGTGATCATGCAGGCGTCCGGCAACCGCATCGCGCGGGGCGTGGTGAAGTCATTGGAAAGCCAGGTCTTCCATACCGCTCGCTACGTCGGACGCACCGAACGGGCGCTGCGCATCGCGTCCAACCAGGGCCACCGGCGCGTCTACGAACGCATCGCCGCGCACGACCCCGAGGGTGCCGCCGAGGCGATGTTCACGCACATCACCGACGCCTGGCTCGTCCGCCGCGGCGGACCCGGCGGGCCGGCCCGCCTGCAGCGGTAGGTGCCCACCGACCCGGGCCCGCGCACAAACCCGCCTCGCAGGCCGCCGCGGAGGCGGCCTGCGAGGCGGCATACCTCGGTCAGGGACTGGCGCAGGTGACGTTGCCGGGTGGTGCGGCGCTGCTGCCGGTCGCGACGAACCCGAAGGTGGTCGTGGCGTTCGCGCCGACGGTGCCGTTGTAGGTGGCGTTCCTGACCGTGATGTTGCCGGTGGACGCCGTGTTGACGCCGCCCCAGAGACTGCTGATCGCCTGGTCGCCGGTCAGGGTCATGCGCACGGTCCAGCCGTTGAGCGCGGTGGAGCCGTTGTTGGCGACGACGACCTCGCCCTGGAAGCCGCCGGGCCAGGCGTTGACGGCCCGGTAGGTGGCGGTACAGGTGCCGGGCTGGCCACTGGCCGGAGGGGAGCTCGGCGGCGCGCTGCTCGGCGGGGTGGACGACGGCGGAGGCGAGCTCGGCGGGGTGGACGACGGCGGGGGCGAACTCGGCGGGACCGTGTTCTCGAACTGCGCGAAGAACTTCCAGATCTCCCCGGACGTCCACGTTCGGGCGTCGTTGGGGCTGCCCGACCCGTCGACCGGGCTCGGGGTGTGGTCGCCGTCGAACGCCGCCCATTGGACCGGGTAGCCCGGCCGGCACCCGGTGTAGGTGGTGGTGATGTGGGTCAGGCTGCCCTGAGCCGGCTCGCGCGGGCTCTGGGCCGTACAACCGTTGTTGCGCACGAACGTGTCGCGCAGCGACCGTCCGTTGCTGATGTTGAGGACGCTGTCGTGGATGCCGTGGATGCCGAAGTAGGCGACGGGCTGGGTGCCGCCGTTGCATCCGCTGAGGTTGGCGCCGGACAGCACGGCGACGGCACGGAACACCGTCGGACGGGCACAGGCGATCGCGTAGCTCATGGCGCCGCCGTAGCTCCAGCCCAGGGCGAAGAGCTGCGTCGTGTCGACACAGAGGCCGCCCTCGATCAGCCTGGTCAGATCGTCCACAAGGGTCAGATCCTGGCCGTTGGTGTTGGCCCAGCCGTTGTTGATGCCCTGCGGGGCCACGAAGATCGTGCCGTTGTTGGACAGCGGCTGCAGTCCGTAGTACCCGGCCGAGGAGACCGCGCCGGCCGAGCCGTTCAGCCAGTGCAGCCCGAAGACCAACCGGTACGGGTGGCTGCTGTTGTAGTTGTCCGGGACTCTCAGGATGTACGTCCGGCTCTGGCCGCTGCTCTGGATCGAGTGCGTGCCGCTGGTGAGCGTCGGAGCCTTGCCGCATCCGGCGGTCGCCGCCAGCACGCCGTTGGTCGCGGCGGCCGCGGTTCCACCACCGCCGCCGGTCAGGGCCGGCCCGGCGGTGACCGCGACGAGGATCGCCGCGACCGCAATGGCCGGCAGGAGGATTCTGCGCCTCGGCATCGAGCACCTTACCTTTCCTCAGATCGACGTTCACGTGTCCGGTGCCGGTGCCGGCACCGGACACGTGCGAGCGGTTACGCGCCTAGCGCTGCAGGGTCAGCACACCCGGCCGCCACGGCAGCAGGTTGTAGTCGCCCCCGGCGCTGGGGTTCTTGCCCTGGTAGAGGAACTGCAGGTTGCACGGATCGATGGTCTTGGTCTGGTCGGGGTTGCTACGGACCAGGTCACCGTGGCTGATGTCGTTGGTCCAGCTCGCGCCGCTGTTGGCCTTGCCGGCGAAGGGGTTGCTCTCGGTGGCGGCCTGCGGGGTCCACGAACCGCTCAGGCTGCTGGACGTGAAGGAGCGGAAGTAGCGGCCCTGGCTGCCGATCGCCTCGACGATCATCAGGTACTGGTTCTGGTTCTGGACCTTGTAGACCTCGACCGCCTCGAACAGGTTGTACTGCGAGTCGCTCATGACCGTGGTGTAGCTGGAGCCGAAGTTGCCCGGGAAGTTCCCGATCGGCATGCTCGCCCGGTAGATGTTGCCGTTGTCACCGGCGAAGAACAGGTACATGTTCTGGCCGTCGCCGATGAGCGTCTGGTCGATCACGCCGGTGCCGGAGCCGGAGATGCTGCCGGTGAACAGCGCCTGCGGTGAGGACCAGCCGTTGGCGTTGGTCGGGTCGCTGGAGGTCTTGTAGTTGAACGCGTTCGGCCCCCACTGATACGCCAGCACCCAGATGTTCTTCGGGGCAAAGTAGAACAGCGTGGGCGCGACCGTGCCCTGGCTCATCCCGGTCTGGGTGGCCGAGCCCATGTCGGACCAGTTGGTGAAGAGGCTGAAGTTCATCGAGCCGTACGACCCGCCGCTCGACACGTCCGAGCCGTAGACCAGGTGCTTGCCGTTGTAGACGACGTTGGTGAAGTCCTTGAGCGACACCCACCCGTTCTGCGGGTTCGCCAGCGCACCCGTCGACGACCAGTGGTACGACGACGGCAGCGAGCACGACTGACCCGGCGAGGACGGGGGCGGCGAGGACGGCGGCGGCGAGGTCGGGCCCCCGAGCGAGACGAGTTTGAACTGCTGGTTGGCCTGCCCGTTGCAGTCGTACAGCTGGACCTGCTGCCCGTTGGCGGTGCCCCACACGTCCAGGCACCGTCCGGACTGCGCGCCGGTGATGGTGCCGTTGCTGTTGACGTTCCACTGCTGGTTGGCCTGGCCGTTGCAGTCCCAGATGATGATGGCCGTGCCGTTGGCGGTACCCGCGCCGCTGGCGTCGAGGCACTTGCTGCCGTACACCTGCAGCTGCTTTCCGGAGGTGTAGGTCCACTGCTGGTTGGACTGGCCGTGGCAGTCGTACAGCTGCACCCGCGTGTTGTTGCTCTGGCTCGCGTTGGGCACGTCGATGCACCGGCCGGACTGCGATCCCACGATCTCGTTGCTGCCACCCGGCGTGTTGGGCGGCGTGGTCGTCGGGTTCGAGGTCGGGTTGACTGCGTTGAGGGCGTTGAGGACCGAGGTGTACGCGGCCTTCTTGTTGCCGCTGCCGTCGAAGAGCAGCGGGCTCTCACTGGACCGCCAGGAGTCGCTGTCGCGCACGCCCCACACGGTGATGCCCACGCAGCGGGGCACGTTGACGCAGGCCTGGGTCAGCCCGGCGTACTGCGACGTCGACGAGTTGGTCACGTCGACCTCGGTCAGCGCCACGTCCACGCCCAGGGCCGCGAAGCTCGACAGCGTCGTCTGGAAGTTGCCCGGCAGCGAGCTACCACCGGTGAAGTGGGTCTGCAGCCCCACACAGTCGATCGGCACGCCCCGCGACTTGAAGTCACGGATCATGTTGTAGACGCCCTGCGTCTTGGCGTACGACCAGTTCTCGATGTTGTAGTCGTTGTAGCACAGCTTCACCGACGGATCCGCGTTGCGCGCCGTGCGCAGCGCCACCTCGATCCAGTCGTTGCCGGTGCCCTGCAGGTTGGACTGGCGGCGGCTGCCGTCCTCGTTGAAGGCCTCGTTGACCACGTCCCAGTAGGCGAGCTTGCCCTTGTAGTGGCCCACCACGCCGTTGATGTGGTCGATCATCGCCTGGCGCAGGGTGGAGCCGGACAGGCTCTGCATCCACCCCGGCTGCTGCCCGTGCCAGGCCAGGGTGTGGCCGCGGACCTTCATGCCGCGCTGGGTGGCCCAGTTGTAGATCTGGTCACCGGAGCTGAAGTTGAACTGCCCGCGCT
>NZ_JBEZDS010000096.1:0-17318 GCF_040648435.1 Dactylosporangium sp. NPDC049140 | reverse complement strand
GTCACACTGGCGCCGCCGACGCCAATACCAAGCCCGCCTCAGCCACTACCGACGACGCGGCCACCCACTCACCTAACTGCCGTTGCAGTACTAGACGTGCTCGGGCCGCAGGCCGACGCCGATCACCCGGGCCGGGATGGTGCGCAGCGGCGGGTAGCGGTCCAGCAAACGGACGGGCAGCGGTGGCCGGCTCGGGCGGCCGGTCACCGCCGGCGCCAGCACCGACCGCTGCAGGCCCCGCTGGACGAGCTGCGTGCCCGCGGTCGGCAGCGCTCGGCGGCGCTGGACCGCGGCCAGCTCCCGCTCCGTGGGCGGGGCGCCGCGCTCGAAGGCGTCGCCGATGACGCGGGCGGCGGCGACCGCGTCCTGGATGGCGAGGTTGATGCCGACCCCGCCGACCGGGGACATCGCGTGCGCCGCGTCGCCGATGAGCAGGGCGCCGGGGACCTGCCAGCGGTACAGCCGGTCCATCCGCACGGTCAGGGTGCGCACCTGGTCCCAGTCGCGCAGCTCGCCGACGCGGTCGGCCAGGTACGGCACGCTCTGCGCGATCCCGGCCCGGAACGCCTCCAGCCCGGCCGCGCGGAGGTCCCCGTCGCCGCCCTTCGGTACCACCCAGCCGAGCTGCCAGTAGTCGCCGCGGTCGATACCGATGAAGAGCCGGCCGTCGGCTACGCGCCCGGCCAGGCCCTCGGGGTCGGACGGCGACCGGGGCAGCCGGAACCACAGCACGTCGATCGGGGCGCCGAAGTCCTTCGACTTCAGGCCGAGCTCCCGCCGTATTGTCGAGTTGCGCCCGTCGCAGGCCACCGTCAGCGGCGCCGCGACCTCGACCGGGCCCTGCGGCGTCCGCGCGGTCACGCCGGTCACGCGACGGTCCCGGCGGTTGACGGCGACCACCTCGCAGCGGCGGTACAGCGCGAAGTCCCCGTGCTCCGCGAGCAGCTCGAGGAAGTCCCACTGCGGCAGCATCATCACGTACGGGTGGGCGACGCGCAGGCGCTCGAAGTCGACCGGGCGGAACGTGCCTTCGTCATGCCCTGAACTTGAATAGGTGAGCTGGATCTGGCGCACGACGCGGTGCGGCAGCCGCTCGAGGTCCTCGCCGAGGCCGAGCTCGTCCATGAGCTGCAGCGTCGAGGAGTGCACGGTGTCGCCGCGGAAGTCCCGCAGGAACGTCTCGTGCTTCTCCAGCACCACGGTGTCGATGCCGCGCCGCCCCAGCAGCAGCGCGAGAACCAGCCCGGCGGGTCCGCCGCCGACGACGCATACGTCCGCCTTGACCAGCATCAGGATCCTTCCAGCAACCGCCCGATGATCTCCAGTGCCTGTTCCACGTCCGGCTCCCCGTCCGCGATGGCGTCGGCATACAGAAAGCTCTCCCCGATTCGCACGAGGACAAACGCCAGCGTGCGCGCATCGAGCCGGGGTGCGAAACTCCCGGCCGCGATCTCGTCGCGCATCAGCCCCTCGAGGTGGTCCACGACCCGCCCCTGCACGATGCCGCGCTTGGAGGTCAGGATGCGCAGCGCCGCCTCGGGCTCGGTGGCCAGGAAGTGCCGCAGGGCCGGCTGGTCCTTCACGGCGTTGAGGAAGTGGCCGATCACGGCCACGATCCGCTCCGCCCCGCGGCGCCCCTCGGCCGCGCGGACGGCCCGGTCGAGGTTGCGGTCGGTGAGGTACCACAGCACGTGCCCCAGCACCTGGTCCCGCCCGCCCGCGCGCCGGTAGAGGGTGGCCCGGCCGATGCCGAGCTCGGCGGCGAGCGAGCGCATGTCGACACGCCGCTGGGCGAGGAACCGCTTCAGCGCCGCGTCGAAGACCTCATCCGGCGGCATGGGCCGGCTCGGCGTACAGCGTCGCCGGGTCGGTGTTCGCCCCGCACAGGACCACCACCGCGGTGCCGGGGGCGGCGACGAGCTCCAGCCCGGCGAGCGCGGCCGCGGCCCCGTGCTCCACCGCGAGGCGGTGCTCGTGCCACAGCCGGCGGCGGGCCTCGACGATCGCCGCATCACTGACGAGAATGCTCTCAACCTTGTGGTGTACCGCCAGATCGAACGCGATCGCGCCCGCCCGGCGGGCCCCGAGGGAGTCGCCGGCCACGCTGTCCACGGCGACGTCCACCGGCGCCCCGGCGGCCAGGGCGGCGTGCAGCGTCGGCGCCCCCTCCGGCTCGACGGCCACGACCCGCGCCCGGTCGCCGAGCGCGGCCGCGACCCCGGCGACGAGCCCGCCGCCGCCGACCGCGACGAGCACCGTGTCGCACGGCGGCAGCTCCAGCCCGAGGGTGCCCTGCCCCGCGACGACCTCCGGCTGGTCGTAGGCGTGCACGAACAGCGCCCCGGTCTCGGCGACCCGGATCGCGGAGGCGGCGTAGGCCTCGGCGTACTCCCGGCCGTGCTGCTGCACCCGCGCGCCGAGCTCGCGCAGCCGCGCCACCTTCGTCGCGGGCGCGGTCACCGGCACGAACACCTCGGCGGGCACCCCGAGCACGGCGGCGGCGTAGGCCACGCCGAGGCCCGCGTTGCCGCCGGAGGCGACGACGACACCGGACCCGGGCAGCTCGCCGGCCTCGCGGGCGGCGAGGATGCGGTTGAACGCGCCGCGCGCCTTGAACGACCCGCTGTGCTGCAGCAGCTCGAGCTTGAACCACAGGCCGGGGCGCACCTCGTAGGCGGGCGTATGCCGCACGTAGGACCCGATCCGCCGCGCCGCCGCCTGGACGTCATCCCTGTTCACCACCACCCGATCACCCTAGACCCGCGCCGTGGCGCCCTTCACCGGCCGCGAACCGGGCCGCACCGTGCAATGCGCCACTCGCCAGCGAGGCCACCCCGAGCCGGTGCTCGATCGCGAGACCGTCCTCGACGCTGCGGCCCATGGAGTCGTACGTCGAGATCCGGTCGTTGCGCAGGCACTCCTGCGGCAGCGCGGACAGCTGGGCGGCGAGCGCCTCCGCGGCCGCGCGTGCGGTCCCGGGCGGCACGACGCGGTCGGCCAGGCCGATGCGCAGCGCCTCCGCGGCGTCGACGGGCCGGCCGGTCAGGATCAGGTCGAGCGCCCGCCCGGCGCCGATCAGCCGCGGCAGCCGCACGGTGCCGCCGTCGATCAGCGGGACGCCCCAGCGGCGGCAGTACACCCCGAAGACCGCGTCCTCCTCCACGACCCGCAGGTCGCACCAGATCGCCAGCTCCAGGCCGCCGGCGACCGCGTGCCCGGACACGGCCGCGATCACCGGCTTGGACAGCCGCATCCGGGTCGGCCCCATGGGTCCGTCGCCGTCGGGCTCGACACGGTTGCCCTGCGCCGCGGCGACCGCCTTGAGGTCGGCGCCGGCGCAGAAGGTACCACCGGCGCCCCAAAGCACGGCCACGTCGGCTTCCGGGTCGGCGTCGAAGTCGCGGAAGGCGGCAGCGAGGGCCTCGGCGGTGGCCCGATCGACCGCGTTGCGGGTCTCGGGCCGGTCCAGGATCACGGTCCGCACGCGGTCGCGGCGTTCAACACTCACACTCATGCGGGATAGTGTTCTACGTATGCGCGGCGAGTTCGTCCGTCAGCCCAACCGGTTCACCGGCCGGGTCAGCGCCGAGTCCGCCTCGGGGCTCGGCGGCGGCCCCGACGAGCGCGGGCGGTGGCCGCTGGAGGCCGGCCGGTATCGGCTGATCTGGTCCCGCGCCTGCCCGTGGGCGCACCGCGCGGTGATCGTACGCGGGCTGGTCGGGCTCGAGGACTGCCTGTCGCTCGGCACCGTCGACCCGATCCGCGACGAGCGCGGCTGGCGCTTCGGCCTCGACCCCGGCGGACGCGACCCGGTGCTCGGCATCGAGTACCTCGCCGAGGCGTACGCCGGCACCGACCCCGCCTACGAGGGCCGCGTGACCGTGCCCGCGATCATCGACACCATCAGCGGCTGCGTGGTCACCAACGACTACCCGCAGATCACGCTGGACTTCTCCACCGAGTGGGGGCCGCTGGCCACCCGGCACGCGGAGCTGCTCCCGCCCGGCGTGCGGCTCGAGATGGAGCAGCTGATGCACGACGTCTTCATCGACGTCAACAACGGGGTGTACCGCTGCGGCTTCGCCACCACCCAGGAGGCCTACGAGGAGGCGTACGAGCGCCTGTTCGCCCGCCTCGACGCGCTGGAGGACCGCCTGGCGACCCGCCGCTTCCTCTTCGGCGACCGCATCACCGAGGCCGACGTGCGGCTGTTCACGACGCTGGTCCGCTTCGACGCGGTCTACCACAACCACTTCAAGTGCAACCGGAACAAGCTCAGCGAGATGCCGAACCTGTGGCGGTACGCGCGGGAGCTGTACAACACCCCGGGCTTCGGCGAGACCGTCGACTTCGACCAGATCAAGCGCCACTACTACGGCACCCACGCCCACCTAAACCCGTCGGGCGTCGTGCCGGTCGGCCCCGACCTGTCGGCCTGGACCGCCTAGGGCTTCTCCCCCGACGGCCCGGCCTGGCGTACCTCGGCCTGGATCTCGCCGCGCAGCCGGTTCGCCGAGGGCAGGTAGATCTCCTCGGCGACGCTCAGCAGCCCGCCGTGCAGGTTGCGGCGCCGGACCCGGCGGGCCAGCAGCACCAGCCCGCCGAGCACGACGGCGAGGACCGCGAACACGAGCACGAGCGCGCGCAGAGCGTCCATGGCGGCCAGGGTACCGGCGCCCGGTCTTATCGGCGCCCGGCCTTTATCGGCGCGCGTACCCGCGGCGGCGGCGGCTGCTCCAGCGGCTCGAGGTCCAGGCGCCCGCGCCCGCCAGGTGCAGGGCGATGCACAGGAAGCCGGCCAGGCTCAGCGTCCCGACGTCCAAGATCGGGCCGGAGTCGACGCCGAGCAGGTCGAGCAGCAGGGCTACCGCGAACAGGATCGCGGCGATCACAGCGAACACGATGGCCTCCCTAATCAGTTGACCGCTGTCTACCCAGAGGCGCCTTCCGCTAATCGATGCCCAGCAGCGCGTGGAGGCCGGCCCGCCCCTCCGGGGTCACCTTCACCGCGCGGGTGGAGCCGATCCGCACGACCCAGCGCTGCTCCAGGAACCGCTCGCACAGCCGCGCCCCGGCCACCCCGGCCAGGTGCGGGCGCCGCTCGGTCCAGTCCAGGCAGCCGCGGGCCAGCGGGCGGCGCCGGGCCTGCAACGCCGCCGGATCGATCCCGGCCCCGGCCGTGAGCCACTCGACGCCCGCCCCGGTCAGCGCGAACCCGGCCTGCTGCTCCAGCAGCCCGCGCGCCGTCATCGCGTCGGCCACGGCCACGCCGAGCTCGCCGGCCAGATGGTCGTAGCAGGTGCGGGCCCGCTTCATCGCGGCCGTGGCGGTCGCCTGGCGCAGGCCCCGGGGCGGCGCCTGCGCCGGTTCGAGGCGCGCGGAGAGATCCTCGATCAGGTGCGCGACGGAGGCGTCGGCCAGCCGGAGGTACCGATGCCGCCCCTGCCGTTCCTCGGCGAGCAGCCCACCGCCGACCAGCCGGTCGAGGTGCTCGGTGGCCGTGGACCGGGCGACCCCGGCGTGCGCGGCCAGCTCACCGGCGGTCCAGGCGCGCCCGTCGAGCAGCGCCAGGCACATCGCGGCGCGGGTCTCATCGGCGAGCAGCGTGGCGAGCGCGGCAAGTCCCCCGGCGTCGGTACTCATGCTCCCAATCTTCCCCACGAACCCTTCGGCCCCCGACGAACGGTCGCTTGCTATGGCCATATGGCTACTGCGAGTCTATCCTGGCCCCCATGCCTCCCCTTGCACCCCGCGCGGCGGGATACGCGCGGCAATCCCGCGGGCGTGACAACCGTTCGGACGTCTCGCTCGCGACACAGCGCGACGCCCTCCGCGCTCGAGCGAACCTGATCGGCGCCCAGTGGGTCGGCCACTACGAGGACGTCGGCATCTCAGCCTTCAGCGGCGCCGCACGTCCGGCCTTCGACCAGCTCGTTTCCGACTGCCGCGCCGGGCGCGTCAACGCGATCATCGTGTACAACATCAGTCGCCTGTCACGCGCCGCCGCCCTCGACTCGGTCCCGCTCGTGACCGAGCTCCTGAGCCGCGGGATCACCATCATCTCGATCACCGAGGGCGAGTTCCGGCCCGGTGATCTCATGGGCCTGATCCGCCTGATCATGCACCTTGACGCCGCACACACCGAGTCGAGGAACAAGAGCATCGTCATCAGCGCGGCGAAGGCCGCCGCTCGCGAACTCGGCGGCTACCTGTCGGGCAAGCCACCCTACGGCTTCAGGCTCGTCCCCGAGTCGCGCCGGAACAGCGAGGGGCGGCCCATCGTCATACAGCGGCTCGCGCGCCAGGACCACGAGGCCGCCGTGATCCGCCGGCTCGTCGGCCGAATCCTGGACGGCGACTCCACCGTCACGGTGGCGGGCCTCGCCGGCACGCTCAACGCCGACGCGGTACCCACGCGCGGCGCCACCGTCGGCAAGCAGACGGCACACAGCGCCTGGGGGGCGCGAACCCTCGAGCGGATTCTGCGAGACCCCCGCATCGCCGGGTTCGCGGCCGAGGTCGTCTACTCGAACCGGCCACGGCCCGACGGCCGCCGCAGCGCCAGCATCGCCGGGTACCGCATCGTGCGGGACGCCGACGGCAACCCCGTCGAGGCGCACCCGCGAATCATCGAGGCCGATACATGGTTCCGGCTGCAGGACCGGCTCGATCGCCGCCCGCCCCCGGCCACACCGCTCGATCCGCCGCGGCAACCCCTGCTGTCGGCGCTGGGCCTGCTGTACTGCGAGTGCGGCGCGCCGATGAGATCGCACCGGAACTCGCGGCGTGGTTTCCGCTCGGCCTACCGCTGCAGCCGCGCCCGCGGTCCGCACCGGCCGGGCGAGCACCCCCGCGACTGCACGGTCTCGCAGGCGGCACTGGACGAGTACGTCGCCCGTCGCATCTTTGCGCTCATCGCCACGGCCGCCGGCGATGCCGACGCGGCCGAGATCCTGACCGAGGCGACTCGCCGCTTCGGCCTGACCAGCGCCGACCCGTGCGCCCAGGCCCGGCGCGGCTCGATCGCCGCCGAGCTGGACGGCACGGAGCGGACGCTCGACCGCCTCCACGCGGACCGGCCTCGGGGCGGCTACTCCCGCGTGGCCGCGCGGCATCGTTACCTGGAATCGGTTCGCGATCTGACCGCCCGAATCGAGAAGCTCGCGGGGGAACTCGCCGAGACCGATACGTCGGAGCTGCCGGTCGGCCGGTGGCTGGGCGACGCCGGCACCGATCCCCTCGGCCCGAGCTCGTGGTGGTGCGGGGCATCGGTGTCCGCGCGACGCGCCTTCGTCGCCCTCTTCGTACGCCGGGTCACGATCACAGAGGCGGCGAGTCCCGTCGAAGACCGGACGACGATCGACTGGGTCAGCCCGGCGGGATTTAGTTGACTTGCGGAATACTCGCGATGCAAGTACCGTTACCACAGGCGACAGAGCTGGACCTTTGGAGGCGTCACATGCCCGCGATCACCGTCGACAACGTCCTTGCACTTCCCCGCGTCGCCACGCCCGACCCGGTCGCCGCGCGGCCGCGGCCCGTGGTGTCGGTGACGACCGCGCCCAAGGGGTACGAGGGCGAGGGTTTCCCCGTCCGCCGCGCCTTCGCCGGCGTCGAGCTGCGCGCCCTCGACCCGTTCATCCACATGGACCAGATGGGTGAGGTGGACTACGCGCCGGGTGAGCCGAAGGGAACCCCGTGGCACCCGCACCGGGGCTTCGAGACGGTCACCTACATCATCGACGGGGAGTTCGTCCACCACGACTCCAACGGCGGCGGCGGCACGATCACCAACGGCGACACCCAATGGATGACTGCCGGTAGCGGGATCCTGCATATCGAGACGCCGCCCGAGCACCTCGTCGTGAGTGGCGGGCTCTTCCACGGGTTCCAGCTGTGGGTGAACCTGCCCAAGACCAACAAGCTTGTCGCGCCGCGGTACCAGGACATCCGTGGCGGCCAGGTGTCGCTGCTGACCTCGCCCGACGGCGGTGCGCTGCTGCGCGTCATCGCCGGTGAGCTCGACGGGCAGGCGGGGCCCGGCGTCACCTACACGCCGATCACCCTCGTGCACGCGACGCTCTCCGCCGGTGCCTCCCTCACCCTGCCGTGGCGCCCCGACTTCAACGCCCTGGCCTACGTCATGGCCGGCAAGGGCACCGTCGGCCCCAAGGGCCGCCCGGTCGAGCTGGGCCAGCTCGCGGTCTTCGGCGCGGGTGACACCATCACGGTCGCGGCCGATGCGAAGCAGAGCATGGACGTGCTGTTCCTCGGCGGTCAGCCGATCCGCGAGCCCGTTGTGGCGTATGGTCCGTTCGTCATGAACACCAAGGCCGAGGTCATGCAGGCGTTCGAGGACTACCAGGCCGGTCGGCTCGGCAGCATCCCCGCGGCGCACGCCGACGTTCGGGGAGAGGCGTCCTGAGTGGACTTCCAGGTCAGTGACAACGCCGAGCAGCACCGTTTCGAGATTCGCGTCGACGGTGAGCGCGCCGGGCTGGCGTACTACCGGCTCGACGGCGAGTCCATCGTCTTCACCCACACCGAGGTCGACTCGGCGTTCGAGGGCCAGGGCGTCGGCAGCAAGCTCGCCAACGGTGCCCTGACCCTGGCCAATGACCGGGGGCTGCGGATCGTCGCGCAGTGCCCGTTCATCTCGGCCTACCTCAAGAAGCATCCCGAGCTGGCATCGGCAGCTTGATCCAGCTCGGGTAGAACGGCGCGAACTCCGCGTTGATCCGGTCGGTGACCGGGGTGAGCAGCGCCGCCAGGCGCTCGGTCCGCTCGCGTCCGAGCGCCTGCCACGGGCGGGCGGCCAGCTGGTCGGTGGTTTCTTCCAGGGTTCGGTACGCCTGGTGCGCCTTCGGCGTCGCCGTGCCCTCGCCGTCGAGGTAGCCGCGCTGGTGGAGCCGGTCGCGGGCGGCGTCCCACTCCTCGTCGGTCCAGCCGCGGGCCGGCTGGGCCATCTTGCGCCCGCGGCCGTTGTTGAGCGCGACCCGCCAGACCATCGCCTCGCAGCCGTCGAGCCCCTCCATGAGCAGGGCGGCCAGGTGGCCGTCGCCGCGGTGCTCGCGCAGGATCGTGGCGGCCTGCCAGACGATCCCGAGCGTGTCCCCGGGCCAGGGCAGGGCGGCGTTGGCCGCGGCGAGTACGCGGCCGTAGACCTCGGCGGCGGACGCGGCCTCGCGCAGGAGCGCGGCGGCCTCCTCGATGCCCTCGAGGCCCTCCACGGCCGGGGCGAGGGCGCGGCGGGCGCCGTCGAGCCGCGCGGTCAGGGCGGCCTCGGGGGTGATGCGGGTCCAGATCTCGGGCAGGGCCCGCTCGACCATCCGCGGGGCGAAGCCGTAGAAGGCGGCGACCACGGGGGCGGCGTTGACGGGCCCGAGGGGGGCGCTGCGCCCGGCGAAGTACCCCCGCCAGAAACCGCGCAGGCCGGCCTCCTCGAAGGCGGCCCGGCCGGCCGGGGCGAAGTAGCTGACCGCGTGCAGTGGCTCGTAGAGCGCCCAGAGGCGGCTCTCGGTGGACAGCTCTGTCGTCATGGGCCTGACGATAGGCGGGAGCGGGCCCCGGCAGTACCGCCGGGGCCCGCTACTTTGTCACAGCCGCCCGGTCAGAGCGCCGGGTAGGCGTTGGTCATGAGCTGCTGGAACTGGCCCGAGAACCACGCGCCCGAGAGCGGGGAGTTCGCGAGCGCACCGGTCATGTTGTTGCCGTTGAGGCTGTTGCCGGTGTATGTCGGGTCGCACATGCGGTCGAAGCCCTTGCCGTCGCTGTTGGCGATGGCCGTGCTGGAGCCGTCGGACTCGCCCGGGGGCTTGATCCAGACGTAGGCGTCGATGCCGGTGGCCGGGGTCGCCCGCGGCCGCTCACCCAGGCCCGCACCGCTCTGGTTGCACCAGTTGCCGGCGTGGATGCGCCGGTCGATGCGGCTGGAGTTCACGAACGTGTTCACGTCGGTCGAGGTGCTCGCGGCGGAGGGCCGGGCGGAGCCGCCCCAGCCGTTGCGAGAGGTGTCGATGAGCATGCCGAGCGTCGAGGGGAAGCCGGCGGTGATCAGGGCGTTGCGGAAGCCCTGGGTGAAGCTCAGCTCGTCGACGTACTGGTTCCAGTCGACCCACTTGGACTGGCGGATGGACTGCCCGCCGACCTGGGTGTTGATGTTGAAGTATGGCTCGGTCAGCGCCGAGTAGTTCGCCGTGTTCGAGATGAAGCCGTCGACGCTGTTGAAGCCGGCCGTGGTGCCCTTGACGGTGTTGGCCATCAGGGTGACGGCGGGGCCGAGGTTGCTGTCCCAGCCGAGCCACGCGTGGTGGCCGATGTCGAGGTAGTTGTAGATGTTGCCCTTGTGCAGCTTGTTCAGGGCGTACTGGATGCCCTGCACGTAGGCGCCGCTGCTGTTGGCCTCGGCGCAGTTCGCGAGGCCGAGGTTGGTGACCAGGTTCGGCAGCGAGTCGTCCTCGACCACGTTGACGATGCGCAGGCTGTTGTACTTCGAGTTGCTCATGATCGCGGCGATCGGGTCGATGAACTCGGACTTGTACCGGGCCAGGCCGTTCTCCGAGACCTTCAGCTCGCCGTTCGACGCCAGCGCCGCGCAGTCGCGGTTGGGCAGGTCGTAGATGACGAACTCGATGACGACCGGCGTGCCGCCGGCGGCCTGCGCGAGCGCGGCGTCGAGGTGCGCCTGCACGCCCTTGGCCCCGTTGGCGCCGGTGATCGCGGCGATCCGGTCGATCCAGATGGCGGTCGAGGTGTTGGCGACACGGCTGCCGCCCGGCTCGGCCGCGGCGAGCGTGGACCAGTCGGAGTTCACGTAGCCCTTGGCGCCGACGTACGGGTTGTCGACGTGGGTGTCGCCCGTGTTGCCGCCGGAGGTCACCGTGATGGCGGTGCCGCTCGTGCTGGTGGTGTTGCCGGCGTTGTCGGTCGCCTTGGCCGAGACCGTGTAGTTGCCGACGGCGACGTTGGTCCAGGAGTAGGTGTACGGCGACGTGGTGTCGGTGCCGAGCAGCGTCGTGCCGTTGTAGAAGTCGACCTTGGCGACGGTACCGTCGCTGTCGGATGCGGTCGCGGCGAGCGCGACGGTGGCCGGGGCGGTGAACGACGAGCCGGCGGTCGGGCTGGTCAGCGCGACGCTCGGGGCGCCGGTGCCGCCGCCACTGGTGACCGTGATCGGCACCGCGGTGCTGGCCGTGGACAGGCCGGCGTTGTCGTACGCCTTGGCGGTCAGCGAGTACGAGCCCGCGGCGACGCCGGACCAGGAGTAGCTGTACGGCGACGAGGTGTCGGTGCCGAGCAGCGTCGAGCCGTTGTAGAACTCGACCTTGGCGACCGAGCCGTCGGCGTCGGCGGCGGTGGCGGCGATGCTGACCGTGGCGGGGGCGGCGAAGGAGGCGTTGGCGGCCGGGCTCGTGAGGCTCACGGTCGGGGCCTGGTTGGTGGTGGTACCGCCGTTGCAGGCGGCGCCGTTGAGGGTGAACGCGCTCGGGACCGGGTTGGCGGTGGTCCAGGAGCCGTTGAAGCCGAACGAGACCTTGCCGCCGCTGGCCACGGTGCCGTTGTAGGACTCGTTCTTGGCGGTGACGTGCACGCCGGAGACGGTCGGGATGGCCTGCCACATCTGCTGGATGCCCTGGCCGGAGACGAAGTCCCAGCCGAGGCTCCAGCTCGTGAGGGCGTCACCGGTGTTGGTGATCTCCACCGAGGCACCGAAGCCGCCGGGCCACTGGTTGGTAACGGTGTACTTGACGCTGCAGCCGGTCGCGGCGAGCGCGGGCTGCATGACGGCGATGGCGCCGCCGGTTGCCGCGACAGCGGCGATCGAGACGATGGCGAGTTTTCGCCTCATCCTGGAGCTCCTACTCGATGGAGTTGGGCAGTTCTGGCCCGCTCAAGCTGCGCGGGAGCGCTCCCGCGCGTCAACCGCGCGGCGTCCGGATGCCGTTTCACCTGCGTTCACCCCATGAAAATTACGAGTGGCACCGATCACACAAGAGGTGTACGAAACCGTTTCGTTTCGCTTGCCGCCCGCGCTAGGTTCGATCTCGTGACCGCTTCGACTTCGACCAAGGCCGACCGCCGCGCCGCGATCTGCGACGCCGTGTTCGAGCTGCTCGGCGAGGTCGGCTACGACCGGATGACGATGGACGCCGTGGCGGCGCGGGCCCGCGCGAGCAAGGCGACCATCTACCGGGGCTGGCCGAGCAAGCCGGAGCTGGTCATGGAGGCGGTCGAGCACCGGTTCGGCGGGGCAGTGGAGCCCCCCGACACGGGCTCGCTGCGCGGCGACCTGCACGCCCAGCTCAGCGCCGTGTGCGCGGCGGCCGAGGGGGCGGACGGGGCGGTCTTCACCGGGCTGCTCACGGCGGCGACGCACAATGCCGAGCTGGCCGAGTGCATGTTCCGCTGTGCGTACTCCACCAAGCACGGGATGTACGAGTCGATGCTCCGGCGTGCGGCCGAGCGCGGCGAGGTTGCCCCGGGCACCTCCGCGGAGCTGCTGCACGAGGTGCTGCATGCGATGGTCACAAGCCGGCGCATGTGGCAGAACGGGCCTCTGGACCAGGCCTTCGTGGAGCACCTCGTCGACGGCGTACTGATCCCGATTCTCACGCGTTCCTGACTTTTCGCGGGCCTTGGAGGCTTTTGTGGCGAACGATGCTGTCCTGACGCCGGACATAACCGTTAAATCATCTTCTTTTGTCCCTCCTGATCCGCGCCGCTGGCTCGCGCTGGCGGTCATCGCGGTCGCGCAGCTCATGGTCGTGCTCGACGCGACGATCGTGAACATCGCGCTGCCCTCGGCCCAGGAGGCGCTGCACATCTCCACCGCCGACCGGCAGTGGATCGTCACGGCGTACACGCTGACCTTCGGCGGCCTGCTGCTGCTCGGCGGGCGGATCGCGGACTACTTCGGCCGCAAGCGGACGTTCCTCATCGGCCTGCTCGGCTTCGCGGGCGCCTCGGCGCTGGGCGGCGCCGCGGTGAACGCGGGCACCCTGTTCGCCGCCCGCGGCCTGCAGGGCCTCTTCGGCGCCCTGCTCGCCCCGGCCGCCCTGTCGCTCATCACGGTCACGTTCACCGAGGCCAAGGAGCGCGCCAAGGCGTTCGGCGTGTTCGGTGGCATCTCCGGCGGCGGCGCCGCGATCGGCCTGCTCGCCGGCGGCGTGCTCACCGAGTACGCGGACTGGCGCTGGTGCCTGCTGGTGAACATCCCGATCGCCGTCCTCGCCTTCGCCGCGGCCGTGCCGCTGGTGCGGGAGAGCAGGGCGTCCGGGGACACCCGCTACGACGTCCCCGGTGCCGTGCTGGTGACCGCGGGCCAGGTCGCCCTCGTGTACGGCTTCACCAAGGCCGCGACGGACGGCTGGAGCTCGAGCGTGACGGTCACGTGGCTGGCCTCGGCGGTCGCGCTGCTGGGCGCGTTCCTGTTCTGGGAGTCGCGCACCGCCCACCCGCTGCTGCCGCTGCGCGTGCTCTTCGACCGCAACCGCGGCGCGTCGTACCTGGTGTCGATCCTGCTCGGCGCGGGCATGCTGGGCATGTTCCTGTTCATGACGTTCTACCTGCAGCAGACCCTGGGCTGGTCGGCCATGAAGAGCGGCGTGGCCTACATGCCGTTCTCGGGCGGCATCATCGCCGCGGCCGTGATCGCCTCCCGCCTGCTGCCCCGCACCGGCCCGAAGATCCTCATGTCCGTCGGCGGCGTCCTGGCCACGGCGGCGATGGTCTGGCTGACCCGGCTCGACCTCGACTCGAGCTACGCGGTGCAGATCCTGCCCTCGTTCGTCGCGATGAGCCTGGGCATGGGCCTGGTCTTCGTCCCGATGTCGAGCCTCGCCCTGCAGGGCGTGGCCAACCACGACGCGGGCGTGGCGAGCGCCATGGTGAACGCGACCCAGCAGGTGGGCGGATCCCTGGGCACCGCCCTGCTGAACACCATCTTCACGACGGCGCTGGCGGGCTACCTGACCGACCACGCGGCGTCGGCGGCCTCGGGCGGCGCGGCGGGGGCGAAGCTGCTGCAGGCCCACGCGGCGATCCACGGGTACAACGTGGCCTTCACCGCGAGCGCCGTCCTGCTGGCCGTGGCGACGGTGGTCGTGATCGTCATGGTGCGCAACCCGAAGACGGACGCCACGACGTCGACGATCGAGGCGGCCCCGGCCCACTTCGGCTGACCGACCGGAAGGCGCCGGGCTCCACGAGCGGAGCCCGGCGCCTTCCGTCTAGACGCGGACGAACTTCACCGCGTCCGCGCGGGCGCAGCCGGTGCCCGAGCTCGTCAGCTTGACCGAGCCCGCGGTGCCGGCCGCGAACGCGTACGTGCCCAGGCTCACCCAGCCCGACGCGCCCGCGGTGCCGTTCACCGTCGTGGTCGAGACGGTCCCGCCGTGGGTCACGTCCAGCCGCGTGGACGGGTCGCTGTTCGCCGCCGCGAGCTTGTAGTAGTACACCTGGTAATCGCCGGCCGCGCGCAGGTTCGGTCGCCACGTGGCCGTGTTGCCCGCGCCGCCGCACGCCGAGTAGCGGGTCGGGGACGCCACCGTCCAGCCGGTCAGGGTCGAGTCGGCCCACGTGCCGGTCTCGGAGTAGCCGTAGGCGGCCGGGCCGTCGTTGTCGAGGTAGTAGTCCTTCTGCCAGTACTTCACGTAGTCGAACTGGACCGTCGCCGGCAGCTTGGTCGCGTCCGGGACCGAGCCGTAGGCGATGCTCGTGAGCCAGACGTTGGTGTAGTCGTGCGTCCAGTCGCTCGGCAGGTAGGGCGCGGTGTAGGCGAGCGCGCCGTCCACATAGAACTTCGCGCTCGTCTCCGACCAGTCCAGGCCGTACGTGTGCCAGTCGCGGGTATCCACACCTGCGCTGTTGTACGTGGTGCCGTACGACTTGCCGGCCGAGACCCCGCTGCCCTTCCACGTCAGCACGCCGTGGTGGATGCGGTTCGGCGTGATCGAGTCGATCTCGAACGCGTCGATCTCGGTGCGCTGCGAGGCCGGGAACGTGGTCGAGCCGTCGCCCGACATGATCCAGAAGCTGCTGTGCCAGCCGGCGCCGTCGTTGAGCTTCGCGCGCGTTTCGTAGTAGCCGTACCGCAGCGCCTGCTTCGACACCACGCCGCCGCCGGTGTAGTCCTTGCCGCCGAAGGTCTCCTTCTTCAGCGCGATGTTCAGCGCGCCGCCGCTCTCGGAGACGTTCTCCGGCCGCTGCGTGCTGTAGGCCTTGCTGTCGGTGCGGTAGTTCCACTTCGCAGTGTCCACGGTGGACGCGTTGAAGTCGTCGGAGAACACGAGGGTCCAGCCGGTCCCGGCGGGGTCGGCGTGCGCGACGGCGGCCGGGGTCAGCAGCAGCGCGGCGGTGAGGGTCACGGTGACGAGGCGGCGCATCAGTTCCTCCCGTAGTACAGGCGCAGGTTGGTCAGGTCGACGAGGTAGAGCACGTCGACGCCGGCGCTGGTGCGCTCGACGGCGAAGCGCGTGATGTTCAGCCCGGGCGCGACCGCGGCGGTGGTCCAGGCGGTGCCGGGCTTCGTGGCGACGTACATGGCCCCGGCGGTGGTCGAGAAGTAGACGCGCTTGGCGCCGTCCCAGGTGATGTCGACGGCGGCGCTGGTCTGCGCGGCGTCGTAGACGGTCTCGCGCGCCCAGGCCGCGCCGGACACATACGCATAGCGGACGTTGAAGTTACTGCTGCTGCGGTACCGGTACGCCACCTTCGGGCTCGAACCGTCAAGCGTCAGCTTGGCGCTCTGCACGGCCGGCCCGGTGCCGTCGTCGCCCTGGTACACCTCGCCGGTCTCGACGGGCTGGATGACGTCGGCCGTGCCGGTGCTGACGGGCACGGCCACGGATGCTCCACTGTGGTCACTGAAAGTGCCGGTCGAGGGTTGGTACACGAGGTAGCTGAGCTGATGGCGGAAGGCGGTCGCCGGCCACAGCCCCCACTCCCACAGGATGTGCAGGTTCCCGGCCGCGTCGAACTGCAGGTCGTCGGGGTACACGGCCCGGTTGGCGCTCTCGGCGAAGACCGCGACCCGGGTCCACGTCGAGGCGGCGTTGTCCCAGCGGTACAGCCGGCCCGAGCGCCCGGCCGACTGGACGCCGTCGAGGCGCGCGATCAGGTACAGGTCGCCGTTCGGGGCGGTGGTGAGCACCGGATAGGTGACCCCGATCCCCTGGTCGGGCAGGTCGGCGCTGTGCAGCGTGGGGCTGCCGCCGACCGTGTCGGAGCGGAAGTACCGCCAGACGTTGTTGTGCATGCTGGCGAAGACGTGGAACCGGCCGCTGCCGTCGCGCGCGATGGACGGCTGGTTGTGTCCGTCGTCGTCGGTGTACTCCGCCTGCGCGGAGCCGTTCATGACGGGCAGCTTCGTCCAGTTCCCGGCGCCGTCGCGGCGGGCGATGGCGACCTTGTGCGTGCCGGCCTGGGCGCCGGGCTCGTTGAAGGCGAGGTACGCGTACGCGTTGTAGGTGTCCAACGGCGACCACCACGCGGCCTGGTTGGAACTGTCGATGGGGTACGGCACGAGCGTGACCGCGGCCGGGGCGGCGTTCGCGGGCACGGCGAGGAGGGTCGCGGCCATGGCGGTGGCGGCGACCAGGGCGACTCTTCGCATGTGACATTCCTTTGCTCAAATGGCGCGGAGGACCTCCATCAGTGCGGCCAGGCCTCCCTCGCGGGTGACCGCGCCGCCGACGCCGAGGGCCCCCGCGCCCGCGGCGAGATACTCACGGGCGTTGCCGGCGTCGACCCCGCCGGTCGCGACGAACCGCGCCTCGGGGAACGGGCCGCGCATCTCACGCAGCCAGCCCGGCCCGAGCGAGCCGGCCGGGAACGCCTTGAGCCAGCCGCAGCCGGCGTTGAGCGCGTGGTGCACCTCGGAGGCGGTCGCGACCCCGGGCAGGTGCGGCAGCCCGGCGGCGAGGCTGGCCCGCACGACGTCGAGGTCGAGGCCGGGCGCCACAGTGAACCGGGCCCCGGCCGCGACCGCCCGCTCGACCTGCTCGGCGCTGCGGACGGTGCCCGCCCCGACGAGGGCCCCGGGCGGTGCAGCCTCCGCGAGCGCCCGAAGGCACTCGAGAGCTTCGGGCGTCTGAATCGGTACCTCCACCACGCCCAGCCCGCTGTCCCACACCGTGCGGGCCAGCTCCAGCGCCCGCGCGACGGGCACGCCGCGCAGAATGGCGACCAGCGGCCGTCCGTGCAGCAGCTCGTCGAACGTCATGCCGGTCCCTCCTGGAGCGGTGGCAGGCCGAGCTTGCCCCGTGGTCCGGGGCGTAGCAGGGCGGCGGTCTGGGCCGCGCCGGCGCCGCCGTCGAGGA
>NZ_JBEZDS010000095.1:0-18733 GCF_040648435.1 Dactylosporangium sp. NPDC049140 | reverse complement strand
CGCGCCCTCGCCGTTGCGGCAGAGCAGGTCGACGGGGCCGATCGCGGTCATGTACTCGCGGCGGACCAGCGTGAACCCCGCCCCCAGCGTCTGCGCCGGGGCCCGGCCGGACTCGTCCCGGCCGGGCGTGGAGCACCTCCACGGCCTCGACGAGGTCCAGACCCGCCTGGAGCGGCTGGCCGCCCACGCCCGCGCGGAGTGCCTGTCGTTCAGGCCAGGCGGCGGGCAGTCCCGGGCGAGCCTCGCCGCCAGCCGCGTGCTCGACGACGCGGCGCTGCGCCGCGGGGTCACGCTGCGCACGATGTACGAGTCGTCCGCGCACCAGGACCCGCCGACCACCGAGTACGCCCGCTGGCTCGTGAGCGCCGGCAGCGCGGTGCGCACCGCGCCGACCCTGCCGACCCGCATGGTGCTGGTGGACCGGCAGGTCGCGCTGCTGCCACTGGAGCCGGGCGACACCCGCCGCGGGGCCGTGCAGCTGGCCGGGGCAGGCGTGATCGCCGCCCTGGTCGCGCTGTTCGAGCTGGCCTGGACGGCGGCGGCGCCGTTCGCGGCCGGCCCCGAGGCGGACGCGCACGGCCTGAACGAGCAGCAGCGCCAGCTCCTGCGGATGCTCGGCGAGGGCCTCACCGACGAGACGACGGCCAAGGCCCTGGGGGTCTCGGCGCGCACGGCCCGCCGCATGGTGGCCGAGCTGATGGAGCGCCTCGGCGCCCGCAGCCGCTTCGAGGCCGGCCTGAAGGCGGCCCAGCGCGGCTGGTTATAGCAGCTGTTTCGCGTGCCCCGGCAGCTCCACGTCCGTGAGACCGGCGAGGATGTCGGCGACCGTCAGCGGCGCGTCGACCAGGCAGGCTCCGTTGGACAGCAGCAGCGCCGGCACCGGCGTGGCCAGCTCGGCCGGGCTCAGCGCCGCCGCGAGCAGGCCCAGCGCCTCGCCCTGCGCGCGGATGCGCCCGCGCAGCCCGTCGAGGCCGCCGGCGAGCCCGGCGATGCGGTCGAGGGTCCACGCGTCCTGGGCGAGGCGGTTGTCGTACGTCGAGATCGCCCCCGACCCCACCGCGTTCACGGCCGCGACGGTCGCCGCGGTGACCAGGCTGACGTGGGCGAGGATCCGCCCGGCGCCCCACTCGCCGGGCGGCGGCGGCCCGGGGCTCGGGACGACGTCGAGCAGCGCGGCGTAGGCGCCGCGCATCGGGGCCGGGTCGAAGGTCTCAGGCATGCGCGTGGCCCATCTCCCACGGTGCCTGGGGCAGCACCTCGCCGGTCTCCAGCAGCGACTTGAGGTTGGCCAGCACCGCCGGCCAGCCCTGCGAGATGCCGCGGTACATGTCGAGGTTCGCCAGCCGCTCGTGGGTGACGGTGAGCCGGACGATGTCCTGGTGCGGCTCGACGAGGAAGGTGACGGTCGAGGGCTTGCGGTCCTCCTCCGGCGAGTCCTCGAAGGTGATGACGAGCCGGGCCGGCGGCTCGGCCTCGAGCACCGTGCCGACGACGTCGGCCGTGCCGGAGCCGTCGGTGCGCCGGTGCTCCCACGGCGAGCCGGGCTGCCAGTCGGAGACGTTGGCGTGGCCCCAGTACCGCGCGGTCAGGTCGGCGTCGGTGAGGGCCCGCCACACCTGCTCGGCGGTGGCGTGGATGTAGGTGACGTACACGTACGTGGGCACGGTCGTCATGGCGTACTCCTGTTCTGCCTGGTGCCGGATCGCGCTGAGCGCGGCCAGGCGGGGCTGGTCGAAGCCGGAGATCCAGCGCTGCTCGATGTCGTGGATAGGCGCCGGATTCAGGTAGTGCAGGCGCTCCCGCCCCCGCCGCACGACGGTGACGAGGCCGGCCCGCACGAGGATGTCGATGTGCTGGGTCGCCGACTGGCGGGCCATGTCGAGGTGCTCGCACAGCTCCCGGAGGGTCTGCCCGTTGCGCTCGCGGAGCCGGTCGAGCACCGAGCGGCGGGTCTCGTCGGCGAGCGCCTTGAACACGAGCTCCATGGCTCCATTATGCAGGTGTTTGCCTGCCAATTGTCAAACGCCGCGCTTGCCCGTCCAGTTGTACCTATGTCAGACTGGACGGCGTGTACCTGGACATCGTGATCCTCAGCCACCTGCAGCGCGGGCCCGTGCACGGCTACGAGCTGAAGCGCAACGTGTCCGCGACGACGGCGTACGCGCTGCACAACAACACGCTCTACCCGGCGCTGCGCCGCTTCGAGGAGGCCGGCGCGGTCGTCAAGACCGCCGAGCAGCAGGAGGGCCGGCCGCCGCGGCACGTCTACGAGCTGACCGACCTCGGCCGCGAGCTGCTGCACGACATGCTCGCCGACCTGCCCGCCGAGCAGGCCGGCGACGAGCCGGAGTTCCTCACCCGGCTCGGGCAGTTCGAGCACCTGACCCCGGACGAGCGCCGCCGCGTCCTCGCGGCCCGGGCCTCGGCGCTGCGGGACCAGGCCGCGCACATGCGCCAGCTCGCCGAGAAGACCGAGCGCAGCCCGCGCAACCACCACTGGGGCGGCCTCGTGGTGGCCGAGCTCGCCGGCCGCGTCGAGCGGGAGCTGGCCTGGGTCGCGCGCCTGGAGGCCATGGTGGAGCAGCCGTGAAGCTCAGCGGCCTGATGCAGCTCGGCCTGCTCGCCGGGCCGCTGCTCACGATGGTCGACTCGTCGATCGTCAACGTGGCGGTGCCCGACATCGCCGCCGAGCTGCACACCGGCCTCGCCGACACACAGTGGGTGGTCAGCGGCTACCTGCTGGCCCTCGCCGCCGGCCTCGCGGCCACGTCGTACCTGGCCCGCCGCTTCGGCACCATGCGCGTCTACGCCCTCGCCATGGCCGGCTTCGTCGCCGCGTCCGGGCTGTGCGCGGCCGCGCCGGGCGTCGCCGCGCTGGTCGGGGCGCGGGCGTTGCAGGGCCTCACCGGCGCCCCGCTGGTTCCCCTGGCCATGAGCGTCCTGCTCGGCCGGGGCGCCGCCCGCCGCATCCCGCTCGCGGCGGGCCTGCTGTTCTTCCTGGCCCCCGCGATCGGCCCGTCGGTCGGCGGCCTGCTCATCGCGGCCGGCGGCTGGCGCTGGATCTTCCTCGTCAACCTGCCCGTCGGCGTGATCGCCCTGCTGGGCGTCCGCCGCCTCCCGGCCGACGCCGCCGCGCCCGCCGACGGCCGCGCCCGCCCCGACCCGATCGGCCTGGCCCTGCTCGCGACCGGCCTGGTCGCCGCGCTCTACGGCGCCGGCCGCGCCACCACGGCGGGCTGGTCGGCCGCCCCCGCCGCCGTGCCGCTGTTCGCGGGCGTCCTGCTCCTGCTGTTGTACGTCCTGTGGGCCCGCCGCGCCGAGCAGCCCGCGGTCGACCTCACGCTGCTGCGCCACCGCCGGTCCGCCCTGGCCCTCGGCCTGAGCGTGCTGTCCTCGGTGGTCGCGTTCGCCGCGGTCTTCCTGCTGCCCGTCTTCACCGAGTCCGTCCAGCACCACACCGCCCTGGCCACCGGGGTCGCGCTGCTCCCGCAGGGCCTCATCACCGGCGTCGGCACCGCGGCCGGGCAGCGGCTGGCCGAGCGCTACGGCGTGCGCCCCCTGGTCTGCGCCGGGTTCCTCCTGCTCGCGGTGGCCAGCGCCGGCCTGCTGCTCATCACCGCGGCCACGCCCCTGTGGGCGACGGCGCTGATCCTGTCCGGCCGCGCGGCCGCGATCGGCTTCGGCATCACCCCGTTGCTGTCGGTGATGCTGGAGCCGCTGCCGGACGAGCGGATGGCCGACGGCAACACCCTGTTCAACATCGCCCAGCGCCTCGGCGGGTCCATCGGCGTCGGCGTGCTCGGCTCGCTGCTCGCCGCGCGGGCGGCGAGCGTCGGCCCGATCGCCGGCTTCCACGAGATCGGCCTGATCCTCACCGTGCTCGCCCTGGCCGCGGCCGGGCTCGCGCTGCCCCTGCCCCGCCGGGTCGCGGCTCAGCCGTCGGTCGCGTAGAGCTCCACCAGCCGCTCCGACAGCGCCACCGGGTCGCAGTCGCCCAGCGGGATGCGCCGCGCGCCCTGCCAGTGGTCCGACCACTCGTCGTCGACCCAGATCTCGGCGATCCGCTGCTCGCCGGTCGTGCCGGCGGCCGACGTCGGCAGCCCCGGGTCGAGCTCGACCAGCAGCGTCAGCCCGCCGGGCAGGCCGCGCGCCAGCTGGGTGTGCCGATGGGTCTTGTGCTCGTAGCCGTTGCCCCGCCACCGCCCGGCCAGCAGGCCCGCGACCCGCTCCGCCGCCAGCGGCCGGCGCCCCGGCACGCTGGTCGCCGCGCGCTCCGCCGCGCCCAGCGCCACGGCCGGCCGGTTCAGCTGCGGGAACGGCTGCATGATCTCGTAGTCGGCGAAGAGGTGGGCCCAGGCGTCCCGGTCCTCGCCGAGCTCCGCCGGGTGCGCGAGGCCGAGCTCCGCGCCCCCGTCGACGTCCGCGGTGACGTCGTCGAGGTCGGCGAAGCTGCCATCCTCGGCGATCCGCAGCGCCCGGACCAGGCGCCGCCCCGGACCGTACTCGCCCCAGAGCAGCCGCCGGGCGATCGGGCCCAGGATCGGGTGCGGCAGCAGCACGGCCGCGACGTCGCGGGCCGGCCGGAGCCGGCGTTCGAGCATCTCCCGTTCCAGGCGCGCCACCTGGGCCGCGGCGGTTGCCCGCACGTCCTTGCGCAGCTGCAGGAACCGCTGGTACGCGGCCGGGTCGGCGTCCTTCACGCCCGGCTTGGGCGGCCGCGCCAGCCGGCGCCCGTCCGCGCCCACGGCGAACAGTGCGAGGTGGTCGTCGGCGACCACGGTGAACGTGCGCCGCCCGTAGTCGAGCGTGATCCCGGTGTCCAGCCCGTGCGTGACCGCCAGCCGGTCGGCCAGCTGGGTCCGGTTGAGGCCGCGGCGGGCGGCGGCCTGATCGAGGTACACCCCGGCCCGCTCGTTCATCGAGCCGCCCGACATGCCGGACTCGATCGCGAGCAGGTGCCGCAGCGCCACGTCGGTGCCCACCGTGGCCAGCACCGCGTGCCCGTCGATGGCGCGGACGTACCGGCTCTGCCTGGGCCACGACCGCACCAGCGGCGCCAGCTCGTCCATCGTGGCGTCGTCGCCGAGGTGGGCCTGCGCCAGCAGTGCCCACGCGTCCGACGCCGGCAGGCCGGCCTCGAGCCACGCCCGCAGCAGCGCCCGCCCGAATTCGGCCACGCCGGCCGGGTCGCCGCCCGCGATCAGCCGCTCCAGCTCCGGCCCGGCCGGCGCCACCGGCGGCTGCGCGGCCGCCGACCCCTCGACGACCAGGGGCACGGCGAGGCCGGGCGGGTCCGGGTCGCCGGGCGCCGGCTCCGGCGGCTCCGCCAGGCGCGACCAGGTCAGCGCGTCGACCAGCCGGGCGACCTCCTCCGGCGGCAGCGGCGGGCCCGCGGCCGAGCGGAGCTCCGGCAGCCGCTCCGGGCGCGCCCACGCCGGGGGCTTCCCGGCCCGGGTCGGCCGCCGCGCCTCCGCGGACCCCGGGGGGAGCAGCGTGAACAGGTCATCGCCCGGTGGCGCCGCCGCGGACCCGGCGGGCAGCAGCGCCGCGACCGCGGCCGGTGCGGCCGCCCCGAGCTCGTCGGCGATCTTGAACACGAGCGGCGCGTGCCCGGCCGCGGCCAGGTGGCGCAGCGCGTCCTCGGCCTGCTGCCGGGCCCGTCCGGGGCGCCCGGCCGCGGCCGGGATCAGCGCCCACGCCGCCGCCTCCGGGTGCCGCTGCAGCCACAGGCGGGCCCACTGCCGCGCCGAGCCGAGGTGCCGCAGCCACCCCGCGACCAGCGGGGCCGGCTCCGGTCCCCGGAACGGCAGCACCAGCACGCCGAGCCGGTCCGCGCTGCCACCGGCCTCGCTGAGGGCGAGCGCGAGCGCATCCAGCTCGAACCGCGCGACCGCGACCCGGCCCAGGTCGATCCGCTGCCGGCTGCGCAGCTGCGGCGGGTCCGCGATCAGCGCGCGGGCCGAGGCGTCGGGCCCCTTCGCGATGAGCCACGACACCTGCGGCAGGGTCAGGCTGTTGAGCGTGTTGGCGCCGGTCGCCGCCCGGTCCCAGTCGGGCTCCTCCAGCCCGTGCTCGAGCGCCCCGGCCCGCGACCACCACGCCTCCCGCTCCCCGTCCAGCCACGCCATGACGGTGGGCTCCGGCAACGTCCTCCCCCTAGCGGTCGGGGCCGAGGCGGGCGGCCAGCTTGTGCAGGTAGGCCTCGACCTGGGCCCGGTCGTAGCCGCGCACGACGACCAGCAGCTCCGGGTGCTCGAGGGCGGCCCGCACCTCGGCGCGCTCGGCCGGGTCGCCGGACAGCAGCGCGTCCTTGGCCCGGCGGACCAGGTTGTCGATGCGGCCGGGATCGTAGCCGCGCAGGACCGTGAGGAACGCGGGGTCGGCGCCGCGGCGGGCGATGCGGTTGTCGAAGCGGTCGCCGGCGTGCCGCTGCAGGGCCGCCACGATCTCGGCCTGGGACTGCTTGACGTCCTGGAGCTTGAGCACGACCCGGTCGCCGGGCTGCAGGATCAGGTGCGGGCCGGACATCGCGGGCGGGACCGGCTCGTCGAGGACCACGCGCTCGATCGCGGACCACGCGACGAGGCCGTCGCGGGTGGTGGTGACGCCGTCCGGGCCGATGGTGAAGCGGAACGGGCGCAGCTCGTCGCGCACCATGACCGCGCTCACGACCAGCCCGAAGACGCCGCCGGCGGCCAGGATCAGCCGGCCGGCGCCGTTGTCGCTGCCCCAGGCGCAGGCCAGGGCAGCGACGGCGAACACGGCGACGAGGAGAGCAAGGCCGAACGAGCGGCGTCTGCGCTGCAACTCCATGCCGGCCAACCTACTAGACCGGGTGTTTACTCGGTGCGCAGCGCCCGCGCGGTGCTGGTGCGGGCCGCCCAGCCCGCCGGCAGCAGGGCCCCGGCCAGGGCGATGACGAGGCCGCCGAACGCCAGCGGGACGAGGACCTTCAGGGAGTACACCTCGATGATGTGCGCCGGGAAGCGCGTCCCGGCCGCGTGGGCCATCTGCGGCAGGACCCAGTCGTGCAGCGCGATCCCGAGCGGCACGCCGACGAGGCCGGCCACGAGGCCGAGGCCCGCGACGGACGTGAGGACCATCGCCACGGTCTGCCGCGGCGCCATCCCGAGCGCCTTGAACACGCCCAGCTCGTGCACGCGCTCGCGGGTGTCGAGCACCACGGTGTTGAGCACGCCGAGGCCGGCCACGGCGACGAGCATCAGGGTGAGCGTCCCGGCGAGGGTGTCGATGACGACGACGGTCTGGCTGATCTCGCCGACGTTGATCTCGGCGTGGCCCTTGTCGCCCAGGGCCTGGTTGAGCTGCGCGGTGTACTGCTGCAGGTTCGTGCCGTCCTTGAGCAGGATCTCGAACTGCTTGCCGCCGCGGTCGCCGTCGAGCTCCAGGCCGGCCAGCGAGCGCGCGTCGGTGATCACCCGGCGGCCGTCGGAGCTGAGGTCGAGCGCCTCCCCGACGATCGTGACCTTCGCCGACTTGCCGTTGCTGGTCACGGTCAGCGTGTCGCCGATCTTCACCCCGGCCGCGTCGAGCATCGCGCTGGGCACGACCGCCTCGCCGGGGGCCGAGAACCAGCGGCCCTCGATCATCTCGTAGCTGGCCCAGGAGGAGTCGCCGTCGAACGCGAGTACCTCGCTCACGCCGGTCAGCCCGGCCACCGTGACCTCGCCGTACTGCTCGGAGAAGTACTTGTCGGTGCCCGGCTGCGCCTTGATCGCCGCCTCGACCGCGGCCTCGTCCGCCTTGGCGGAGTCATGCTGCTCGCCGGGCCCGCGCGGGCCGCCGACGCCCGCCTCGACGTCGCCGGCGGTGCGCTTGTTCATCGCGGCCTGCACCGCGTCGACGGACATCGCCAGGCCCAGGCCGAACGTGACGCCGAGCGCGCCCAACGCGACCGCGGCGGCGATCGTCGCCGAGCGGCCGGGGCGGGTGAAGGGGTTGGCCAGGCCCAGGCTCACCGACCGGGGCAGCGACAAGCGGCCCAGCACCTGGCGGGCGGCCCGGCCGCGGCCCAGCGACGGCGTCCGCCCGACGGCGAGGGCGTCCACGGTGCGCAGCCGCCCGGCCCGCAGCGCCGGCACGAACGCGGTGAGCGCGACCGCGGCCAGGGCCGCGAGCGGTACGACGATCGACACCCACCAGTCCAGCGCGTTGACGCCGGTGCCGAACGCCTGGCCCTCGTCGTTGAGGATCGGCACGGCCGCGAGGTTGCCCAGGCCGGCCCCGAGGATCGCCCCGATGACGGCCGGGATCAGCGCCTGCATGACGTAGGCGCGGGCGACCTGGGCCGGGCTGTAGCCGAGGGCCTTGAGGATGCCGATGCGCCGGGTGGCCGAGCCGACCGCGCCGCTGACCACGATGCCGATGATGAGCACCGACATGACCAGGCCGAGCACCCCGAACGCGATGACGAACGGGGCGAAGGTGGCGGCGATCCGCTCGGTGTCGCTCTTCACCGACAGGTAGGAGGTGCTGCCCTGCAGCGCGCCGGCCGGCACCGTGGCCGCGACCGCGTCCTTGCCGGCGTTGAGGTCGGCCTCGGTGGCGGCCTTGCTGAAGCGGTACACCATCTGGAAGCCGCCCCTGCCCTCCGGCGTCATGGCCGTGACGGTCGCCGGCAGCACCCACGCCGTGCCGGTCCGGCCGACCGAGCGGGCCAGGCCGACAACGGTCAGCGTCGGCTTGCCCGGCGCGCCGTCGAAGCGCAGCTTGTCGCCGACCTCGAACGGCCCGTCGCCACCGGACCAGACGATCTCGTCCTTGGCGGTGGCGTAGCGGCCGGCGGTCAGCTCGAGCCGGTCGAGGCCGGTGCCCGCGTCGGGGCGCCCGACGAGCGTGGTCGAGGGCAGCTCGGCGCCCACCGGGATCCCCGCCTTGCTGGAGACGATGATCGGCGCGAGGTCGGCCGTGGGGTACGGCCCGCCGGACTCGGTCACGCCGGCCGCCTGCCGGGTGGCGGCGAGCTGGTCGGCGCTCACCTTGGCCGCGTCGAACTGGGCGGCGAGGTGGGCGCCGTGCTGGCGGTCGAAGGCGCGGCCGAACGGCTCGGAGGAGGCGACGAGCAGCCCGACGGCGAGCACGGACGCGGTCACCGCCAGCAGCGTCGTCAGCGTCATGACGACGGTCTGCACCCGGCGCCGGCCGACGCCCGAGCGAACCACACCACCGAGCCCGGCGCTCATGCCGCCACCCCCGTGGCGAGCCGGCCGTCGACGAGCGAGATGGTGCGGGTCGCGCAGGCCTCGGCCAGCGCCAGGTCGTGGGTGACGAGCAGCAGGGTCTGGCCGTCGCGGTTGAGCTCGGTGAGCAGGTGGCGCACCTCCTGGCCGGAGGCCGTGTCCAGGGCGCCGGTGGGCTCGTCGGCCAGCAGCAGCGGCGGCCGGTTCATCAGCGCCCGGGCGACCGCGACCCGCTGCCGCTCGCCGCCGGAGAGCCGGCCCGGGAAGGCCTTCGCGTGGCGGGCGACGCCGAGGTACTCCAGCAGCTCCTGCCCCCGCTGCAGCGCCTTGGCCCGGGGCGTGCCGGACAGCTGGGCCGGCAGCAGGACGTTGTCGAGCACGGTGAGGTCGTCGAGCAGGTTGAAGAACTGGAAGACCATGCCGATGCGGGTGCGGCGGTACTGCGCCGACTGCGCCTCCGACAGCCGGTCGACCCGCACCCCGTCGACGCTCACCGTGCCGCTCGTCGGCTTGTCCAGCCCCGCGATCAGGTTGAGCAGCGTCGACTTGCCGCTGCCGGAGGGCCCCAGCACCGCGAGGGCCTCCCCGCGCCGCACCCGCAGGCTGAGGCCGGACAGGGCCGCGGTCGCGCCCTCGTACTGCTTGGTCACGTCGTCGAACTCGATGAGCACATCCGATTCGGTCATGCCGAGGACGCTATGGGCGAAACGGGCACGACCACGTCGGCCCCCGTGCGGGTTTGCGCTCGGCCGCACGGCGTACGTCCGCCGGCGTCATCCCTGCGATGTACGCACGGGTCCCGACGCGCGCCCGGCCGGCCGTCGGCGAGACTGGGCGGGTGAGACTCCGGGAACAGCCCGCCCTCGGATGGCGGGCCTTGGTGGCCTGGCTCCGCGTGGAGACGCCCGGGCAGAACCGGCTGACCCCGTGGGCCTGGACCGCCGACATCATCCTCGCGGTCCTGCTCGCGCTCGGCGCGGTCAACGGCGCCGCCGAGCACAACTACTCGGGCCAGGACGGGCCGATGGTCGTCTACGGGCCGTTCGACCGGCCGGTGGGGCCGCCCTTCGCGCCGGAGCCGGGCACCCCGGACGACGGTCGCCAGTTCATTCCGCCGGACCCGGACCGGCCGCTGATGGTGCCCCTGCCGGAGGACGACGAGCCGGCCGGCCCGCTGCTCATCGTCGCCGCGCTCACCGCCCTGCCGCTGGCCACCCGGCGCCGCTACCCGCTGGCGTCGTTCCTCGTCATCGCCCTGTGCGCGTTCCGGGTGTACCGCATGGACGCCGACCCGACGTGGACCGTCGTCGCGTCCCTGGTCGCCGCCTACAGCGCCCCGATGTACTCCCGGTACCGCAACCTCGCCCTGGCCAGCGTCGTCGTCGCGGCCGCGATCGCCGTGAGCGAGCTGCGCGACGACCTGCCGGACCTGCCGCAGGGCCTGCTGCTGTTCCTGATGTTCTCCTCGGTGGGCCTGGCCGCGAACGCCATCCACAGCTGGCGGGTGCGGGCCCGCACCGCCGAGCGGGAGCAGGCGGTCGCGACCCAGCTGGCCGTCGACCGCGAGCGGGCCCGGCTCGCCCGCGAGCTGCACGACGTCGTCACCCACAACGTGAGCGTGATGGTCGTGCAGGCCGGCGCCGCCCGCAAGGTCATGGACGCGCGGCCGGACCAGGCCAAGGAGGCGCTGCTGGCGGTCGAGGCCGGGGGCCGGGCCGCGCTGACCGAGCTGCGGCAGGCGATCGGGCTGCTCACCGTCGACGCCGACGGCGCCGACCTGGCCCCGCAGCCGGGCCTGGACCAGGTGGAGACGCTCGTCGCCCGGGTGCGCGAGACCGGGGTGCCGGTCACCCTCGCCATCGCCGCCCCCGACGTGCCGCCCGGGATCGGGCTGGCCGCCTACCGCGTGGTGCAGGAGGCGCTGACGAACGCGGTCAAGCACGCGGCGGGCGCCGGGGTCGACATCGTGGTCTCCGCGAACGGCCGGGTGCTGCACATCGACGTCGCCGACACCGGGGGCGAGCCGGCGCCGGGCGCCCGGGGCAGCGGGCGCGGCCTGGCCGGGCTGCGCGAACGCGTGTCGGTCTACGGCGGTACGCTCACCGCCGGCCCGCGTCCGACGGGCGGTTTCCGCCTCGTGGCCGAGATCCCCCTGCCGCCCGAGGAGAACGCTTGACCACGCCGCTGCGGGTCGTCATCGCCGACGACCAGGCCCTGGTGCGCACCGGGTTCCGGATGATCCTCACCGCCGACGGCATCGACGTCGTGGCCGAGGCGGCCAACGGCGCCGAGGCCGTCGAGGCGGTCCGGCGCACGGTGCCGGACGTGGTGCTCATGGACGTACGGATGCCGGAGATGGACGGCCTCGAGGCGACCCGCCGCATCCTCGAGGCCGACTCGGCCACCGCGCCGCGGGTCGTCATCCTCACCACGTTCGACCTGGACCGGTACGTGTACGCGGCCCTGTCCGCCGGGGCGTCCGGGTTCCTGCTCAAGGACGTCAGCCCCGAGCAGCTCGTCGCGTCCGTGCGGCTGGTGCGGGCCGGCGACGCGCTGCTCGCCCCGGCGATCACCCGCCGGCTCATCGAGCGCTACGCGACCCGCGACGCCCGCACCGCCACCCTGCACCGCGACCTGTCGACGCTGACGCCCCGCGAGGTCGAGGTGCTGACCCTGCTGGCCCGCGGGCTGAGCAACGCCGAGCTGGCCGGGAGCCTGTACCTCTCCGACGCCACGGTGAAGACGCACGTCGCCCGGATCCTGTCCAAGCTGCGGCTGCGGGACCGGGCCCAGGCGATCGTGGTCGCCTACGAGACCGGGCTCGTCACGCCGGGAACTTCGGGGCCGGAACCCGGCTGAGGACGATGCCGAAGCCGGTGCGGTACGCCTCCAGCGCCTCGGCCCCGGTGAGCGTGCGCTCCTCGCGCCCGCCGGCGCCGGTCCGGATCAGCCGGTCCTTCGCGAGCGTGAGCCGGCCGCCGTCGTCGGTGAGCCGCGAGCAGGTCAGCGAGCGGGTGAAGTTCGACTCCGGCGACGTCTGGTGGTACCAGCACGTCGGCCCGAAGTCGCCCAGCGCGTAGGGGCGGGGGTCGATGCGGTACTCGGGCCCGTCCGGCCCGGTGACGTCGAGCTCGTCGCCGTGCGGCGCGACGCCGAACACGCCGCCGGGGTCGTCCTGCGGCACGGTGTCGTCCAGCCGCAGCGGGTGGTGCGCGAAGCGGCCGAAGCCGACGTCGACCAGCCACGGCACACCGTCCACCGGCACGCGCAGCACGAGGTGGTCGAACGGGAAGCCGTACCGCTTGCCGTTCCAGGTCCGCGCCGAGTGCAGCGTCACCTCGTAGCCGAGGTCGCGCAGCAGCAGCGCGAACGCGCCGTTGACCTCGTAGCAGAAGCCGCCCCGGCGGCGCCCCACGATCTTGTCGAGCAGGCCCTCGTCGTCGAGCCGGACCGTCTCGCCCAGCCCGATGCTCAGGTTCTCGAACGGTACGGTGCCCAGGTGCGCCCGCTGCAGCGTGCGCAGCGCCGCCAGGTCCGCGCGCGGCGGCCGGGCGGCGCCGATCCTCGTCAGGTAGTCGTCCACAGCTGGGTCAACGCGCGTCGAGCTCCGCGTAGTCCAGGTCGCCCGCGTAGTAGTGGCAGCCGACGTCGATGTACCCGGTGCGGCCGGAGCGGTGCGCCCGTCGACGACGAGCGTGAGCCCCTCGTCGGTGCGGACATTGAGCAGGTTGTGCGACGAGTGATCATTGTTCGGTGGAACGCATCGAACTGCGCCGGGACGACGTCACGCTGTCCTGTCTCGCCGGCGGCCCGGCCGGGGGCCCGCCGGTCCTGCTGCTGCACGGGCTGGCCGGCTCGGCCGAGGAGCTGCGGCCGGCCGCGGCGGCCCTGCTCCCCCGCTGCCGCGTCGTGGTGCCCGACCAGCGCGGCCACGGCCGCAGCACCCGCCGCCCCGCGGACCTGTCCCGGCGCGCCTTCGCGGCCGACGCCGCCGCGGTCATCGGGGAGCTCCTCGGCGGCGGGCCGGTCGCCGTGGCCGGGCAGTCGATGGGCGGGCACACGGCGATGCTGCTGGCCGCGTGGTACCCGCACCTCGTCGACCGCCTCGTGATGCTGGAGGCGGGCGTCGGCGGCGCCGAGCCGGGCGACGACTATCCGGCGCGGCTGGGCCGCTGGTTCGCCGCGTGGCCGGTGCCGTTCGCGGACCGCGACGCGGCGGAGGCCTTCCTCGGCGGTACCGCCACCGCCCGGGCGTGGGCCGCGGACCTCGACGCGACCGGGGACGGCCTCCGGCCGCGGTTCGACGCCGACGTCATGCAGGCGGCGATCGAGCCGGTCGCGGTCGCGGCGCGCTGGGACGAGTGGCGCTCGATCACGGCGCCGACGCTGCTGGTGCGGGGCGCGCGCGGGACGTGCCCGGCGGCCGAGGACGAGCGCATGCGCGAGCTGCGCCCGGACGCCGGCTACGCGGTGATCCGCGACGCGGGCCACGACGCCCACCTCGACCAGCCGGCCGCGTGGCTGGAGCTGCTCCGGAAGGGTCTAGGGCAGTAGGCCGCGGTCCCGGGCGTACACCGCCGCCTGGGTCCGGTCACGCAGGCCGAGGCGGGTCAGGATGCGCGAGACGTGGTTCTTCACGGTGCCCTCGCTGAGGAACATCCGCCCGGCGATCTCGCGGTTCGTGGCGCCCGTGGCCACGAGGCGCAGGATCTCCAGCTCGCGGCCGGTCAGCTCGGCCGGGTCCTCGGCCGGGCGGGCGGCGGCGAGGCGGTGGGCGACGGCGGGGTCGAGCTGGGCGACCCCGCGGTGGACGAGGCGCACGGCGTCGGCGAGCTCGGCCGCGCCGAGGTCCTTGAGCAGGTAGCCGTCCGCGCCGGCCCGCAGCGCGAGCGCGACGTACTGGTCGTCGTCGAACGTGGTGAGCATGACGACGCGGCAGGCCGGGTGGTCGCGGCGCAGGGCCCGGGTCGCCTCCACGCCGTCGAGGCCCGGCATCCGCACGTCCATCAGGACCACGTCGGGCGCCAGGTCGGCCGCGCGCGCGAGGGCCTCCTCGCCGCCGGCGGCGGTGCCGACGACCTCGATGCCGGGCTGGATGCTCAACAGCGAGGCGATGCCGTCGCGCACGAGCTGCTGGTCGTCGACGACGAGCACCCGCACCGCGTCTTTCATGCGGGAATCGTCACCCGGACCCGCACGCCGGGGTCGGCGGGGTCCACGACGACCGTGCCGCCGAGCTGCTCCACCCGTTCGCGCATGCCCCGCAGGCCGAAGCCGATGCCGGGCACCTCGGGCAGTCCGCGGCCGTCGTCGGTGACCGTGAGTCGCGCGGTACCGTCGCGGAAATCGGCGACCACGGACACGGCGCGGGCGTTGCCGTGCCGGCGGGCGTTCGTGAGGGCCTCCTGGGCCGCCCGGTAGACGGCGAGTCGGACCGCCGGGGCGAGCGCCTCCTCGTCGCCGGCGACGTCGACGGTGACGTCGTGGGCGTGCCGCGCGAGGTCGTGCAGCGACGGGGTCGCGTCGCGCAGCGCCCGGACCGAGTCGCGGACCTCGGCCAGGGCCTCCTTCGCCGACCAGCGCGCATCGGCGACGGCCCGCCCGGCCGCGGCCGGGTCGCGGTCGCGGAACGCCTCGGCCTTCTCCAGCTGCACGGCGATCGCGGTCAGGTGGTGCCCGAGGCTGTCGTGGATGTCGCGGGCGAGCCGGTTGCGCTCGCGCTCCGCGGACAGCTCGGCGATCCCGGCCACGGCCCGCTCGAGCTGGGCCCGGGCGTCCATCTCCCCCACCGCCACGGCCGCGGCGGTGAGGGCGAGCGTCAGCCCGACGGCGTACATCACGAGGTCGGACACCTCGCCGCGGCCGGTCAGCGCGTACCCGGCCGCGAGCGCCGCCGCACCGCCGGCCCCGAGCGCGATCGCGGTGCGGCGGCCGACGGTGAAGTACGCGGCGAACGGCACGGTGATGAACAGCGCCGCGGTGAGCCCGCCGGGGTCGAACGGCGCCACGAGCGCGAGCAGCGCCAGGCGGGCGATCAGCCAGCCCCGGTGCCGCCGGTCCAGCGCCTCGACGACGGCCACGCCGAGCACCCCGGCCACGAACCCGGCCGACGGGTGCGCGGCCAGGCCGGCGGCGAGCACGGCCCCGCACAGCACGAAGGGCACCCAGCGGATGGGCATGGCGTCAGGCTACTTGCACGGCGCGCGCCGCCGGGAGCGCGACGAGCGACAGCCAGGTCACGGACGCCCCGGCGACGACGTGGACGAGGCTCGTCCACGGGGTGTCGTCGAGCGGGGCGAGCGCCGCGAGGAGCGTCAGCGCGAGCCCGTACCCGGCGCTGGGCAGCCGCGGGAAGACCCCGGCCCGCAGCAGGGACACGCCGAACAGCAGCGTGCCGAGCACGAACACCCCGGCACAGCCGAGCAGCGCCGGCCCGGTCGGCCCGGCCTTGAGCGCGGCCACGGCGGCCGGGTCGAGGTAGAAGAGCACGACGTTGAGCGCGAACGCGACCCCGGTGAACAGCCCGAGCCCGAGCAGGTGCACGGCGTACGCGGCCGCGCCGAAGCGCCCGGCCTTCTCGCGCTGGTGCAGGTAGAGCGCGGTGGCGGCCGGGGCCGCCAGGGCCGTGCCGAGCCCGAGGACGAGCCCGGTCGCGGCGGTCTCACCGGTGAAGGCCTCGACCGCGCCGGGCAGGGCGATGGTCAGGCCGAGCAGGACGCCACAGGAGGCGCCGAATCGTTGCAGCCACATGCCCGGCGACGCTACGGCCGGTGCCGATGCCGCCGGCAGTGCCGACCGGCCAATACCGCACCGCCACTCGTCACCGCCGATAGCGTGGGTGGCATGCCGCTGAACGCGTACCCCGTCAGAACCTCGATCGCCGTGTCCGACATCCGGCGCGCGGTCGCGTTCTACGAAGGCCGGCTCGGGCTCCAGCACGTGCAGTCCGGCCCCAGCGCCCACATCCCCGACGGCAGCCGGGTCTACGCCTCCGGCGGCGGGCCGGCGCTCAACGTCTACCAGTCGGCCACCGCCGGCCGGACCGCGGCGACGCTCGCCACCTGGTACGTCGACGACCTCGATCACGTCGTCGACGAGCTTGCCGCGGCCGGGGTGGCGATGGTCCGCTACGAGCAGTTCGAGCACGACGCCAAGGGGATCACGGCCCGGGCCGGCGGCGGGCGGATCGCGTGGTTCCAGGACCCGGACGGCAACACCTTCGCGCTCGAGGCTGACGCCTGACGCTCTATGTGAGGTCGGCCGCGGTCATGCCCGCCGGGTGGCCGGGCGGCCACTGGACGAGCTCGATCCGGTAGCCGTCGGGGTCGGTCAGCCAGGCGAGCCGCATGCCCGGTGCCGGGTCCGTCGGCGGCTCGGCCGTCACGCCCCGGCCCGCGAGGCCGGCGATCGTCGCGCCCAGGTCGTCGACCTGGATGACGAGGTGGTTGACGGCACTGATGTCGCGGACGGGCCGCGCGGGGTCGTGGACGAGCTCGAGGCTGACGAACGGGTCGCCCGGCAGCTGCAGCATGGTCAGGCTTCCGAAGGCCGTATCGGGGACGCTCCCGATCACGGCGAAGCCGACCGCGGTGTAGAAGGCGATCGAGCGCTCCAGATCGGTCACCCGCAGGCCGAGGTGCAACATGCGCATGCCCGGCACTCTACGGCTGGTGGGCGGCGACCTCCGTCGAGGCGCGCGGCACCAGGCGGCAGGGCAGGGCGCGCTGGCCGGAGACCGGCTCGCCGTTGATCGCGGCCAGGAGCAGCTCCGCCGCGGTGCGGCCGATGCCCTCCAGGTCCATGTCCACGCTCGTGAGCTGCGGGCGGCAGCCCTCGACCATGACGTCCCAGTTGTCGAAGCCGACCAGGGCCACGTCGCCCGGGATGGTGCGGCCCGCCTCGCGCAGCGCTTCGGCGACGCCGCGGGCGATCTGGTCGCTGCCGCAGAACACGGCGTCGATGTCGGCGCCGGCGGAGAGCAGGATGCCGGCGGCCTGGCGGCCCCAGGCCTCGCTCCACTCGCCGTGCAGGGTCGGCGTGGCCAGGTCGAGGCCGAGCGTCTCCAGGGTCTGCACGGTCGCCTGGGCCCGGACCCGGGCCGAGTGGTGGCGCTCGGGGCCGGTGACGTGCGCGATGCGCCGGCGGCCGATGGCCAGCAGGTGCCGCACTGCGCGGCGGGCGCCGTCGGCCTCGTCCGGTACGACCGAGCAGTCGGCCGGGTTCGCGGAGCTGATGAACGCGTACACGACCGGCACCGCCAGCTCGGCCGCGATCGGCGGGCGGGCCTGGGTGCGACGGCCGGTGACGATGATGCCGTCGACCTTCCGGCTCAGCAGGGTGCGCAGGTAGTACTGCTCCCGGATCGAGTCGTCGCGGGCGTCGCACAGCAGGACCGAGACCTGGCCCGCGCCGAGGGCGTCCTCGGCGCCGATCATGAGCGGGATGCTGAACCGGCCGATACTGTCGGTGGTGATCATGCCGACGGTGTAGGTGCGCCCGGCCTGCAGGCCCCGGGCGGCCGCGTTGGCGACGAAGCCGAGCTGGTCGGCGGCCTGCTGGACGCGCTGGCGGGTCTCGGCGCGCAGCGACCCGCGACCGTTGAGCGCCTTCGACGCCGTCCCGGTCGAGACCCCGGCTAAGGCCGCCACCTCGCTGATCGTGGCCGGCCGGACAACGTTGCTCAGGGGGTCCTCCAGTTGCCGTGGGAGTTTCCGAATTTCCTTGAGGTGTGACTGTAACGGCGCCTTGACACGGGAACAAGCCCCTCCTAGTTTCAAGGCAATCGTTTTCCGAGCTTTCCTCCAACACCCCAAACCCTTTGAGGAAACCGCCATGACAGTGTCCCCCCGGCGCCGGCTGAAGGCCGCGGCCGCCGTCGTCATGTCCGCTTGCCTGGCCGCCGGCTGCTCCACCTCCGGCGGTACCGACGACGCCGCCAGCGGATCGTCCGGCAGCGGCGGCACCTACACGATCTGGGACCCGTATCCGCAGTTCGACGACAGCGCGGACTGGGTCAAACTGCTGCAGAAGTGCGGCACCGACGCCGGCGTGACCGTCAAGCGCACCGGCTACGACACGTCCGACCTGACCAACAAGGCCCTGCTGGCCGCCCAGCAGGGCAACTCCCCCGACGTGCTCATCGTCGACAACCCGGTGGTCTCGACGCTCGCCGACGCCGGCGTGCTCACCACCACCGCGGAGATGAAGGTCGACACCTCCGCGGTCGAGCCCAACCTCCTCGCCGCCGGGCAGTCCGGCGGCAAGACGTACGGCATCCCGATCGGGGCGAACACGCTGGCCCTGTACTACAACAAGGCGGTGCTGACGGCGGCCGGGGTCGATCCGGCCGGGGTGAAGGACTGGGCGTCGTTGACGGCGGCGTTGACGAAGGTGAAGGCGGCGGGGAAGAAGGGCATCACGTTCTCGGCGATCGGGACCGAGGAGGGCAGTTTCCAGTTCCTGCCGTGGTTCTGGGGTTCCGGTGCGAACCTGACGAAGCTCGACTCGGCCGAGGGTGTCTCGGCGTTGCAGTT
>NZ_JBEZDS010000094.1:3696-19461 GCF_040648435.1 Dactylosporangium sp. NPDC049140 | reverse complement strand
GGCGCCACAAACCCGTCAACCTCAGCCCGCACCCCAGCCAGCGCGCCCCGATCCACCTTCCCGTTCGGCGTCAACGGCAACACATCCAAGCCCATGAACACCGCCGGCACCATGTACGACGGCAACCGCGAACCCACAAACGCCCGCAACTCCTCCACCGGCGGCACAGCCGGCACCACATACGCCACCAACCGATCCAAATCATCGGCAACAACCACGGCAGCGTCGATCGAGGGATGCCGGGTCAGCGCAAACTCAACCTCACCAGGCTCAATCCGATACCCACGCACCTTCATCTGCTCGTCGGCCCGGCCGAGGAACTCCAACCCAGCGGCCGTGCGCCGCACCCGGTCCCCGGTCCGATACCACCGCGACCCACCAGGCGCCGCAACAAACCGCGAAGCCGTCAACCCAGGACGACCCAGATACCCCCGGGACACCCCAACCCCGCCGACGAACAACTCCCCGGCAACACCCAACGGCACAGGCCGCAGCACCGCATCCAACACCTGCAACTCAACCCCCGGCAACGGCCCACCAATCGGCGCCGGCCCCACCCCATCGCCGAACAACTCACAGAACGTGGAATCAACGGTCGCCTCAGTCACCCCGTACGCCGTGAGCACACGAACCCCGAGCACCCGCTGCGCCCGGGCCACCGACTCGAGCCGCCACACATCAGTCGTCACCACCACCAGGCGCAGATCCGGCAGCTCGAGACCGGTCCGCTCGACATAGGAGACCAACTCGTCGACGTACCGCGGCGCGGACTCGAACGCCTCGACCCGGGCCGTCGTGAGCAGCCCGTGCCAGGCGGCGGTGTCGAGCTGAGCGCCGACATCACCGATCACGAGCGTGCCGCCAGCCGCGAGCGCACGGACCACATCACCCGTGAACACATCAAAACTGGCACTGGCCAGCGTCAACCACGAATGCCCGGTGAAACCCACCGCCGACCAGCCGCCGAGCACACCCAGCAGCGCGCTGTGCGGCACCACCGTGCCTTTCGGCACACCCGTAGACCCAGATGTGTAAATGACACAGGCCGCCTGGGCCGAATGCACAGCCGCCGCCGTGAACGGATCCCCGTACTCAACCGCCGACACCACAACCGACACGCCGGCATCCGCGACCATGAACTCCAGCCGCTCCACCGGATACGACGGATCCAGCGCCAGATAGGCAGCACCGGCCTTCCACACACCCAGCATCGCCACAACCAGATCGACACCCCGCGGCAGCCGCAGACCCACCACCGACTCCGCACCAACACCCCGTGCAGCAAGCCAACCCGCGAACCGCGCCGCCCGCGCATCCAACTCCGCAAACGTCAACGACACATCACCAGCCCGCACCGCCACCGCAGACGACGACGCCGGCAACAGCTCGTGCACACCCCCGACCGCCGGCAACGCGAGCGCAGCACCGTGCCAAGGCGCCGAAGACAGCAGGGGAAGCCGAGACAGCGCACGGCCAGGAGTAGCCGCCACCGCGGCCAGCACGGCGCCAAGGTGGGCCACGATCTGCCGCGCCGTCGCCTCCGTGAAGAGCTCCGTGCTGTACTGCACCTCCCCGACCAGCCCGACGTCGTACTCGTTGAAGCTCACGCTCAGGTCGTAGACCGCCGGCATCGGGTCCGCCGCCCCGTTGACCGCCGGCGCGACGCCCTCGTGGCGGCCGTAGTCGAACAGCACCTGGAACAGCGGCGTCCGGGAGCGGTCCCGGGGCACGCCGAGGGCGTCGACGAGCTGTTCGAAGGGGAGGTCCTGGTTCGCGTACGCGGCCAGGGTCCCGGCGCGCACCCGCCCGAGCAGCTCGGCGAAGGTGGGGTCGCCGGACAGGTCCGTGCGGAGGACCAGCGTGTTGACGAAGAAGCCGATGAGGCCCTCGATCTCGGCCCGGTTCCGGTTCGCGATCGGCGTGCCGACGACGATGTCGCTCTGGCCGGTGTACCGCTCGAGCAGCACCGTGAAGGCGCCGAAGAGGGTCATGAACATCGACGCCCGGGCGTCGCGGGCCAGGCCGCGCAGCCCGTCGGTGACGCTGGCCGGCACGGCGAACTCGATGACGGCGCCGGCGCTGCCGCGCACGGCCGGGCGGGGGCGGTCGGTCGGCAGCTCCAGCGCGGGCGCGCCGTCGAGGCGGCGGCGCCAGTAGGCCAGCTGCCCGTCGAGGACGTCGCCGGTGAGCCACTGCCGTTGCCAGGTCGCGAAGTCCGCGTACTGCACCGGCTGCGGCGCCAGCGCCTCCCCGGCGAGCAGGGCCGAGAGCTCCCGCCGCAGGATGCCTTCGGACCATTCGTCGCCGAGCACGTGGTGCATGGCCAGCGCCAGGAACGGACCCGCCGGCAGCAGGGCGGCCCGCATCGGGGGCGCCGCCGCCAGGTCGAACGGCACCCGGGCCGGCCCGGACAGCCACTCCTCGACCGAACCGTCGAGCACGGGCAGGTCGATCGGGCCGGCCGGCTCGATCACCTGGTGCGGCAGGCCGTCCGGGCCCGCGACGAGCCGGGTCCGCAGCACCTCGTGCCGCTCCACCAGCCGCCGCAGCGCGTCGGCCACGTCGGCGTCGTCGGGCACCGGGATGACGATCGGCATGTTGTACTCGGCCGAGTCCGGCTCCAGCTGGTTCAGGAACCACAGCCGCTGCTGGGCGAACGACAGCGGCAGCCGGCGGTCGCGCCCGACCGGCACGATCGGCGGGGCGGCCACGCCCGGCGTGGCGGCGTCGACGGCGGCGGCGAGGCCGGCGACGGTCGGGGCGTCGAACACGGCAGCGACGGGTACCTCGACGCCGAGGGCCGCGCGGATGCGGGACACGACGCGGGTGGCCAGCAGCGAGTGGCCGCCGAGGGCGAAGAAGTTGTCCTCGGCGCCGACGCGTTCGGCGCCGAGGATGTCGGCCCAGACGGCGGCGAGGAGCTCCTGGACGGGGCCGGCCGGGGCGACGTACTCGCCGACGGGCGCGGGGCCGGGCGCGGGCAGGGCGGCGCGGTCGACCTTGCCGTTGCGGTTGAGCGGCAGCGACGTCAGCTCCACGAACACCGACGGCACCATGTACTCCGGCAGCCGCTCCCGCAGCCCGTCCACGGAGCATTCGCCGACGACGTAGGCGACCAGGCGCGAGCCGTCGGCGACGACGGCCGCCGCGGACACGCCCGCCTGTTCGCGGATCGCGGCCTCGACCTCGCCGGGCTCGATGCGGTAGCCGCGGATCTTGACCTGGGTGTCGGCCCGGCCGAGGTACTCCAGCTCGCCGTCGGGCCGGCGGCGTACGAGGTCGCCGCTGCGGTACACCCGGGATCCGTCTGTTGCAAAGGGATCGGCGATGAACCGCTCGGCGGTGAGGTCGGGGCGGCCGAGGTAGCCGCGGGCGACGCCGGCGCCGCCGATCAGCAGCTCGCCCGCGACGCCGGACGGGACCGGGTTCAGGGCGCGGTCGACGACGTAGAGGCGGGTGTTGGCGATCGGCCGGCCGATGGGGACGGCCCCGGTGACCGGGTCGCCGGCGGTGAGCTCGAAGACGCAGCAGCCGACGACGGTCTCGGTGGGGCCGTACTCGTTGACGATGACGGTGCCGGGCGCGTGCTCGAGCCAGGGGCCGACCTCGGCGGCGGTGAGGGCCTCGCCGCCGACGACGAGGCGGCGGGCGGCCGCGGCCAGCTGCGGCGGGGTCAGCAGGTCGGCGAGGGCGCGCAGGTGGGCCGGGGTGAGCTTGGCCAGGCCGAAGCCGCCGGGGTCGCGGACGGTGTCGACGAGCCCGTCGATGCCGTCGTCGGCGGCGACCATGACGGCGGTGGCGCCGGCGACGAGCGGCACGAGCAGGCTGGTGACGGTGAGGTCGAAGCCGAGGGACGAGTGCACGGGCGCGTCGCCGGCTTCGTAGGCGCGGGCGGCCCAGGCGAGGTAGTTGACGAGGCCGTGGTGGGTGATCTGGACGCCCTTGGGGCGCCCGGTCGAGCCGGACGTGTACATCACGTAGGCGAGCTGACCGGGGTGGACGTCGACCGCGGGCGCGTCGGCCGGTTCCGCGTCGAGGGCCGCGCGGACCGCGGGATCGTCGAGCACCACCGCGTTGCGGCCGCCGGCGACGGTGGCGGCGTGGCCGATGACGACGGTCGCGCCGCTGTCGGCGACCATGTCGGCGCGCCGCCGCTCGGGGTGGCCGGGGTCCAGGGGCAGGTAGGCGCCGCCGGCCTTCCACACGGCGAGCAGGGCGACGGCGACGTCGATGCCGCGCGGCAGGCACAGGCCGACGACCGACTCCCGGCCGACGCCCAGGCCGCGCAGGTGGTGGGCGAGCTGGTTGGCGCGCCGTTCGAGTTCGGCGTAGACGACGACGTCGGTCCCGGCGCGCACGGCGGGGCGGCCCGGCCCGGCGGCGGCCGCGGCGGCGATGAGCTCGTGGGCGCCGGCGACGGCGGGCAGCGGCGCGGCGGTGGCGTTGTCCCGCTCGATCAGCCGGGTCCGTTCGGCCGCGGTGAGCAGCGGCAGGGCCGACAGCGGGCGGGACGGGGCGGCGGCCACGGCGGCGAGCAGCACCTTGAGGTGCTCGACGAGGCGCCGGACGGTGGCGGCGTCGAAGAGCGCGCTGCTGTACTCGACCTCGCCGGTCAGCCCGCCGTCGCCCTCGAGGAGGACGAGCCGCAGGTCGTACTTGGCGCGGATGGTGTCGCGGCGGCGCTGCCAGGCGTCGTCGGTCGTGGGCTGGAAGTCGAACGCGGCCTGGAACAGCGGGGTGCGGGACCGGTCGCGCTCGACGCCGAGGCCGTCGACGAGCTGTTCGAACGGCAGGTCCTGGTGGTCGTAGGCGGCGAGGGTGGCGGCGCGGACGCGGCCGAGGAGCTCGGCGAAGGTGGGGTCGCCGGACAGGTCGGTCCGCAGCACCAGCGTGTTGACGAAGAACCCGATGAGGCCCTCGGTCTCGGCCCGGTTGCGGTTGGCGATGGGCGTGCCGACGACGATGTCGTCCTGGCCGGTGTAGCGGGCCAGCAGGGCGGTCCAGGCGCCGAGCAGGGTCATGAACAGGGTCGCCCCGCCGGCGGCGGCGACGGCGCGCAGGCCCTGCGTGGTCGCCGCCGGCAGCGCGAACTCGACGATCGCGCCGGCGCTGGCGCGGATCGCGGGCCGCGGCCGGTCCGTGGGCAGGTCGAGCACGGCGGCGCCGGCGAGGCGGTCGCGCCAGTAGCCGAGCTGGCGGTCGAGGACCTCGCCGGTCAGCCAGGTGCGCTGCCAGGCGGCGAAGTCCGCGTACTGCACCGGCAGCGGGGCCAGCTCGATCCCCTGGTACAGCGCGGCGAGCTCGCGGCGCAGGATGCCGTCGGACCACCAGTCGCCGGCGACGTGGTGCATGGTGAGGGCGAGCACGTGCTCCTCGGGGGCGAGGCGCAGCAGGGTGGCCCGCAGCAGCGGACCGGCGGCGAGGTCGAAGGGCGCGTCGGCGTCGGCGGCGAGCCAGGCGTCGGCGGCCGCGGCCGGGTCGTCGTGCCCGGACAGGTCGACCAGCGGCGGCGCCATCGGGGCCGGCGGGTCGACGACCTGATGCGGCTCGCCGGCGTCGTCGGTGACGAGCCGCGTGCGCAGCACCTCGTGCCGGGCGACCAGGGCGGTCAGGGCGGCGCCGAGCGCGGCGGTGTCCAGCGGTCCGGGCAGCCGGATCGGGGCGGGCATGATGTACTCCGCGGACCCGGGCTCGAGCTGGTCGAGGAACCACAGCCGCTGCTGCGCGAACGACAATGGCAGCGGCCGGTCGCGGCCGACGGGCACGATCGGCGGGGCGACCGCGCCCGGGGCGGCGGCGTCGACGGCGGCGGCGAGACCGGCGACGGTCGGAGTGTCGAAAAGCGCCTTCACCGGTACCTCGACCGCGAGCGCCGAGCGCACCCGGGACACGATCTGCGTGGCGAGCAGCGAATGCCCGCCGAGGGCGAAGAAGTCGTCGTGCACGCCGACCCGGTCCACGCCGAGCAGCTCGCCCCAGACCTCGGCGAGGAGCTCCTGGACGGGCCCCTCGGGCGCGGCGTACGCGCGGTCGAGCTCCGGCCGCAGCCCGTCCGGCGCCGGCAGCGCGGCCCGGTCGACCTTGCCGCTGGCGTTCAGCGGCAGCGCGGTCAGCTCGACGAAGACCGACGGCACCATGTACTCGGGCAGCCGGAAGCCCAGGAACCGCCGCAGCTCCGGCACCGTGGGCATCTCGTACCCGGCCGGCTTGACGTAGGCGACGAGCCGGTCCTGGGCGCCGACGACGACGGCCGCGGCGACGCCCGGATGCGCGCCGAGGACGGCCTCGATCTCGCCGGGCTCGACCCGGAAACCGCGGACCTTCACCTGCAGGTCGGCCCGGCCGAGGAACAGCAGCTGCCCGTCGGCGCGCCAGAGCGCGACGTCGCCGGTCCGGTACCACCGCGCCCCGCCGGGCCCGGCGACGAACCGCTCCGCCGTCAGCTCCGGCCGGCCGCCGTAGCCGCGGGCGAGCCCGGTGCCGCCGATGTACAGCTCCCCCGGCACGCCGGGCGGCACGGGCCGCAGCGAGCGGTCGAGCACGAGCAGCCGGGTGTTCCAGATCGGCGCGCCGATCGGCAGCTGGGCCGCGTCCGACGACCGCGGCACCGCGAACCACGACACGTCGATCGACGCCTCGGTCGGGCCGTACAGGTTCTCCACCGTCGCCGACGCGTGCCGGCCGTAGAACGTGGCCACGTCGGGGCCCGGCAGCGCCTCGCCGCTGCACACCACGAGCCGCAGCGACGCCAGCCCGTCCGGCCACGGCGCCCGCACGAACTCGCGGAACAGCGACGGCACGAAGTGCAGCACGGACACCCGCGCCGAGGACACCAGCCCGGCCAGGTAGCCCACGTCGCCGTGCCGGCCCGGCTCGGCCATCACGACGCAGCCGCCGGCGGTCAGCGGCCACACCAGCTCCCACACCGACACGTCGAACGTGATCGCGGTCTTGTGCAGCACCCGCTCGCCGGCCGCCAGGCCGTACCGGTCCTGCATCCACGCGACCCGGTTCGCCAGGCCGCCGTGCTGCGACAGCACCGCCTTCGGACGCCCGGTCGAACCCGACGTGTAGATCAGGTACGCCAGCTGGTCCGGACGCGCCTCGGCCTCGACCGGCCCGGCGGGCATGCCGCCGTCGTCGCGGATCACGGGGCCGGGGAACCGGTCGTCACCGATGACCGCCCGGGCCCCGCTGTCCGCGACCAGGTCCAGCAGCCGCTGCAGCGGGTAGCCCGGGTCGAGCGGCAGGTACACTCCGCCCGCCCGCCAGATCGCCCACACCGCGACCAGCAGCTCGACGCCGCGGTCCAGGCACACCCCGACGACGGACTCGCGGCCGACGCCGTGCGCGGTCAGCTGCCGCGCCATCCGGTTCACCCGCGCGTCGAGCTCGGCGTAGGTGAGCGACTCGGCGCCGGACACCACCGCGACCGCGCCGGGCCGCTCGGCGACCTGCCGCGCGAACTGCGACAGCACCCCGCCGGACCACGGCTGCGGTACCGCCGTCGCGTTCCACGACTCCAGGAGCGCCTCGTCCGGCTCCGTCAGCATCGGCACCTGCGACAGGCGCAGGCCGGCGTCGGCGGCGACCGCGGCGAGGACCGTGCCGAGGTGCGCGGCGAGGCGTTCGACGGTGGCGCGGTCGAAGAGCGCCTCGCTGTACTCGAACAGCCCGACGAGGCCGTCGGCCCGCTCCGCGAAGCGCAGGTTGAGGTCGAACTGCGAGTCGGGGATGCGCACCGGGAACGGCTCCGTGCTCGCGCCGGGCAGCCAGACGCGCTCGTCGCCGATGCGGTCCATCGTGAACAGCACCTGGAACAGCGGGTTGCGGTCGCGCCGGCGCACCGGCTGCACGGCCTGGACCACCTGCTCGAACGGCACGTCCTGGTGCGCGTAGGCGCCCAGGGCGGTGCGCCGGACGCGCTCGAGGAGCTCGGCGAAGGTCGGGTCGCCGGACAGGTCGGTGCGCAGCACGAGCATGTTCACGAAGAAGCCGACGATGTCCTCGACCTCGGCGCGGTCGCGGCCGGCGAACGGGCTGCCGACGACGACGTCCTCCTGGCCGCTGTAGCGGGCCAGCACGGCGTTGAAGGCGGCGAGGAGCGTCATGTACATGGTGGCGCCGGCGCGGCGGGCGACCTCGCGCAGTGCGGGCAGGACGCCGGCGGGCACGGTGAACTCGACGAGGCTCGTCTCCGGCGTCCAGTCGGCGGGCCGGGGCCGGTCGGTCGGCAGCTCGAGGACGGGGGCGCCGGCGAGCCGCTCGCGCCAGTAGCCGAGCTGGCGGGCCAGGGCGTCGCCGCCGAGGGAGCGGCGCTGCCAGGCGGCGTAGTCGGCGTACTGCAGCGCCATCGCCGGCAGCCGGGCGGGCGTGCCGGTGCGGGCGGCGTCGTAGAGGGCCGCGAGGTCGCGGCGCAGCACGAGGGCGGACCACTCGTCGGAGGCGATGTGGTGCCAGTTCAGGCCGAGCACGTGCTCGCCGTCGCCGAGGCGGATGAGGCGCGCCCGCAGCAGCGGGCCGGCGGACAGGTCGAGGCGCTCCACGGCGTCGGCGTCGAGCCGGGCGCGGGCGGCCGCGCGGGGGTCGGGCGCGTCGCTGAGGTCGTCGACGCGCAGGTCGAATCCGGACGGTGGGTCCACGATCTGGTAGCCGCGGCCGTCGTCGCCGTCGACGAGCCGGGTGCGCAGCATCTCGTGGCGCTCGGCGAGGGCGTCCAGGGCGGCCCGCAGCGCGGCGACGTCGAGCTCGCCGCGGACGAGGACGGCCTCGATGTTGTGGTACTCGATCGAATCGGGGTCGAGGCGCGTCAGGAAGTACAACCGCTGCTGTGCAAACGACAGCGGCAGGGGGCCGGTCCGCGGGACCGGGGCGGGGGCCGGTGCCTCGACCCGGGCCGCGCCGCGCTCCACGATCCGGGCCAGGCCCGCGACCGTCGGGTGGTCGAAGATGGTGACGAGCGACAGCTCGACGTCGAGGGCCGCGCGGATGCGCGAGGCGACCTGGGTGGCCAGCAGCGAGTGGCCGCCGATCTCGAAGAAGTTGTCGTCGGTGCCGACCTCGTCGAGACCCAGGACCCCGGCCCAGATGCCGGCCAGGATCTCCTCGGTCGGGGTGCGCGGGACGCGGTACTGCTCGGCGAGGTCGGGCCGGACGGTGTCAGGGGCGGGCAGCGCGCGGCGGTCGGTCTTGCCGTTGGGGGTCAGCGGGAGCTCGTCGAGGCGCACGAACGCGGACGGCAGCATGTGCTCAGGCAGGGTCCGGGCGAGGTGCGCGCGCAGGTCCCCGACCGGCGGGAGGCCGGCGGTGGCGTCGGCGGCGACGAGGTACGCCACGAGCCGCGGTTCGCCGCCGTCGGCGCGGGCCACGACGGTGGCGGCCGCGATCCCGGCGTGTTCGAGCAGGGCCCGCTCGACCTCGCTGGTCTCGATCCGGAAGCCGCGGATCTTCACCTGGTCGTCGGCGCGGCCGAGGAACTCGATGCGCCCGTCGTTGCGGCGGCGCACGCGGTCGCCGGTGCGGTACAGCCGGCCGCCGTCGGCTCCGAACGGGTCGGCGACGAACCGCTCGGCGGTGAGGTCGGGGCGGTTGCCGTAGCCGCGGGCGAGGGCGGGACCGGCGACGTACAGCTCGCCGACCGCGCCGACCGGGACCGGCTCCAGCGACGGCCCGGCGACGTACAGGCGGAGGTTCGGCAACGCGTGGCCGAGGGTGAGGGGTCCGTCGCCGAGGACGGTGGTGGCGACGCCGATGGTGGTCTCGGTCGGGCCGTAGTGGTTGACCACGGCGCGTTCCCCGGCCGCGGCCAGCAGGTCGGCGACGAGCGTTGCGGGGGCGGCCTCGCCGCCGAGGACGAGGGTGCGGGCGGGCAGGAGGCCGCCGATGCCGGTCTGGCGGGCGAGGGCGGCCAGGTGCGACGGGACGATCTTGAGGTAGTCGATGTCGTGCTCGGCGATGTAGGCGGCGATCGCCGCGGCATCGGTGGCGATGTCGTGGCCCGGGGCGTGCAGGGTGCCGCCGGTGGCGAGGCTGACGAACATCGTGGTGTTGCCGAGGTCGGTGGCGATCGGCTGCAGGAGCAGGTACCGATGACCGGCGCCGCCGAGGCGGGCCGGGCCGGCGACCGCGTGGACGTAGTTGAGGACGCCGCGGTGGGTGACCCAGACGCCCTTGGGGCGGCCGGTCGAGCCGGAGGTGTAGATGACGTACGCGGGCTGGTCGGGTTGCACGGTCACGCCGGGCGCGGCCTCCGGCTCGGCGGCGATCGCGGCGGCGGTGAACGGGTCGTCGACCGCGACGGTCCGCAGGCGGCCGGCGGGCAGCTCGTCGAGGGCATCGCGGGTGCCGACGACGACCATGGCGCCGCTGTCGCGCAGCATGTACGCGAGCCGCTGCGGCGGGTACCCGGTGTCCAGCGGCAGGTAGGCGCCGCCGGCCTTCCACACGGCCAGCAGCGCGACGACCGCGTCCGGCCCGGCGCCGAGGCAGAGCCCGACGACGGTCTCCGGCCCGACGCCGAGGCGGCGCAGGTGCTGGGCGAGCCGGTTCGCGCTTCGGTCCAGCTCGCCATAGCCGAGCGCGATCCCGCCGGCGACGACGGCGGTCGCGTCCTCACCGGCCCGGGCGGCGATCAGCTCGTGCAGGCCGCCGACGGACGGCACCGGCACGGCGGTGGCGTTCCACCCCTCCAGCTCGCGGCGCTCGGCCGCGGTGGTGCGGGGCAGGCGCGACAGGGGCGCGGCCGGGTCGGCGACGACCGCGGCCAGCAGCATGAGCAGCCGGTCGCACCAGCGCCGCATGGTCGCCTCGTCGAACAGCGCGGTGCTGTACTCGATCGCGCCCGACAGCCCGCCGTCGACGTCGTCGAAGATGAGCCGCAGGTCGAACTTGATCGAGATCGGCGACGGGATCTTGGCCAGGGTGATGCCGACGGCCGACTCGACCGGCGCGGCGGCCCCGCCGACGTCGCCCTGGTTGTAGTTGAACAGCACCTGGAAGATCGGGGTCCGGGACCGGTCGCGCTCGTCGACGAGCGCGTCGACGAGACGCTCGAACGGCAGGTCCTGGTGGGCGTACGCGTCCAGGGCCACGCGCCGGATGCGCCCGACGAGCTCGGCGAAGGTGGGGTCGCCGGACAGGTCGGCCCGCAGCACCAGGGCGTTGACGAAGAACCCGATGAGGTCCTCCGTCTCGGCGCGGTTGCGGTTGGCGATGGGCGTGCCGGCCACGATGTCGTCCTGGCCGCTGTACTGGGCCAGCAGCACGGAGTACACGCTGAACAGCGTCATGAACGTGGTCGCGCCGGCGTCGCGGGCCAGCGCCCGCAGGCCGGCCGTCACCTCGGGCGGGACCGTGAACTCCACGCGGGCGCCGGCCGAGGAGCGCACCGGCGGCCGCGGCCGGTCGGTGGGGATCTGCAGCGCGGGGGCGCCGGCGAGCCGCTCCCGCCAGAAGTCCAGCTGCCGACGCAGGACGTCGCCGCTGAGCCACTGCCGCTGCCAGACGGCGAAGTCGGCGTACTGCACGCCCAGCGGCGGCAGCGGCGACGGCCGCCCCTCGTGGTAGGCCCGGTAGAGGGCGGTCAGCTCCCGGTGCAGCAGCCCGACGGACCACTCGTCGGACACCACGTGGTGCGAGCACAGGCTGAGCACGTGGTCGCCGTCGCCGAGGCGCAGCAGCCGGGCGCGCAGCAGCGGCCCCCGGGCCAGGTCGAACGGCTCGACGGCGTCGGCGGCGACCCAGGCCCGGGCGGCGGCCTCCGGATCGGTCTCGCCGCTTTCCGCACCGGCCTTGTTCCTGAGGTCGGTCAGCACCAGATCCACGCCGGTCGCCTCGTCGACGACCTGGTACGCGCGGCCGTCGGCGTCGCCGAGCAGCCGCGTGCGCAGCACCTCGTGGCGGCCGGCGATGGTGTCGAGCGCGGCGCGCAGCGCGTCGACGTCGAGCGGCCCGCTGATGCGCAGGGCGAGGGGCTCGTTGTACTCGGCCGAGTCCGGCTCGAGCTGGTGCAGGAACCACATCCGCTGCTGGGCGAACGACAGCGGCAGCTCGCCGGCGCGGGGCACGGACACGATCGGCGGCGCCACCTCGCCGCCGTCCGCGCCGTCGACGAGCGCGGCGAGCCGCTCGATCGTCGGGCCCTCGAACAGCGCGGCGAGCTCGAGCTCGACCCGGAAGCGGTTGCGCACCCGAGACATGACCTGGGTGGCCAGCAGCGAGTGGCCGCCGAGGTCGAAGAAGTCGTCGGTGACGCCGATGCGCTCCACGCCCAGCAGCGCCGTCCACAGCTCGGCGAGGGCCGTCTCGGTCGGGGTCCGCGGCGCCTGGAAGCTCGCGGCCAGCTCGGGCCGGTCGGCCTGCGGGTCGGGCAGGGCGCGGCGGTCGACCTTGCCGTTGGGGTTCAGCGGGATGACGGGCAGCACGACGTACGCCGACGGGACGAGGTAATCGGGGAGCCGATGGCGCAGGAACGCCCGGATCTCGCTCGCGCCCGGGGCCGGCTCGGCGACGAGGTAGGCGATGAGGCGGCGGTCGGAGGCCTCCCCGCGCGCGACGACGACGGCGTCGGTGATCGCCGGGTGGGCGAGCAGCGCCGCCTCGACCTCGCCGGGCTCGATCCGCACGCCGCGGACCTTCACCTGCTGGTCGATGCGGCCGAGGTACTCCATCTGCCCGTCGGTCCGCCAGCGGACGAGGTCGCCGCTGCGGTACATGCGGGCGCCGCCGCCGCTGAACGGGTCGGCGACGAACCGCTCGGCGGACAGGGCGGCCCGGCCCGAGTAGCCGCGGCCGACGCCGATGCCGGCGATGTACAGCTCGCCGGGCACGCCGACGGCGGCCGGGCGCAGGTTCGCGTCGAGCACGAAGGTGCGGACGTTGCCGATGGGCCGGCCGATCGGCGGCAGGCCGGTGTCGCCGCGCTCGCAGATCGCCGACGACGCCTCGATCGACGCCTCCGTCGGGCCGTACAGGTTGCCGATGACGGTGGTCGAGTTGCGGGCGTAGAAGCGCGTCACGTCCTCTGTGGACAGTGCCTCGCCGCTGCAGTACACGTAGCGCACGCCGGGCAGGTCCCCCAGCGCCGGATGCTGGGTCAGCAGCCGGAACAGCGACGGCACGCAGTGCAGCGCCGTGATCCGCCCGGACGCAAGCAGGTCGATGAGGTAGTCGAGGTCGCGGTGCCGGCCCGGCTCGGCGACGACACACTCGCCGCCGACGACGACGGGCCAGAACAGCTCCCACACCGACGCGTCGAAGCTCAGCGGCGCCTTGTGCAGCACCCGCTCGCCCGGCCGCAGCTGCCACACCTCCTGCATCCGCACGAGCCGGTTGACCACGCCCCGGTGCCCGACGAGCACGCCCTTGGGCTGGCCCGTGGAGCCGGACGTGTAGATGACGTACGCGAGCTGGTCGGGCCGGGTCACGGCGCCCAGCGGCGTGCCCGGCTGGGCGTCGATCGACGCGCGGACGACCGGGTCGTCGATGACCGACACGGTCCCGACCCGGTCGGCGAACGCCGGGGCCCGGGCCGCGCTGCCGATCACGACGGCCGCGCCGCTGTCGGCGACCATGTACGCCAGCCGGTCCGGCGGATAGTCCGGGTCCAGCGGCAGGTAGGCGCCGCCGGCCTTCCAGATGCCCAGCAGCGCCACCACCATGTCGAGGCTGCGCTCCAGGGCGATGCCGACGACGACCTCGGGCCCGACGCCGAGCCCGCGCAGGTGCCGGGCGAAGCGGTTCGCGGCGGCGTCGAGCTCGGCGTAGGTCATCGACTCGGCGCCGCAGCTCGCGGCGACGTCGCCGGGGGTGCGCCGGGCCTGCGCCTCGAACAGCTCGTGCACGCCGTCCGCGTCGGCGGCCGGCACGTCGGTGTCGTTCCAGTCCTGCAGCACCAGGCGGGACTCGGCCGCGTCGAGCATGGCCAGCTCGGACAGGCGCGCCGTGGGGTCGCCGGCCAGGAGCGTGCGGAGGTGCCCGAGCAGCCGCTGGGCCGTCGTTTCGTCGAAAAGCTCGCGGCGGTACCGCAACAGAGCCTCGTCGCCGTGACTGACCAGCGCCACGTCGGGCGCGGCGGCTCCCTCGTCGGCCGTCAGCACCTCGCATTCGAGCCCGCCGGCCCACCGGCCCGCCCCGAGCCGCCGCTCGCGGGCGCCGGGCGCGTCGAACACGACCTGAAACGAAGGCCGCCGACCGGTTCCGTCCCGGTCGGCGGCGCCCCCTCGCAGGCGTTGGACAAGATCCTCGAGGCGTGGATCGTCGGACAGGTCGGCGCGCAGCGCTCTGAGCTCGCCGGTGTCCGGGTCCGCGACGCCGATGGTGAGGTCGGACTGCCCGGCGTACCGGCCGAGCAGGACCACGAAGGCGGCCAGAACGGTGTCGCGGCCGGCGCCCAGCGGCGGGTCGGCCCGGACCTCGGCGATGCTCGGGTCCCGGCCCGCGGAGCGCGGATGGTCGGTGGTGAGCTCGAGGGTGTACCGCGGCGCGGCGGCAGCGCGCTCGACGCTGGCCGCGGCGCGCTCGACGCGGGCGGCGGCGTCGGCGGCGGGCTCGCTGGCCGCGGCGTCGGCGGGCTCGCTGGCCGCGGCGTCGGCGGCGGGCTCGACGCTGGCCGCGGCGTCGGCGCGCTCGACGGATTGCCCGGCTCGGGCGGCGGCGTAGGCGGCGGCGATCCCGCCGTGGTCCCCCGCGAACTCCAAGCGGTGGACGCCCGGCCCCTCGGTCTCGAGGACCGCTCCCGTCTCCAGCACCGACATGAGGGCGGGAACATCCAGGTCGCCCGTCAGTCGCAGTACGGTCCGCATGGCAAACTCCAATGCTGGCACGGAAACGTTTGCCGGAGGCTCACGCCGCCGACGTTCCGCCGGGATCAACCAGCATCGGGCCGTGGCGTCGGAGTCCCCGCCCACCGGTCACCCACACTGGCATGCACCCGGGGCCGGGGACAGGGACCACCACAACGCCGTCAGCGCGGCCCCATCCGCTCTCCATCTCCCTCGAAATCGGGTTGGCCGCGGCTACCTTTGGGGGAAGCGGATCCGGCCCCGGTCGCCGACCGTTGCAGCATGAGAATCCGTATGCTCGCCGTGGCGGGCGCAGCGATCGTCGCCTTGGCCGGCTGCGACTCCGGAGGCCCCGCCGCGGCGCCCTCGGCGTCGGCCGGAGGGGCGAGCCGCGAGGCGTACGTCGCGGCCGCCGAATGCATGCGCGCCAACGGTTTCCCCGACTTCCCGGACCCGGTGGAGACCAACGGCCACTGGGGCTTCCCGGCGTCCGTGAACGACCTCGTCAAACAGCCGGCCGGCGAGTGCCAGGACCAGTTCGCCCGCATCGGCGCCATCCCGGCCCGAACCCAGCGCGTGGTCAGCGCCGACGAGATGACCAAGCTGCGCAAGTGGGGCGACTGCATCCGCCGCAACGGCCTGCCCAACTGGCCGGACCCGGACAGCGAGGGCACCTTCCACGTCGACTCGCCGCCGGGGGCGGACGACCCGGCGTGGCGCAAGGCGGACGACGCGTGCAGGAGTTTGGAGCCCGGCCCGATCCAGGTCGAGGCGGGTCCCGGTAGCCGGGCGAGCAAGGCTGCCGGGGGCTGATCGCCGCACTTCCCCGTTCACCCCAGCATTACTCCCGGCCCGGACCGTCCCCCGCGGTCCGGGCCCCTTGCTGTTGTCCGGGCCCCTTGCTGTTGTCCGGGCCCCTTGCTGTTGTCCGGGCCCCTTGCTGTTGTCCGGGCCCCTTGCTGTTGTCCGGGCCCCTTGCTGTTGT
>NZ_JBEZDS010000094.1:0-3598 GCF_040648435.1 Dactylosporangium sp. NPDC049140 | reverse complement strand
GCCCCTTGCTGTCTGCCGCCCCGCTCGCCGGCCGCACTGCCGGCGGCGCCCGACCGGCCCACTCGCCGGCCGCAACTACCGCCGACGCCTGACCGGCCCACTCGCCGGCCTCACTACCGGCGGTGCCTGGCCGGCCCGGTCACCGCTCACTGACGGTGTCGCCCGACCGGCCCGCTCCCGGCGCACTCCCGGAGCCCACTCACCGGATCGCTAACGGCGGCGGGCGGCCAGCTCCTCGGCGAGCCGGCGGCCGGCGAAGCGGGGCCCCTCATCGCCCCGGATCAGCGTGAAGTGGGTGCCGGGCGCCTCAACCACCTCGGCCGTCTCCGGCACGGTGGCCAACCACTGCTGCAGCGTGCCACGGTACAGCTCCGCCTCATCCTCCCGAGGCATGAACAGCACCACCCGGCCGTCATGCCGAACCTGCCGACGCAACAGCCCGATCCGGTACCGCACTCCAGCCATCCCATTGACCACCAGCACCCGCCCGGCACGCAGCTGCGCCAGGTCCCCGGCCCGCACCGCCGCGGCACCGTCCTCATCGAGGTTCCAAACCCGCAGCATCATCCCCTCGGCCCACGACCGGAGCGGCCGCCCTTCCGCGATCGCCGCATCGAGCTCACGCACGAGCCGAGTGAGGTTCTTACGCTCCTCACGCATCTCCCGCCGCCGACGCAGCGGCAGGTACGGCGGCCCAACGAGGAACACCTCGGCACCACCCTCACATTGCCGAGCCATCTCGAGTGCGACATAGCCACCCATGGACCACCCGGCGAAGAGGTACGGCCCGTCCGGCTGAATCCGCCGCACCTCCTCCAGGTACGCCGCCGCCATCTCCTCGACCGTGACCAGCGGCTCCTCACCCTCGGCAAACCCGAGCGACTGCAGCCCGATGACACGCTGCCCGTCATCGAGGTGACCGGCCAGCGCCGTGTAGTCGGTAATGCCACCGGTCCCGGAGTGAACAATGAACAGCGGCGGCCCATCGCCACCCCGCCGGATCTCGACCGCGCAGCGGGGCCGCCACACTTCACCGAGGTCCCCAACGAGCGGCGCCAGTCCCGCAACGGTGGGCCGGTCAAAGAGGTCCCCGACACTGAGCTCCCGCCCAATCCCCCGGACGCGCGCCACAAGCTGCGTGGCGAGCAGGGAGTGGCCGCCGAGCTCGAAGAAGTTGTCATGCACCCCGACCCGTTCAACCCCGAGCACGTCGCACCAAATCCCGGCGAGAAGCTCTTCAGCCGCATTGCGAGGCGCAACGAACGCACGCTCGAGTTCGGGTCGACTCTGATCGGGCGCGGGGAGCGCCGCCCGGTCGAGCTTCCCGTTCGCGGTCAACGGAACAGCGGTGAGCTCGACGAACACGGCCGGGATCATGTGCTCCGGCAGCCGCCCGGCCAGGAACGCCCGCAGCTCACCAACCGACGGCATCCCATCCTCGGCCACCAGATACCCGACGAGCCGCTGCCCGTCAGCCACCACAACCGCGGCCGTGACAGCCGGGTGCGCGAGCAGCGCCGCCCGGACCTCGCCGGGCTCGATCCGATACCCACGAACCTTGACCTGATCGTCGGCACGGCCCAGGAACGCAATCAACCCATCCGGACGACGCAGAACAACATCCCCGGTCCGATACAGCCGCTCCCCACCGGCCGCGGCAACGAACCGTTCCGCGGTCAGCTCCGGCCGGCCCCGATACCCGCGGGCCAGCCCCGCACCACCCACATACAACTCACCCCGCACACCAACCGGCACCGGCCGCAACGACCGGTCCAGCACATGCAGCCGGATGTTCGGCAGTGGTGCACCGATCGGCACCACCGCACCGTGCAACACCTCATCCGTGAGCCGCACAGTCGCCACACCAACCGTCGTCTCCGTCGGCCCGTAATGGTTCGCGGCACGACCGACCAGTTCCCGAGCCACCTCGACGGGGGTCGCCTCACCACCCAGGATCAACGCCCGAGCCGGCCGCACCCGGGAGACTCCCAGACCCAGCAGGTGCGATGGCACGATCTTCACGTAATCGATCGCATGCTCAGTCAGATAGGCATCAACCAGGTCCGGATCGGTCACGATCGCCGGGTCCACAAAGTGCAGACACCCACCGGTCGTCAACGCCGTGAACAGCATCGTGTTCCCGAAGTCGGTGGTCGGCGGCTGCAACAGCGCATACGACCGGCCCGGCTCACCGATCCCCAACCGGGACGGCACACCAGTCACATAGTTCAACAGACCCCGGTGGGTCACCTGCACAGCCTTCGGCCGGCCCGTGGAACCGGAGGTGAACATCACGTACGCGACCCGGTCCAGATGCGACACCACCGTGCCCAGCACGGTATCCGGCATGACCTGCAACAGCGGGTCGTCCAGCAGCACGGTCCGCAACCGGCCGACCGGGAGGTCACCGATCACGTCCGCCGTGCCGACCAGAACCGACACACCCGCCTCAGCCAACATGAACGCCGAACGCTGGGCCGGCTGGGAACCGTCCAGGGTCACGTACGCGCCGCCGGCCGCCCACACGGCCAGGACCGCGACCACGAAGTCGGCACCTGAATCAGTGGCCAGACCGACTACCGACTCCGGGCCTACACCCACCGACCGCAGCAAATGCGCGAGACGGTTCGAGCGGCTCACGACCTCGGCGAACGACAGCGACTCACCGCCCGAAACCACCGCGATCGCATCCGACGGCCGGACCAGCTCGTGGATGCCCGACACAGGCGGTAGATCAGCCGCCGTGTCGTTCCAGTCGCTCAGCTCAGCCGTGCCCAGCCCCACCTCCGACAGCCGCACAGTCGCATCCCGCGCCACTGCCGCCAGCAGCTCCTGGAAATGCCCAATCAACCGCCGGATCGTCGACTCGTCGAACAACCTCGTCGCGTAATGGAACGCACCAACCAGACCATCACCCCGCTCCGACACGATCAGCCGCAGGTCAAACTTCGCGGTGACCTCGCGCAGCTCGCCGCCGACCGCGGCGTTGCCGTCGCCGTCATTGAAGTAGTTGAACAGGACCTGGAACAGCGGCGACCGGGAGCGGTCCCGGTCCGTGACCAGCTCGTCCACCAGGCGCTCGAACGGCACATCCTGGTGCGCAAACGCCTCCAACGCTGTGCGCCGCACACGGCTGAGCAACTCCGCGAACGTAGGGTCGCCCGACAAGTCCGTGCGGAGTACCAGCGTGTTGATGAAGTACCCGATCAGACCCTCGATCTCGGCCCGGTTCCGGTTCGCGATCGGCGTGCCGACCACGACGTCGTCCTGCCCGGAGTACCGGGCGAGCAACATCGTGTACAGGCTGAACAGCGTCATGAACATGGACGCCCCGCTGTCCCGGGAAACGGCCCGCAGCGCCGCCACGACGTCGTCCGGCATCGCGAACTCGATCACCGCACCGTCCGAGGACCGCACCGCCGGCCGCGGGTGATCGGTCGGCAGGTCGAGCACCGGCGCCCCGGCGAGCCGCCCGCGCCAGTAGTCGAGATGCCCCTCGAGCACGTCCCCGGCGAGCCAGGCCCGTTGCCAGGCGGCAAAGTCCGCGTACTGCACCGGCAACGGCGCAAGCTCCTCCCCCGCATACAACGCCTCAAGC
>NZ_JBEZDS010000093.1:0-19723 GCF_040648435.1 Dactylosporangium sp. NPDC049140 | reverse complement strand
GCCAGTCGCGGCATGAGGGTGCGCCGTGCTCGGTTTGGCACTGCCCGTGGTGAAGCACCATGGTGAACGGTCTGGAAGTCGTTTGAGCGGAGGCGATGATGGACGTGTTGCACTGGTCAGGTGGCCGGAACGTGCGCGACCTGGGTGGTCGAGCGTTGCGCGTCGGCGGCTGCACGCCGTTCGGGAAGGTGTTCCGTTCGGCGGCACCAGAGCACCTGACCGATGAAGGGTGGGCTGCGGCGAAGGCGGCGGGCGTGCGCACGGTGGTAGACCTGCGGAACGCACCGGCCGAGACGCAGCGTCGAGCAGAACATCCGATCATCAGCACCAGCCGCCGGGCGTGGGCCTGGGCCTGGTCGTCGGCGAGCGGCCAGGCGAGCCGGCGGCGGTGCGTGCGGCCCGGTTCGGGCCGCCTTGAAGACGTACAGAAAGTTTGCACAGGCGCCGATGCGCGGCCGATGCGCGGCCGTGTCGGGTCTCAGGACCTGCGTGACGGATCAGTCTCGGGACGTGGGTGACACGTCCGGCTAGGGCCTGCATCGAAGTCGGTGAGGTAGCTCTTCTCGGCCTATTCGGTGAACCCGGGGAATGAGCGCATCTTGTCGAAGCGGCCGGCGGCCAGGTCGTCGAATCTGATCAAGAAGCGTCCGAAGTGGACCTCGTATTCGGTGGGGAACTGGGCGAGCGGCACCCACTCCTGAATCAGTCGGGATACCTCTTCGAGGCGCCAGCGGATCCTCTCGGACCGCGACAGGTCAGGTTCGGTCTTCAATCGGGCCCGGATGCTGTCACGCGCCATATGCTCCTCCGGGGAGTCCGTGCCTCCGATTCTTCGCGTGTATCCACCGATGCGTAGGGATGACCGGCCCATGTCCGTCGGCCAGAGATCCTGGACCAGTGCGATGAGTTCATCGGTGTGCGTCAGCTCACTAACCAGCTGCTTCACGGTGTCCGACGCGAACATGAGGGGGTCGTCCATGTCCTCGTCGTCGGGCTCGAGCCCGGGTGGCAGCTCCGGCACGATGTGGGCATAAAGCCTGTACTCGGGGTAGGGGCGCCGGATCTCACGGTCGGACGACGGCTGCCGGACCGCTGTCTCGGTGCCTGCGGGGACGTACAGGACCCGCGCGTACGCGTCGTAGCCGCGACACCATGCGTCAAAGGCTGGCTCAGGGTCCAGGAAGAAGAGCAGCGAGCCGTCCACCGGCAGGGGGAGCTTCTCGACCTTCGGAAGGGCCGCGCAGTCGAGGGACGCGACGAACGGCAACGGAATCCCGCGCTCGGACGGCCACTCCGTGCCGACAGGTAGCCGGGGCAGCCCGCCGCTCTGCCCGACAACATCCTCGCCGTGGTCGCCGCCACCTAGCCAGATCGCGAATCGCAAGTGGTCGGCGAACCTGTCAACCTGATCCGCCGGAATGCCCCGCTCAATCGCTTCGCGGCGAAACAGCCCGTATAGGTCCATAGCGGAGCATCATCGCAGATGGGTGTTCCGAGTCCGCCCGCCGATCTCGGCTTCACCATCAGCCCGCCAAGTGTCACGCAGGTCTGATACCGATGTGTCACGCAGGTCCCGAGACCGGACAGCCGATGCGCGGCCGTGTCGGGCTCCAGTTGATCTGTTACACATCAGCTTCACTTGACGGGTGACAGTCGGCTGGATCTCTCCTGTTCTGTCTTCACAGTGCGTAACCGGAGTGCCGTCCTATCGCCGGGGAAGCGATCCTCGATGCCGGTCAAGACGCGCGATCAGCGGCAAATGAGTGCGCCGCCGAAGCGTCTCGCCGTTAGCATGCCTCCTCGTGAAGACCCAGCCGGATCAAGCGCCGCTACTCAGCACCACATGGCCGGTGTTCACAGCCGAACCCGCCGCGGCGCTCAACGGCCCCGCCACGAGCCTACGATCGCTGCCATGGAGTTTGTGGCCGGGCCGCCGTCGTGTTGGCTGGTAACGCTAACTTCTGGCGCTTGCTTGGAACTGTGGGCTGACATGTTCAGCCAAGAGGCCGGCATGTACGAGTTCGTGGTCATGGTCCGAGCGGATCCGGCGGAACAGTCGAAGGTTCGTGTGGTCAGCGGCCCCAACGGTCATCCCGGGACTGCCGTCATCGCGGTTGCCCGAATTCCGGAGTCAGAAGTTGCCGGCGTTGAGGGTGGCTGGGACTTCCAGGAGCAGCGGCCCGCATCGTGACTTCCCGGCGATGCCGTCACCGCGATCGTCCTCCGAACGCTCATCGGCTATGTGCGCACGCACAGCCACGCGGACGACTAGGCCTGCCTACGCAGGGTGATAGCCGCCGGAGATCAACGAGCACTGTCGGAACCATATCCGTGCACCTGATCAAGAGGGCCGCTTCCTCGTTATGCTGGTCCTTCCACCACTGGATTGCCCGGCTGAGCAAGGCACTCGGCTGGCGTCCAGCAACACCGGCCGACATGTTGAGGGCAGATGTTCACCCTGGAGGGCCCTGAGGATCAGGTCATCCCGTCCGAGGAACTCGCGGCCGTCTACGCCGCGACTGCCGCCGACGGTGGCCCAACGTTCAGCTGGGCATCAGACGAGGGCAGCATTGAGTGCGTCATCGTCGGTCTCATCGACGACGACTGGTGCTACGTGTCGATGCTCGACTCGGTGGATTGGTCGGATCTGTGCAATGTTGCGGATGATGCCGGCGAAGCCGCGAGGGTGGAGGTCGTCCTCGCCGGATGTTCCGCGTCCGTTCCGCGGGCCGCAGTGGTTCCGCGGCACGTCGGCCTCGCAGCGCTCGCCAGCGCACCGACCTTCTCACAGGTGCCGCCCAACTACATGTGGAGACGGCCACCCCGATAGTGCTCACGCCTGGCGAAGGCTGCGGGACCGCAACCACTGTCACGATGTATCGGTCGGCGCGGCTCCCACGCCGCAACCACAGAACGCGCCACCCAGCACGGCCCCGCACATCCCGGACAGCGCCCCGTCGGCCGTCAGCAGGACACCTGCCGCCCTGGACGGCGTACGCAGCGCGACGATCATCGGCGAGTCGACGCGCACGATCGGCGGCAGATCAGGATGACGCGGTTCGGCTCGTTGGCCGGCATCGATCCGACCGACGGCCGGTAAGTTGTGGCCCGTGATGTCTGCGCGGCCAACGTCCGATGCGGTCCTGACCCGCCTGCTGGGTGAGGTCGCCGCTCGGCCCGGGTGCCGGCTATTGCCGTCGGCCGGATTGCCGCTGCTGCCCGTAGGAGTGATTCTCACTGACGATCTGCGGCGGTTCTACGAGCGCTGTGGCGGGTTGATCCTGTTTGAGGATGCGACGTTCACGCGGCGGGTCGGCGGTCCGCACGAACTGATGCCGGCCAGCCCGAGACTGCTCACGCCGGCGTTGGCCGCAGAGATCGCCGAGCTGAGAGCCGCGAATCTCCGGCCGTTGATCGTACCGTTGCACGAACACGTTCCGGTTGACGAGCTGGAAGCAGTCGAGGCGGCCGAAATCCACACCCGCGTGCTCCGCGGCGAGCCCGTTACTGAACAGCACCGGCACGGCGGCCGCGCCGCGATGTCGGCGTGCAGGAGGTCCTTGGTCCTCTCCAGCAGTTCCCGCAGCAGATCCTTCACGCCCAGGTGGGACAGTGCGGCGTCGGCGACTGCCTGCAGTCGCCGCAGCTATTGCACGAAGGGGACCCGGCCGTCTCCAGACCCGCGCTCGCGCTCGGGCCTGCCCGACGGATCTTGCCGGACAGGCCCCGGGTCCCGCGGAGGGCTCAGCGCTTGAGCGTGAAGGTGAAGTCGCCGGAGTGCTTGCCACCCAGCCGGATTGCCGAAACGAGTTTCCCTCCTTGATCAGTCTCTCGATCTCGGCCCGCAAACGACCGCAGCCTTCGGCGATCAGTCGCACCGGCCGGACCGGGATCCGCGCCGCAAGGCGGACCGAGACGTCGATCACCTCACGGTCAAAGCGATCCGATCCGCCGGTGTCGAGGCGCCAGGCGTTGTCCCAGTCGAGGGTGAAGCCATTGCGGCATTGCACGACCGAACCATGGAGCAGCTCGGCTGTCAGGCCGGCGTCGTTGCCGTGCAGCCGGTCCAGCACCTCGGGTCGTGTGGAGCCGCATATTCATCCGCTCCAGGACCGTGGGCTTCGCAGGGTCCCCGCAGGCGGTGCAGAGCACGAGGAGCCAGGCGTCGAGGAGCTTGTGGTTTGCGGTGACGCGAAAATTACCGCTTGCCTGGAAGCGCTCGGACGCGCACGCGTGGGAACGGTGGAGTACGAGCGGCAGGCAGGTGGGCACGACAGTTCCGTGTTTGAGCATAGAAGTACACCGGTTTCAGTGAGAAGTCCGCAGCAGGAAAGGATCGCGGCGCACATGTGCGACGCGCGACGAATCAGCGCTCGGGAGGTCTCACAGGGTGTACAACGGCGCGTCCTTGACTAGACGACTTGGCTCGGCAGCACGGTAGTGGCGCACAGCGGCGCTGGTCCACTGATTTAGAGCGCCTCACCGCCAGGTTCTGTCCGGCGGATCTTGGGTGGCGCCAGAGTCGGCTCGAGGCAATGGCGCCCCATGCCCATGCCGACGGCCCGCAGTCGCGGGGGTCGCAAGATCCGCCGGGTGCGCCCTAATTACTTCGACCTGAAAAGTAGATGTGAGCGCGCTGGCCACGGCTGGGTCCGTGGGCAGCGGCGGCCGTGGGCTGTGCGGGGGCTCGCGGCTGGGAGCCCGTTAATTCCGGTGCGGCGGCGATATCCGTCGACCACCTTGTCGGCCCGGCTCTTCAGGTCGAGGAGCGAATCCTCGTCGGCTGCGAGGCCGAACTCCGCGCAACTGCGCCGGTGTTCGCGGTCCTGTTCCGCCCAAGCGCGCGCAAGCTCGTCAGCCTTGGCCCGTAGCCGTTTCGCGGTGGTCGCCGATCGACCGGCTTGCCCGCACGGCCCTGTCCGAGCGGTTCCCGGCCGCGTGGACCTACCTGCAGGGGCTGCTGTTCGTGCTCGTCGTGGCGTTCCTGCCCGGCGGTCTCGCGCCCGTGGCGGGTCTCGTGCGGCGGCGCCGGCGGGCCGGGGCCGCGCAGCGCCCACCGTCCATTGTGGCCGAGCCGGCAGGAGAAACGGCATGACCGGTCTGCAGATCCGCGACCTGCGGTCGTCTTCGACGGCTTCGCCGCCGTCGACGGCATCAGCCTCGACGTCCCGCCCGGCGACATCCGCTTCCTCATCGGCCCCAACGGCGCCGGCAAGACCACCCTCGTCGACGCCCTCACCGGGCTGGTGGAGGCCACCGGCTCCGTCCGCTTCGAGGACCGTGAGCTGCTCGGTCTCGCGGTGCACCGGATCGCCCGGCTCGGCATCGGCCGCACCTTCCAGACCGCGGCGGTGTTCGAGGACCTCACCGTGCTGCAGAACCTCGACATCGCGCCCGGCGCCAGTGGCGGCCCGCTCACCCTGGCCCGCCGGCGCAAGACCGTGCCGGCCGCCGCCGCACAGGCCCTCGAGACCATCGGCCTCACCGCCCAGCGGGACCGGCTGGCCGGCACCCTTGCGCACGGCCAGAAACAATGGCTGGAGATCGGCCTGCTGCTCGTCCAGGACGTGCGGCTGCTCCTGCTCGACGAGCCCGTCGCCGGCATGAGCCAGGACGAGCGCGACGCCACCGGGGTGTTGCTCGGCGAGGTCGCCCGCGACCACACCGTCGTCGTCAGGACATCGGCGGCCTGGCTCCCCACCAGCGCGTGGCCCGCGGCCTGGCCTACGTGCCGCTGGAGCGTCCGCTCAGGCCGCGGCCCAGTCCCGGATGGCGTCGAAGTCGGCGGCGGTGAGCCCGGCCCGGCCCATGACGCGGTGCAGCAGCGCCGGGGCCGTGTGGTGCCGGGCGACGAAGGTCCGGTCGGCCGCGGTGATCTCGTCGTCGACCCAGACGAACGGCCGCCCGGCCGCCCAGGCGACGACGTCCCTGGTCTTCCAGTGCCGCCCGTCCGGGTCCACCTCGTCGTCCGCGGACCACGCGACGACCGGCAGCCGCGGCAGGCCGAGCAGCGGGCCGATGACCTCGTTGGCGTCGGCGGCCCAGGTGGTGGCCCAGACCAGGTCGCAGCCGAGCGCGAGCAGCCGCGGCCCGTCGGCCGGGTCGACGCGGGCGAGCAGCGGGTTGCCGTGCCGCGCGGCGGCCGCCGCGGCGGCCGGGTGCGGGTCGGCGCCCCGGTGCGCGAGCGGGATGAGCGGCCCGTCGACGTCGAGGAACAGCAGTGGCTTCGATCCCACACAGAAATTGTGCGCACATGTCCGCAAGGGTGTGTCGAGCGGGCGTCCGCGGCTCCGACCGATGGGCAAAGGACCGGACACGAAGGAGCGGGAACATGCGCAAGGTCATCTACTGGGTGCACACCTCCGTCGACGGGTTCATCGACGGGCCGGACGGGGAGTTCGACTGGCCGGTGATGGGGCCGGAGCTCTCGGCGTACTCGGAGGCGCTCGACGAGCGGGTCGACACGCTGCTGTACGGGCGCCCGGTCTGGCAGATGATGGTCGGCTTCTGGCCGCAGGCCGAGTCGATGAGCGACGACCCGCACACCCGGGCGTTCGCCCCGTTCTGGCGGGCCACGCCGAAGGTCGTGTGCTCGCGGACGTACGAGGGCGACGACTGGACCGCCCGCGTGATCCGCGACGACCTCGCGGGCGAGGTGGCCGCGCTCAAGGCCGGGGACGGGGCCGACATCCTGCTGACCGGGGGTAGCGGACTCGCGGCGGCGCTCACCGCGCACGGGCTCATCGACGAGTACCACATCGCGGTGCACCCGGTCGTTCTCGGCGGCGGCCGTCCGCTCTTCGCCGAGCCCGGGCGGCGGCTCAACGTGGAGCCGGACGGGTCGCGCGTGCTCGACGGCCGCGTGGTGGTGACCCGCTACCACCTGGCCGGGTGAGGCCGGAAAAGATGCACGGCCAATGTCAAAAGATCACCCGGCGGCGTATCGTCCCGCGGCATGGTGTTCAAGGTGGACGTTCCGCCGGGTCTCGTCGGCGGCGACGCCGACGAGGGGTACGGTCCGGTCGCCGATGCGTTCCGGCGCAACTTCGCCGAGCGCGGCGAGATCGGGGGCGCCTGCGCCGTGTACCGCGACGGCCGCAAGGTCGTCGACCTGTGGGGCGGCTACCGCGACGGGCACCGCCGCGAGCCCTGGCGCGAGGACACGCTCGTCACCGTGTTCTCCACGACGAAGGGGGTGTCGGGGCTCGCGCTCGCGCTCGCCCACGCCCGCGGCTGGATCGACCACGACGCGCCCGTGGCGCGGTACTGGCCCGAGTTCGCCGCCGCCGGCAAGGACGCGGTGACGGTCCGGCAGCTGCTCGCCCACCAGGCCGGGCTGCCCGCGATCGACCGGCCGCTGAGCGTCGGGGACCTCGCCGACCTCGACGTGGTCGCGGCCGCCCTCGCGGCGCAGCGGCCGGCCTGGGCCCCGGGGACGCGGCACGGGTACCACGCCATCTCCCTCGGCTGGTACGAGGGCGAGCTCATCCGCCGCGTCGACCCCGGGCGGCGCACGCTCGGCCGGTTCTTCGCCGAGGAGGTGGCGGCGCCGCTCGGCATCGAGTTCCACATCGGCGTGCCCGATTCCGTGGACCCGGAGCGCATCGCGCACATCCACGGGTTCAAGCCGGCCGAGATGCTGCTGCACATGGGCACCATGCCGCGCGGGTTCGTGCTGGGCTTCCTCAACCCGAGGAGCGTCACGGCGCGCTCGTTCACCAATCCGAAGGTGCTCGGCCAGACCGGCAACTACAACCTCCCCGAGGTGCGGCGGCTGGAGCTGCCCGCGGCCAACGGCACCGGCGAGGTCCGCGCGATCGCCCGTGCCTACGGCGACGCGGCCACCGGCGGGGCGGTCCTCGGGCTCGGCCCGGCGACCCTGGACGCGCTGGTCCGGCCCGCGGAGGCGCCCAGCGGCGGCCTTCAGGATGTCGTACTGCGGGTGCCGACCCAGTTCTCACTGGGTTACATCAAGCCGTTCCCGGCCTTCCGGTTCGGGGCCGCCGGCGACCGTGCGTTCGGCACGCCCGGGGCCGGCGGCTCGTTCGGGTTCGCCGACCCCGAGACCCGCGTCGGCTTCGCGTACGCCATGAACCGCGCGGGCTTCCACCTCTGGGACGACCCGCGGGAGCTGGCGCTGCGCGAGGCGCTGTTCCGCACCGTGCTCGGCGAGCGGAGCCAGCGAGCCGACCGCGCCTAGGCCGGCCCGTACCAGTCCTCGCGGGTCATCGGCAGGTCGGTGGCGCCGCCCGGGGACTTCTGCAGCAGCGTCTGGTGCAGGTTGATCCGGCCGCGCCGGTAGGCGTGCTCCAGGCCGGCGAAGTAGATCCGGTAGACCCGGACCGTCCGGTCGCCGACGATCGCCGCGGCCTGCGCCTCGGCGCCGTCGAGGCGCTCGCGCCAGCTACGGATCGTGCGGGCGTAGTGCCGGCGCAGGTTCTCGACGTCGAGCACCTCGAAGCCGGCGTCCTCGGCGGCCCGGACGGTGGCGCCGATCGTCATGAGGCGGGCGTCGGGGAAGACGTAGGCGTCGAGGAACGGCGAGCCGATGGGCTCGCCGGCCTTGCCGGTCATGCCGTGGTTGAGCAGGGTGCCGCCCGGTTCGAGCAGGCGCCAGGCCTTGGCCAGGTACGTCCGCCACACGGCCGGGCCGAGGTGCTCGACCAGGCCGACCGAGCTGATGCGGTCGTACCGCCGGGCCTCGTCGAGGTCGCGGAAGTCGGTCAGCTCGATCCGGCAGCGCCCGCTCAGGCCGGCGGCGGCGACGCGCTCGGTGGCGAGCTCGGCCTGGGCCGTGCTGTTGGTGACGCCGTGCACGATCGCGCCGTAGTGGCTCGCGGCGTGGATGGCCAGGCCGCCCCAGCCGCAGCCGACGTCGAGGAGCCGGTCGCCCTCCCGCAGCCGCAGCTTGCGGCAGACCAGGTCGAACTTCTGGACCTGGGCGGCGTCGAGGGTGTCGGTCTCGGTGCGGAAGTACCCGCAGGTGTACGCCATCCACGCATCGAGCCAGAGCCGGTAGAAGTCGTTGGAGCGGCTGTAGTGGAAGTCGTTGACCAGCCGGTCCCGGGCGACCGAGTGGGCCCGGCCGGCGAGGCTGACGCGCAGCTCCCGGGGGCGGCCGGAGCCCGCCCGGGGCAGCGACAGCAGCAGGCGCAGCTGCCGGGCCCGCGCGGTGGCCGGCACCGGCGACTCGATGATCGTGTAGGCGACGCGCATCGCGGCGACGAGGTCGCCCTCGACGTCGATGTCGCGCATGACGTACGCCTCGCCGAACGTGCGGTCGTTGAGCGGGAAGAACATGGCGCGCAGGGCGCCGGGCCGGTTCAGCACCAGCGTGAACTCGGCGTCGCCGGGCGGGTCGAAGCGCCGGCCGTTCCAGTCGCGCACGGCGAACCGGCGGCCGCCGTAGTCGTGCAGGACCGCGTCGAGGACGCGGATCGTGCGCTCGGTCAGCGGATCGTCCACCCGGGTCACGGTCATCGGGGCCTCCAGCGCGGGGAAGTGGGCGTCAGCGGGGCTGCAGCCCCTCGTCGGGGCGGTCGGCGAGCCGCAGCAGCATCTCCGCGATGTGCTTGTCGCGCACGGTGGGCGCCAGCCGGTCCGGGAACTCGGCCAGGGTCGGCTCGACGTCGAGGCAGTCCTCCAGCAGCGACAGCATCGAGCCGGCCAGCTCGCCGCGGTCGAGGCCGGCGAGCATGTCGCCGACGGCCTCGCAGACCACGGTGGGGCGGGGCTCGGCCTCGTCGCGCTCGCCGGCCCGGCTGGTGACCCAGTCGCGGACGATGCCGACCAGGTCGAGCGCCTTCCAGGTCTCCTTCGCGTCCTGGGCACACGCCTGCAGGTCGGCGAGCGCCTTGCACGCCACGGCGGACGACGCGACCAGCGGGCGCTGCACGCGGGCGGCCCGCATGAAGTGCAGCCCGCGGACGGACCGCAGATAGCCGAGGTACGTCATGTAGCGCGCGAAGCGGGTGTACTCGAGGCCGCGTAGCGCCTGCAGGTCGCGCAGGCGGTGCAGGTCGCGGAAGTCCTCGGCGCTGCGCACCACGAACCGGTCGTGGCGCAGCACCGAGCGCATGCGTTCGAGGTAGTCGGTGTAGGACGACGTGCGCTTGTCGTCGCAGAGCATCGCCAGGTAGCAGCGGGCGAACAGCTGCCGGTCGCCGTCCGGGCCGGTGAACTGCTCGCGGAGCAGGGCGGCGAGGGCCTCCTGGCTCGGGGCGTCGTCCAGCACCGCGGTCCAGAGCATCGCGGCCATCCGGTACTGCAGGAACGTGCCGGCGCGCATCTGCTCGGCGAGGTACGACCGGCCGATCGCCACCTCCTCGCCGTGGGGTCCCCGCCCGGCGCGTTCGAGCATCTCGACGAGCATTGCCGCGAGCGGGTAGCGCACCTGGTCGGCCGCGTCGAGCAGGCGCCGGTGGATGTCCACCGCGGCGGAGACCGCCCGGCCGCCGACCTGGTCGGTGCCGCGCAGCAGGCCGCGCCACGCGTCCAGCGCGCTGCGGTACCGCTCGTTCATGTCCTTGCGGACCGGCGCGACGGTCGGGGTCAGCAGCGCGCGGGCCAGCAGCGACATGCGGCCGGCCATCTCCAGGGTGGTCGGGCGGCCGCCGAGCCGCTCCCGGACCTGGGCGAGCTCGGCCCCGGCCGGCCCCTGGGCGTCGAGCAGCGACAGTACCGTGACGCAGTAGCCCTGCACGTCGGGCGCGACCGGTCGCACGCCCGGCCGCGGGCGGAACGCGCCGACGGCCGGCGCGCCGGCGAGCGTCATCACCGCCGGGACCAGCGGCATCAGCGCCTCCGCGGAGTGGTGGGCCACCTCGCCGGCAACCATGGCCAGCAACGCCGTCGTCGGCTCGAGCAGTGGTCCGTCGGTGTCGATGGTCGCCGCGACCACCTCCGTGAACGCCGACAGCGATCCGGTGCGCCGCTGCGGTCGCAGCAGCAGTCCGTGCGCGGCCTGCTCGACACGGCTGCAGGTCGGCCAGTCGTGGGCCGCGTGCGCGGCGGCGTAGACGTCCAGCAGGGCGGCGCAGATCCGCCGCTGCAGGTCGCGGGCGGCCGTTCCCGGGCGGACGTCGACCAGACACTCGGCGCACAGCATCACGTCGCCCGGCGTGCGCGGGGCCGGTCCGTCCATCAGCTCGCCGAGGAGCCGGTTGGCGAGCTCGGGCCCGTCGCTGTCGAGGTCGCTGGCGCAGGCGATGGCGAGCACGAACGGCTCCCGCCACACGCCGCTGTCGTCCCGGGCCAGGGCGAGCAGGGCCGCGGCCCCGGGGCCGGGGTCCAGCAGCGCCTCGCGCAGCAGGTAGCGGGCCGCGAAGTACTCCTGGAAGCTGCGGTGGGCGAAGCCGTAGTACTCCTCGGTGCGCCGGCCGAACACGCCGCCCCGGACGCGTACCAGCTGCAGGAACGCCTCGACCGCGGGGACGGAGGAGTCCTCGCCGGGCGCGTAGCGGCGGGTCGCGTCGGAGACGCTGCCCATCACCGTCGGCCGGTCGGCGAGGTTGTTGGAGTGGGCCGACTGCATGCGCACGGCGAGCGGGCCGAGCTTGGCGATGGCCGCCTCCTCGGGCACGACCGGCAGCTGCGTCGTGGTGTTGCGGCTCTCCAGCATGGTCCGCACGATCGTGCCGTAGATCTCGCTGCGGCGCAGTGACAGCGCGACCTGGTTGTGGTGCATGACGGTCAGCAGGGCCAGCAGCAGCGGGTTGCCGGCCAGCTCCAGCAGCGCCGGCCGCCCGTTGATGAGATCGCGCAGCCGCGCGATCTCGGCCGCCGCCCGCTGGCCGACGAGCTCGGGCCGGTCGGCGATCCGGGCCAGGCGCAGCTCCGGGTCCCACCGGCCGATCGCGTGGTTCCACTGGGTGAGGAAGGTGTCGATCTGCTCGATGCTGAAGTCGGCGATGGTGACGTGCGCGGCGGCGTCCGGGAACGCGTGCTGGTCGTAGCCGGCCAGCCGGGACGTGATGAGGAACCGGTTGAACGGCCGCCCGGGCCGGTTGCCGGCCGGGGCGTAGTTGCGGGCGAAGTCGCGGATCGCGCGCTGCACGGCCTTGCGCTCGGCGATGTCGCTGATCTCGTCGAGGCCGTCCATGAGCACCGTGCAGGCGCCGCTGCGCAGCGCGGAGTCGAGGTACTCGCCGACGTTGTCGATGGTCCACCGGCCGACGGTGATGCCGATGAACTCGCGGAGGCTGACGGCCTCCGGCGCGCGGTTCGCGCACGCGTCGGCGTACTCGCGCAGCTGCACGAAGATCGGCACGGCGACCGGCTCCGGCACGGTCGGCAGCGGATCGGCGTCGCCCCGGCTGCGGCGCGCCAGGTTCAGGGCGATCCGCGCCAGCAGCGTGCTCTTGCCGGCGCCCGGCTTGCCCTGGATGACCAGGATCGGCTTCTCCGGCTCGAGCTGGCCGAGCACGTCGCCGAGGGAGTACCGCTCGTCGCCGCCGATGCCGCCGCGCTTGCGCTCGATGCCGGACAGGATGCGCTCGACCTCCTCGGCCGACGGGGAGTCCAGCGCCCGGCGCAGCTTGGCCCGTTCGTCGGCGGTCAGCGGGTACTCGGCGACCGCCCGGCGCAGGAACGCCGGCTCCACGAAGATCTGGTCGAGGCTAACGCTGTCGGAGACGAGGCTTTCGGGGATGCCGGTCAGCGCGATCTGCTCGTGCTCCTTGATCACCCGGGTCAGGTAGGCCCGGCGCGCGTCGGGCATCCGCCGCAGGAGGCCCGGATGGCTGCCGGCGAACACCGCCGCGGTCACGATGCTCAGCAGCGCGAAGGCCAGGACCGCGATCGTCGGGTGGGTCAGCAGCCAGCCCAGCGGCGTGTCCTGCAGGGACCGCAGCCAGTTCGGCGGCGACACCAGCGCCGAGGAGGCCAGGTTGCCGGCCACCTGGACGCCGATCGTGACCCACACGACCCAGCCCCAGCGCCAGGTCAGGACGCACAGCCGCTCGTAGATCCGCCGGGCCCGGCCGCGCGGGACCCGGACCCGGCGATACGGCCGGCGAATGGTGCGCCATCGACTTCGCCATTGACGGTGATCCACCCGTACCGCCTCCGCGTTTTTTGTTTTCCCCAGCATGGCAAATCCGCGCAACAATCGACACCATGCTGCGCGTGTTCTCGGTCGCCTATTGGGTGATAATCGCGGTGACCTGCCCGATTTACTTCGTCGGTGCGGTGATTGTCGGAATCATCGCGCTGCCGTTCGACCGCCGGCGATTCCTGCTGCACCTGTACACCAGCGTCTGGGCGGTGTCCTACATCTGGATCAACCCGTTGTGGCGGCTGCGGGTCGCCGGGCGCGCCCGGCTGCCGTGGCGCGGCCCCGCGGTGCTCGTCGCGAATCATGCCTCATTGATCGACATCATCGTGCTGTTCGCGCTGTTCCGCCCGTTCAAATGGGTGTCGAAACAGGAGATCTTCAAACTGCCGTTCATCGGCTGGAACATGCGCCTGAACGGCTATGTCGCGCTGCGCCGGGGCGACCGCGACTCCGTCCGGAGCATGATGGCGGCCTGCGACCGGCTGCTGGCGGCGGGCTGCCCGATCATGATGTTCCCCGAGGGGAGCCGCACGCCCGACGGCGAGCTGCAGCGGTTCAAGGACGGCGCGTTCGAGCTGGCCCGGCGCCACGGCGTGCCGGTCCTGCCGATCGCCGTGCACGGGACCGGCCGCGCGCTGCCCAAGCACGGGCTGATCCTGCGCGACCGGATCGACGCCCGGGTCGAGGTCCTGCCGGCGCTCGACCCGTCGTCCTTCGCGGACCTCGCCGCCCTCCGCGCCGCGGCCCGGGGCGCCATCGAGGATGCCCTGGCGACCGGCGTGCGAGGCTAGGGGCTGTATCGAAGTGGATGGCCGGGCTGCGGCGGACTCAGGCGTCGGCTGGAACCACACCGGTCACACCCCGATACAACCCCGGTATCGGGGCGCGCCCGGCGCGGCCCCAGCCGACGCCTGAGCCTCGCCTCGCTCCGGCCCCCACTTCGATGCAGCCCCTAGTTCCGTTCGCGCTCGGCGGCCGCGCCGAGGGCGGCGAGGCGCATGGTCTCGTCGCGCCGGCGCACCCACCACAGGCCGAGCAGGAACACGAGCAGCGGCAGCAGGACCAGCGAGGCCCACTGCCCGGCCACGAGCGGGATGTTGTGCCCCATGTGCACGTTCGACACCGCCCAGCCGTTGAAGCCGAGCTCGACCAGCGCCGCGAGGGTCGCCACCGGTGCGACCGCCACGAGCATCCGGCGCCGGACCGGCCCGGGCAGCCGCGCGACCGCGACGGACCCCGCGACCACGGCGACCAGGATGGCCAGCAGCATGAGGTCCACCTGGGTCGCGTCCGCCCCCTCCAGCCCCCAGCCGGACGTGGCGGACTGCAGGCCGGGCAGGTCCTGGAGGTAGAACGCGTTGTAGCCGCCCCGCGTGTAGTCGATGAGCAGGCCGGAGCCGCCGACGGCCAGGACGGCGCCGATGACGGCGGGGGCGGCCAGGAGCACGGCGAGGCGCCACCGGCCGGCGACGGCCCCCGGGCGGCGCGGGCCGGCGGCCGTGAGGGCCACGGTGGCGACGAGGCCGAGGGCGAGCCACCACAGGCCGTACACCACCGCCACCGGGTCGTCCGGGAACCGCCGCAGCAGCGTCACCGCCTCGATGAGCAGCGCGACCCAGCCGAGCCCGGCCGCGATCCGGCGCCGCCCGGCGAACGCGGCCGCGGCGACGAGCGCCCAGGCGCCGGCCAGGAGCAGGACGGTGGCGCCGGGGTTGAGGACGTGGGGCGGCGTGGCCCACTGCGACGAGAGCCCCGACAATGCGCGGCGCGCCGCGGCCGTGAGCCGCAGCGTCGCCAGCACGACCGCGAGCACGGGGCCGAGCAGCGCGCACGCGTCGGACCAGCCGGAGTCGAGCAGCCCGCCGCCCGGGCGCCGGAACAGGCGCTGGCGCAGGGCGTGGAAGAGGATGTCGGCGGCGTCGCCGGGGCGGGGCCAGCGGCGGCCCTCGCCGGCGTCGGCCAGCATCGTGGTGAGCATGTCCTCGCCGTGGACGCGGCGGAAGGCGGCCGGGTACACCCGCAGCAACCGCTCGTAGCGGGCCTCCAGCGGGGCCGTCATGCCGCACCTCCGCCGGCGAGCAGGCCGCTGTTGCGCAGGCGGCGCCCGGCGGTGTTCGCGGCCGCGCGGCGGCGGTCGGCCTCGGCCGCCAGCTGCTGCGCGCCGGGGGCGGTGAGCCGGTAGTTGCGCCGCAGCCGGGACTGCACCACCTCCTCGCTGTCGACCTCGATGAGGCCCGCCTCGGCCAGCTCGGCCAGGACCGCGTAGAGGGTGCCGGGGCGCAGCCGCACGGCGCCGTCCGACTGCTGCTCGACGTCTTTCATGATGCCGTAGCCGTGAGTGGGCTCGGCCGCGAGCGCGGAGAGGATCAGGAACGCCGACTCTTTGAGGGGCATGGATGAAGCATATAACGGAATCCGTCATATACCTAGACCAGGGTGATGGGGGCCAGGTGCGGATCGGCCAGCCGGGCGTAGTCCTCGCTGTTCAGTGCGAGGGAGCGGTCCAGGCGGGCGGCGTTGAAGTACAGCTCCGGGTGCTCGAGCAGTGCCGGGTCGGCGACGAGGGTCAGGTCGGGGTGGAAGCTGAACGGCAGGATCGTCCCGCTCGCGCTGCCGGCCAGCGCCTCGGCGCGGTCCGTGGAGGCGAACGACACGTAGGTGCCGCCGGCGAGCGCCTTGAGCGCGGCCAGGTCGACCCGGGCGTCGCCGGGGACCACGGCCAGGTAGTAGCGGCTCGTCTTCTTGCCCAGCTTCACCATGACCACGAGGCATTTCGCGGCGCAGGCGGGCTCGTGGCCCCGCAGGGCGCTCACCTCGTCGGTGCGGCCCTCGGGGGCGTGGTCGATCACGCGGTACCGCGCGCCGCCCTCGTCCAGCCGGGCCATCAGCTTCTCGTACACGCCGTCACCAGTCTTCCGCGAGCATCCGTTTGACCGCCGCGATGCGCTCCTCGTCGCGGCGGTAGAAGGTCCACTGCCTGATCCGCCGGGCCCGCAGCAGGCCGGCCGCGGTCAGCAGCCTCAGGTGCTCGCTCGCGGTGGGCGCGCTGACGCCCAGCTTCCCGGCGATGTAGACGGAGCAGACCCCGTCCTCGACGAGGTCGCCGTCGCGCTGCGGGGGGAAGTGCGCCCGCGGGTCGGCGAGCCACTCGAGCACGGCGAGCCGCTTCTCGTTCCCCAGTGCCTTGAGGACCTCGACGTCGAGCACGGTTAGAGAGTTTGCCAACTCCCTAACCGTGCTGTCAAACGGCGTTACCCGGTCGCGCCGACCCGGTCGACGATGACCGCCCGGGTGTAGATCACCTGGCGGAGCAGGGCGCCCACCGGGGTGAAGTCGTCGTCGCCGTGCTCGTCGGTTTCGTGGTGCTCGGCGACGGCGACCTCGCGCTGGCCGATCAGCCGGTACGTGGACGGGTCGAACAGCAGCTCCTGCGCGAGGTACCCCGCGATGACCCGCCCGAGCCCGATCGCCGGCCGCCCGTCGAGGTTCACCGCGTCCGGGTTGAGCCGCACGTCCTCGCCGCGCGCGAGGGCCCCGTAGAACGCCGCCTCGACCTTCGGCGGGAGCACGTACTGGCCGAGCAGCGCGTCGAGGACGACGCCGTAGTTCTTGGGCGCCTTGTCCCAGGCGAGCACCTTGTCGGGCGTGTCGAGCGTCTTGAGCTGGTTGTAGTCCAGCTGCCCCCAGGTGACGTCGCCGCCCTGCCGGTACACCCTCAGTTCGCCGCCCTCGTTGGTCGCCATCACCTGGGCGTCGATGCGCTTCCACTCCTGGAGGGTGATGGTGCGGGTACGGCCGGGCACGATCGGGTCGTTGGGGTGGTCGCGCTCGTACGCGACCTCGTTGCGCAGCTGCCGCGACTCGTTGTACATGAACTGGTCCGGCCGCGGGTCGGCCCACGGCTTCCGCGTGGCGGCCCAGGCCGCGTTGGTGAGCACCTCGGCGGCGCTGGCGGGCTTGGGGAAGGGCAGGCCGGCCGTGCTGTAGCCCTTGCCGCTGTCGTCGACCGTGCCGAAGTTCTCCACCGCCACGACGCCGATCACCGCCGCGGCCGCGGCCGCCGCCGTGAGCGCCACGCGCAGCGGCCACCGCCGGCGCCGGTGCGCCGGGGCCGCGACCGGGGCGGGCTCCATGTGCCGCAGCAGGGCCGCCCGGGCCCGGTCGCGGGTGCCCGCGGCCGGCTCGGGATCGGGCCCGAACGCCTCCCGCAGCGCCGTCATCTCGTCCATCACCGCTCCATCTCCGTGTCGGAATCCAGGGCCTTGCGCATCTCCTGCCGGGCCCGGTGCAGGCGCGAGCGCGCGGTGCCCTGCGGGATGCCCAGGGCCACGGCCGCCTCCGCCTGGGTGAGCCCGGCCCACGCGACGAGCAGCAGCACGTCGCGGTCGGCCAGTGACAGCCGGTCGAGGGCGGCGGCGAGCCCCGCCCGGGCGCTGCCGGCGTCGACCCGCCCCGGCACCAGCTCGGCCTCGTCCGGCCCGGTGTCCGGCTCGGCGCGCCGCGCGTAGGCCTTGTAGCGGCGGGCCTCGGCCCGCGAGTGCCGCATGATCAGGTTCGAGGCGATCCCGTACAGCCACGGGCGCACGTCACCGCGGGCCGGATCGAAGCCGGCCCTCCGGTCGTAGGCGACCAGGAACGTCTCCGATGCCACGTCCTCGGCCAGGTCGGGGCCGAGGCGTCGCGCCGCATAGGCGTATATGTGCTCGTAGTGGCGGTCGAAGACGTCCGCGAACCGGTCCTGCAGCAGGTCGGCGTCGGTCTCCGGCGGTATCAAGTCCGTCTCCCTCACAACCCCTGTTCGCCGGAGTCCCGGAAAGTGTTCGCGACGTAGGTCCGGGCGAACGGCTCCGGGATGGCGAAGTACGCGGCCGCCACCCGGGCCGGGTCGGTCGCGAGCTCGCCGCGGCCCGGGACGTCGTCGTGATCGTCCCAGCCCCACGGGGCGTGCGCCGAGTCGGTGGTGCACCGGAACGTGCCGTGCCCGCACGCGTCGCGGCCGCGCCGCGGGGCGTCGCCGGCGAAGGTGCCCGGGGCCGCGAACAGCGCCGGGTCGTCGCGGTGGGCCCAGAGACCGTCCGGGGCGAAGACGTCGATCAGGGCGTACCCGACGTCGGTGTCGCCGGGGCCGCGGGGCACCTCGGCCGCCGGGGCCGGGTAGTACACGACGCCGCCGGAGCGCCCGCGGTACGCCCGCAGCCCGTGCCCGTGCGCCTCCTGCTCGGTGACCGGGTGCGCCAGCCCGTCGCGGGTCGAGGTCTGCATCGGCAGGGTGCCGTCGACCGTCTCCCCGCCGCCGCGCCACGGGCTGCCGGGCGGCACGTAGGAGAAGAAGTTCGCGTGAGCCACGGTGATCGCCGCGCGCAGCCGCCCGTACGGCGTGCCGTCCTTCGCCACCACCAGCAGCACCCCCTCGGCGTCGTTCTCGTGCTCGGAGTCGAAGAACGGGCGGTTGGTCCAGTCCCGCGGGTGGAAGAACAGGTACGTCAGGAACCAATGGGTGCCCGTCTCGACCACCGACGCGTACGCGTACGCGGCCGCCGCGGCGCCGCCGGCGTGCTCCCAGTTGTCGCGCCCGTCCCAGTCGCCGTCGAAGTCCACCCGGGTGATCTCGTCGGCCCGCCCGCCCGCGGCGTGCCGGCCGTGCGCGTCCACGTCCTGATGGTGGATCGGCGCCCAGCGCTGCACGAGCGACGGCGCAACGGCAAACCCCGGCCGCGGTACCCCGGCCGCGGCGCCGGCTTGCGCACCGCCCCCGACGAGCCCGCTCCCGGCGAGCATGACGGCGACGAGAAGTCCTTTGACCACGCGCATCTGCGGCATGTCTTCAGGCTCCCGGCCGCGGCCGGGCCCGGCACTGGGGCTGCCTCCCGAATTCGCCCGGGGTTTTCGGGGGGCTAGCCCCCGGGGTCAGCCCCCCATGATGCGTTCGAGCACCGCGGTACACCGGACGCTGGACGGCGCCGAAGGGCCGGGCGTGCTCGTCAACCTCGGCAGCGGCCACGCCGGCGAGGCGCGCGCCACCGCCGCCTGGGCCGCGGCGCGGGGCCTCGGCTACCTCGACGGCGCCATCCTCACCCCGGCCCCGGCGATCGGCTCGCCGACCGCCACGATTCTCTACAGTGGACAGAGCGCCCGGTTCGAGGCGCATGCGGCGGTGCTGCGGTGCTTCACCCCGAACACCGTGTACCTCGGGCCCGACCCGGCGACGGCCGCCGCCTACGAGATGGCGCTGCTCGACCTGTTCACCACGGCGACCGGCGGGCTGCTGCACGCCTTCGCGCTCGCCCTCGCCGCCGGGCTCGACCTGGACCTGTTCGCGCGGTTCGCCGGCGGCGCCGGCGCGCTGCTGCCGGAGATGGCGCGGCGGTACGCGCGGAACCTGGCCGAGGACACGTACCCCGGCACCCCGTCCAGCCTGGGCTCGGCCCGGACCGCGATCGCCCACGTGGCCGCGGCCGCGGCCGACCTCGGCGTCGGCCCCGGGCCGCTGCCGGCACTGCGGGCCCTGTTCGAGCGGGCGGTCGCGGCGGGCCACGGCGCCGACGGGTACGCGCGGCTGGCCCGGCTCCTGGCCGTGGCACGTTTCCGGGATTCGACGGCCGGCGAAGCTCCGTAACGTATTCCTCAACAGCGACAACGACATCCCAGGGGGATACAGCATGAGCGACA
>NZ_JBEZDS010000092.1:0-20726 GCF_040648435.1 Dactylosporangium sp. NPDC049140 | reverse complement strand
CGGCGTCCGGCAGGCGCCGGCTCGGCGCGGCCAGCGCCACCTGATGCACCCGGGCGAGGTCCAACCCGAACGGCTCAGCCCGCTCCACCAGGGCACCGAGGTCGGAGTCGCCGCGCAGCAGGTCGTCGATCAGTTCGCGGCGCGATGATTCTTCCCGGCGGACCAGGTCACGGCGCGCGACCGCATAGCCCTCGGCCAGGGTCGCGACCGCGTCGTCGACGACCTGCAGGACCGCGGCCGCGGCGGCGCGGACCGCCTCGCGGTCGCGGGAGCGCACCATCATCGGCAGGTCCTGCCACAGCCGCCGCGCCGCGGACAGGTACAGCTGCACCACCCGTCCTGCGGAGACGCCCTGCTCGGCGGCGCGGCGACCGAGCCGGCCCACCGCGTCGAGCTCGCTGCGTCTGGGCCGGCGGCCGTGCACGGCCGCGTCGGCCAGCATCGACAGGTACTCACCGAGCAGTCCCACCGGAACGCCACCCGCGTCGCGGCTGGCGCCCTCGGCGACGGCGACCAGCCACCCGTCGTCCAGCGCCGGTACCGCCGGAGCACGCCCGCCACGACGTCCGGGACTGTCAGCCACTGCCCGCCTCGCCTCCCGTGTATCAGCCGATGCCAGACCAACCCGTCGCTGGTGCCCCCCGACGGCGACCGCAACCGCATCAGCTCAGGAGCGTCCCACCGGGCGCCGCATCCGACCATCGACCGCGACGATGCTGCCGCAGCGATCTGCCGTGCCGGTTGTCGGCAGTGTAAACCTGGCTATCGTGCCCGCGGTGGCAGCGCAGCGTCGCCGTTGCCGTCGCGGAGCGTTCCCGGCTGCCGTTGGTGCCGGTGCCGGTGCCGGTGTCGGTGCCCGGTCCCGGCCTCGCCCCGTCCGGGACTCCTCCTTGTCCGAGTGCACCCAGTCCGTGATGTGCGCGGAGGTGGGCCATCTGGAACTGGCCCACGACTACGCCCGAGAAGCCGCCCTGATCGACCTGCGGGACCTGCACGCCAACACCCGCCACGGTCTGCACATCGCCTCACTCGCCGTAGCGTGGTCGGCCATCGGCGAAGGATTCGGAGGGCTGCGCCAGCACCACGACGTGCTGGCGTTGGCGCCGCGCCTGCCCACCGGCATCACCCGGCTGACCTTCCGGATCCGGCACAGCGGCCTGCGCCTGCTCATCGACGCCGGCCACGACACCGTCCAGCTCCGGCTGCGCGACCGATCCGGTGCGTCGCTGTCGCTGCTGCTGTACGGCGAGCAGGTCGTCGTCGGCCCCGACGCGCCCGTGGTGCGCGCCGTCATACCACTGGAGCCGCTGCTGCCCGAACCCCGCCAACCCGTCGGCCGCGCACCCGACTCGCGGTACCGCCGCCGTCAGGACCCCTGCCGACGACACGGGGTGAGGCGCAACCATGACCGGCCGGTAGGCATGATGCACGGTCGCCACCGCCACACTGCCGAGCAGGACTTCACGGACCGCGGACCGGCCCCGCGAGCCCACGACCACCAGCGCCGCCTGACGCCGCCGCGCGTGGGCGGCCAGCGCCTCGGCCACGGTCCGCGCCGCCGTGACATGACGCCCTTCCGCCGACAGCGAGATCACGTCAAGATTGCGGGCAGGCGCCTCGATCGCCGCACTCGCCGATGGTGAACCGTCGTAACCCACAACGCCCCGGGCGGCCGGCGCTGCGGTCCTCGACCCCGGGTTCGGTTGTTCGGTGCCGGTCGTGGTCGAACTCCTCCTCCGCGGTGCGCGGATACGTTCGGTAATGCCAAGCGGCGAATGCCTGATGCCGGCCCGCCAGACGGACTCCCGCCTCGGTCTTCCGGGCACCGCTGATGGTGGGCGCGATGCTGAGTCTGGTCGTCGCCGCAGTCGGCGCGGTGTACGCGTGGCGGAACTGGTCAGCTGGCTCGGCGCTGAGCGAACCGGGCGCCATGCGGCAGTACGGCATCATCGTCGGCGTCGAGTTCGGCGCCGCTGCCGCCGGGCGGCCGCAATCGGCCTCTGGGGACGCAGCCAGTACATCGCCGCGTGGGTATGCCTCGTGGTGGGCGTGCACCTCTGGCCGATGGCGCCGGTACTGCAGAGCCCGTCCCTCGTTGCACTCGGAGCGCTGTTGACGGTGGTCGCGGTCGCCGCCGTGCTCGTCTTCCGACCTGCCGGCGTCGCGCAGAGTGCTATCACGGGCGCAGGCGCCGGGATCGCCCTGCTCGGCTTCGCCATCTGGGCTGCGGTGTCGGTCTTCGCGTAGTCCGACGCGGCAACTCGAGTTCCGACAGCCAGCCGGCTGTATCCGTTGTTCGGCACGACCAACAGTGACAGGGACGTTGAAGTGCGTTCATCCAGGAGGTCGCCGTGGTTGCGGGCAGTCCCAGCACGACAGCGCCCAGCGGAGTTCCGGGACACGCGGGGATTGCCGCCGCAGTGTGCCGTCGCCCGGCAGTCCCGTGTTCGACTGTCCGCGCAGGTGCTCGGTCACGGCGCTGCATCGCCCGGGCGCAGCCGTACACAGCAGCGGCCCGGGCCAGGGTCGAGCTCCGTGACATAGGAGGTGTCGCCGGTCCCGTCGGCGACGCCGCGCAGCAACTGCAGGTTCACCCCGCACACGAGCGGCGTGAACTGCTGGGCGAGGCGGTGGAAGGGGCAGTTGCGCAGCACGACGCCGCCGCCGCCGGCGTCGGCTTGCTGTTGTGGGTCGTACCCGGCGTCCGCGAGAGCCGTGGGCAGGTTGTCGGCCGCCGCGCCAATGGTCTTGCCGGCGTCGTAGGCCGTGCGGTGCAGCACCTCCTGCACGGGGGCGCCGGTGTCGATCGACTCGGTCACCGCCGCCGCGAGCAGCCCGCCGACCATCTCGTAGTGCCGTTCCGGCACCGACACCGCCACCTCGTCGTCGGTGCGCCGGTACAGCTTCGCGGGGCGGCCGGCGCCGGGGCCGCCGCGGCCGGGCGGCCGGCGGTATTCGACGACGAGCAGCCCCTGTTCGGCGAGCCGGTCGAGGTGGAACGCGGCGACCCGCCGGCTGACCCCGAGGGCGTCCGCGGCCGCGTCGCGGCTGACCGCCGCCCCGGCTCTGGTGACCAGATCGAACACGGCTCGCCGGGCGGGGTCGTCGAGCGCGGCCACGGCGGCGATGCGGTCGGGGAGCGGGCGGGGCGCCATCCCTCGATTGTAAAACACGAACCTCTTGACTTTAGAAGAGGCACGGGCATAGCGTTCTAACGTACAGATATGACGTTTTTAGAAGAGGACTGGAGCCCATCATGACCACCAGCGCACCCGGCACGTCGACGACCGCCCGGCTGACCGGCCGGGGAGCGGACCCGGCCCACCAGGCGTTCCTGTTGCTGCGCACCGTCTTCACGGTGGCGCCGATCGCCTTCGGCCTGGACAAGTTCTTCAATCTGCTGACCGAGTGGCCCGGCTATCTGGCGCCGTTCGCCGACCGGTTCGTCCCGGGCACCGCGCAACAGGCGATGTACGCCGTCGGCGTGATCGAGATCGTGGCCGGACTCCTCGTCGCGGCCCGGCCGAAATACGGCGCCGTCGTGGTGGCCGCCTGGCTGGCCGGGATCATCGTCAACCTGCTGATCCTGGGCGACTTCTACGACGTCGCGCTGCGCGACTTCGGCCTGCTCGTCGGCGCGCTCGCGCTGTGGCGGCTGGCCAGCCGCCGGTGGGCCGGCACGGCCGCCGCGCGCAGCTAGCGCCGGAGGCTCACGCCCGGCGCCATCCACGATCCCGTCCAGCCGGAAGGCAGACCGATGACCGCACTGGAACGTCTCTACACCGACTACGGCCAGAGCCCGTGGCTGGACAACCTCACCCGCGGCTACCTGCGCGACGGCACCCTGGCGCGGATGGTCGCCGGCGGGATCCGCGGGGTGACCGCCAACCCGACCATCTTCACCCGGGCCGTCCTCGGCTCCGCCGACTACGACGAGCAGTTCGCGGCGCTGACCGCGGCCGGCCAGCCACTCGAGGACGCCTACTGGCAGCTGGTCGTCGACGATGTCACAGGCGCCCTAGACGTGCTGCGCCCAGTGTTCGACGCCAGTGACGGCACCGACGGCTTCGCCTCCATCGAGGTGGCCGCCGAGCTGGCCCGCGACACCCGGGCCACCCTGACGGCCGCCCGAGCACTGCACCAGCGGATCGCCGCACCCAACCTGTTCGTGAAGATCCCGGCCACCGCCGAGGGCGTCCCCGCCATCCAGGCGATGATCGCCGAAGGCCGCAGCATCAACATCACCCTGATCTTCTCCCTGACCCGCTACCGGCAGATCATCGACGCGTACCTGTCCGGGCTCGAAACCTTCGCCGAGCGGGGCGGCGACCCCTCGCGCGTGCACAGCGTCGCCTCGTTCTTCGTCAGCCGGGTCGACACCGAGGTCGACCGACGCCTCGAGGCGACCGGCACCGACGAGGCGCTCGCGCTGCGCGGCCGGGCGGCGATCGCCCAGGCCAAACTGGCCTACCGGCTGTTCCGCGAACAGTTCTCCGGACCGCGCTGGCAACGCCTGGCCGACCTCGGGGCGCGCCCGCAGCGGCCGTTGTGGGCCTCCACCTCCACCAAGAACCCGGCCTACCCCGACACCGCATACGTCGACGCACTCGTCGGCCCGGACACCGTCAACACCCTGCCCGAGGCCACCATCGCCGCGTTCGAAGACCACGGCACGCCGGCCCGCACCATCGACACCCGGGTGGGCGAGGCCGCCGAGGTGATGCACCGGCTGGCCGCCGCCGGCGTCGACATGGACGACGTCGGGCTCACCCTGGAAAACCAGGGCGTCGCTGGCTTCCACGCCTCCTACCGGCAGGTCCTCGCCGCGCTCGCGGCCAAGGCCGAGCAGCTCAGCCACCACTGACATGGACTGGGCCGGCTGGGCGGTGTTCGGGCTGATCGCCACCACGGCGCTGACCGCGGTGCTGATCGCTGCGCAACTGGGCGGGCTCACCCGCCTGGACCTGCCGCTGGTGCTCGGCACCCCGGTCACGGCCGACCCGGACCGGGCCCGCGTGGCCGGGTCTTCCTCCACCTGGTCGCCGGTCAGGGTTTCGCCCTGGGCTATGCGGCCACGTTCGCCCTGCTCCTCTCGGATGCTCGGCAGCGATCATTCGGCCGAGCTGTCGGTGGTTGGTGTTGCGGCCAGTCTGGGGGTGTGGACGTATCCGGGGTGTTCCGGATCGGCGACGCCGAGCCGCAGCACCAGGTGGGGGGAGCCGAGGCCGTTGATGAGGCGCCGCAGTGTGAGCCGGGCGGGAAGGACTTCGATGACGTGGCTGAGCGGTACGACGGACACACCGAGGGTGGTGGCGGTCAGCCAGGCCGCGGACAGCGCCTCCCCGGTGCGCAGCCAGTTCGCCGGCTCGTCGGCGTCGCCGAACAGCAGCGCGTACACCGCGGTCTTGTCGTGGCCGGTGCCGATGGGCAGGGTGCCGCCCCGGCCGAAATCGCGACCCGGCACGGTGGTCTGGGCGGGGTGCTCGGGCAGTACCTCGGCAGGAAGGCCGGCGCCGGGCGGCGCCGCCGTGCCGGTCCAGTGCGCCAGCTCGGCCCTGACCCGGGGGTCGTCGGCTTGCACCGCCGCGGCCCGGCCCGCGGCCGATGCCAGCGCGAGTGCCTGGTCCGGGGTGAAGATGTGCAGCCTGCTGTGGGCTCGAGCAGCGGCGGCGATGGCGTCGACGGAGGCGGCGGGCAGCGGCTGGTCGCTGACGGGCCGCCGGTCGGTGTGCCGGGCGGGGATGGCTCGGGCGAGGCGGCCCGCGACCTCGGTCGCCGCGATCGGGTCGGCCACCGTGAGTGTGGCGAGGAGATCGGGCTGACGGGTGTCGGGGAGCCGGGTCACGTGTGCCGTCCAGCCGGCGGCGGCCAGCGCGGTGCGGGCGTGGTGCAGCGCGGCGCCGCAGCTGATCATGAGTTGCCGTCCCTGCGGATCGGTGACCGTGAGCTGGCGGGAGCGTTCCGCGAACAGCTGCAACCGGCCCGGTTCGAGCCGCCAGCGCCACGGCTGGGTGTTGAGGATCGACGGCGCGAATCCGGCGGCTGCGGCGGCTCCGATCAGGACGTCGCCGCGCGGCCGGTCCACCGTGGTTGTCGCGTGGCTCATGGGAACCTCCCGTTGGGTCGGTATCGCGGTGGTTGCGGGTGCCCCGGGTTCGCGGCAGCGGACCGCTCACGCCAACGTGGCGCGGCGACGGGCTCGACGCTGACCGGTGGACGCCCGATGGTGGGATCACGTGGTGTCGCGGAGCTGTTCGGCGAGCACAGCCGCCTGGCTGTGGTCGATGTCGCGGGTTGCGGTGAGCAGCGTGACCCTGTTCGAACGGACCAGGTCCCGGAGCCGGTGCATCGCGGCGGCCGGTTGCGGACCGGCGAGTTCGGCGAGGTAGCGGCGACGGAACTCGGGGAACCGCTCGGGCTGGTGGCCGTACCAGCGGCGCAGCGGCGTGGACGGGGCGACGTCCTTGAGCCATTCGTCGAGGTGGGCGGCGCCCTTGCGCACGCCCCGTGGCCACACCCGGTCGACCAGCACCCGCACGCCGTCGTCGGACGACGGGTCGTCGTAGATGCGGTGCAGCAGTACCTGTCGCGCCATGGTGTCCTCCTCGCCTTGGTGGCGGCTCCACGTCCGGTATGCCGTCACACGGTCTACCTCCATGCTGCTCGGGCATCCGGATGCCGCACAGAGCGACGGCGGGCAGACGACCGCGCCGGAGATTGCCGACGACCGGCAGGAACAGCCCGGGTAGCGCACTGCACGCAGGAGGTCGGCGGATGGCCGGCCGGGCGGCGGGCCCGTCTCGGCACCATGGTTCGGCCGGCATCCGGCGGGTCCCGGTCCGGCGACGCGGTCACCCGGGAGCGTCGTGGGCGGGGTCGGCGCTGTCACCCGGGCGGTGCCACATCCCATCGACACCCCGCACGTGCCGGGCGGCACTGACGGCCATCAGTGCTGGACGGCCACCGCCAGTCGACGCTGTCGTCGCAGGCCGCCGCACCGGCAGGTGGTGCACGTCGCAGTGGTGCCGCCCCGCGATGGGCGATGCGGCGGAGGCCGTGTTTGCTGACGGTCGGCAACCACGCCCGGTGGTTGTTCGCCGGTGGCGGCCCCTGCCGTCCTGGCCGTGCCGGTACAGGCTGGCCTCGACGGGTTGTTCCGGACCGAGCGAGGAGGCCGACGGTGACGCGACACATACTGATCCCGATGCCGGCCGACACCCGCCACCGCCAGCCTGTACGGGCGGCAGTACCCGCCGTCGCCGGCACCCCGAGCCCGGGATCGGCGGTGGAGGTCGGCCGCGACGCGGCGGCCGCTACCGGGCTCCGTCGGGACGACGCGATCCGCCGGATCGCGACCGCAACGTTTACCCCGGCGCTGGTGCTGCGCGTCGCCGGCATCAGCGGTAGCGCCGCGATGCGGCGGTCGGCCCCGGCGGCGTTGGCCCACAGTGTGCTCAACGTCGGTGGCAGCTCCGCCACGCCCGAGCCGGGCAGCGGTCCTTCCGCGAACCGGCGGGTACCGGTGCGGCCGGCCCGCGTGCCGCGACTGACCGCGCTTGCCGGCGCGGGTCCGGCAGCCATGGCGGCGTGCCGGAATCCGGCCACCGTGGCCGCCTGACCCGGCAGCCCGCGTCGGCCGAACCCCGAGCCCACCGCGCCAAGACGGCGTTCTCCGTGGCGCAGTTTGTCGTGCGCCACCCACTGCCGACCGTGGAAAGGACCAAGTACGTGACCAGCACCGTGCACGATCCGATCGAACTGCTCCGCAACACCCTGGAGGAGCAGTTTCAGCGGTCCACCGAGCAGCTCGCCGAGCTCACCGTCCGCAGCCAGCAGCCGAACGGCGGCGGCTACGACGACGACACCCTCGCCGCGCTGATCGCCTCGGCCCGCCGGGCGGTCGCCGACACCGCCCAGGCGCTGCGGCGCATGGCCGAGGGCAGCTACGGCAGCTGCGAACGCTGCACTGCCGACATCCCGCTGCAACGGCTGGAGATCCTGCCGCACGCCCGGTTCTGCGTCCCCTGCCAGGGCCGGCAGACCGGCCGGGCAGCTACCCGGATCCGCGTCCCGAGAGGAGGCGAGTCGGAGATGGAGAAGTGGTCGTTGCAGGCGCTCGCCGATGGTCTGCTCCGTCACGCCCTCAGTGGGTCGAGCCGCCGCGGCACGCGCACCGTCAACCGTGGACATCCGCGTTCGCCCGGCCAGGCCATGATCGCGTTGGGCTGCGGTCAGCGACTGGAGGAACACGGCAACCGCGGCGAGGCGACTGTGCAGGTGCTGCGCGGCCGGGTGCGGGTGACCGCCGGCGACGATGTGACGCACGGCGCGGCCGGACAGCTGCTCATGGTTCCCGACGGCCGGTCGACGGTGACCGCGCTGGAGGACACGGTCGTGCTCCTCACCGTCGCCGAGCACCCATCGCCGCGGGACGCGGCCCCGGCCGGCGCTGGCCCATGCCGTCGCATTCCCGCGCCGTCGCGCGCGATGCCATCGCGCGGATACGGCGCTGATCGAGCCCCCACAACGTTCGACAGGGAGATGAACCCATGAACCAGCGACGTACGTTCGTGATTGTCGGGGCCGGGCTGGCCGGGGCGAAGGCCGCGCAGACGCTGCGGGAGGATGGCTTCGACGGCGACGTGGTGCTGCTCGGTCAGGAACCCGAACGTCCCTATGAGCGGCCACCGCTGTCCAAGGGCCTGCTGCTGGGCACCGCCGATCGCGAGACGGCGTTCGTCCATGCGGCCGGCTGGTACGCCGAGCACGACGTCGACCTGGCCACCGGTGTCACCGTGGCGGCCGTTGACCGGGCCGCCCGGCAGGTGGAGCTGGGCGACGGCCAGCGCATCGGCTTCGACGCGTTGTTGTTGGCCACCGGTTCGACACCGCGGACCCTGGACGTGCCCGGCGGCTACCTCGACGGGGTGCTGCAGTTGCGGACGCTGCCCGACAGCGACCGGATCGGGGCTGCGCTCGTCGACGGCGCCCGCCTGGTGGTGGTCGGTGCGGGCTGGATCGGGCTGGAGGTCGCCGCCGCGGCCCGCCAGCGCGGCGCTGCGGTCACCGTCGTGGAACGCTCCGAGCTGCCGCTGCTGCGGCTGCTCGGGCCCGACCTCGCCGCGGTGTTCGCCGATCTGCACCGCGAGCGCGGGGTGACGTTCCGCTTCGGCGCCGCCGTCGAGGAGTTCCGCGGCGACGGGCGGGTGTCCTCGGTGCTGCTGCGTGACGGCACCGCGCTGCCCGCCGACGTGGTCGTCGTCGGTGTCGGCGTGCACCCCAACGTGGGGCTGGCCGAGGCGGCGGGGCTGGCGGTCGGCGACGGTGTCGTGGTCGACCAGGCGCTGCGCAGCTGCGACCCGCGCGTCTACGCGGCGGGGGACGTCGCCAACGCCTACCACCCGCGGTACGGCACCCATCTGCGGGTCGAGCACTGGGCCAACGCCCTGCACTCCGGCCCGGCCGCGGCCCGGTCCATGCTCGGCGCGAAGGTGGTGTACGACCGGCTGCCGTACTTCTACACCGACCAGTACGACCTGGGCATGGAGTACACCGGTCACGCCCCGCCCGGCGGGTACGACACCGTCGTCGTGCGCGGCGATCTCGCCACGCGCCGGTTCATCGCGTTCTGGACCGCCGGCGGTCGGGTCGTCGCCGGCCTGAACGTCAACGTGTGGGACGTCACGGCACAGATCCAGGACCTCATCCGCAGCGGGGAGCCGGTCGACGCGGCCCGGCTCGCCGACCCCGACGTCGCCCTCGACGCCCTCACCTCGGGTGGCACGCGTCAGGCATCGCGGCCATGACCGGCTTGGGCCGGACGCGGCCGAGCGGTGTCCGGGCCCGGCCCGGTGCGTCGCCGGGTCACCCATCGGGAAGGGTCCGTGGGCGGTACCGCGTCGGCTCGAATCAAACAACGTGCACCAGGAGCAGCGGGAGGTCATGGTCATGGGCCGCAACGTGGCACAGAAGTTGATCGAGGCACATCTCGTCGCCGGTGAGATGGTGCCGGGCACGGAGGTGGGACTGCGTATCGACCAGAGCCTGACCCAGGACGCGACCGGCACGATGGTGATGCTGGAGTTGGAAGCCCTCGGCTTGCAGCGGGTACGGACCGGGGTGTCGGTGCAGTACGTCGACCACAATCTGTTGCAGACCGACGAGCGGAACATGGCCGACCACCTGTTCCTGCGCTCGGCCTGCCAACGGTTCGGGCTGTGGTATTCCAAACCCGGCAACGGGGTCTCCCACCCGACACACATGCAACACTTCGGGGTACCGGGCGCGACCCTGGTCGGGTCGGACTCGCACACCTGCGCGGCCGGGTCGCTGGGCATGCTGGCCATCGGCGTCGGTGGGCTGGACGTCGCCCTGGCGATGGCCGGTGAACCGCTGTACGTGACCATGCCGCAGATCTGGGGCATCCAGCTCACCGGGGCACTACCAGCCTGGGTCAGCGCCAAGGACGTGATCCTGGAACTGCTCCGCCGCCACGGCGTGACCGGCGCCGTGCACCGCATCATCGAGTACCACGGCCCGGGACTGGCCGGCCTGTCCGCGATGGACCGGCACGTGATCGCGAACATGGGCGCCGAACTCGGCGCCACCACCACCGTGTTCCCCGCCGACGAGCGGGTCCGGGAGTTCCTCGTGGCGCAGGACCGCGAAGACGACTTCGTGGAACTCCTCGCCGATCCCGACGCCGGCTACGACGTCGCCGGCACCATCGACCTGTCCACCCTCGAGCCTCTGATCGCGGCGCCGAGCTCCCCGGGCAACGTGACCCCGGTGCGGCAGGTCGCCGGCACACCGGTGCAGCAGGTGGTGATCGGATCGTCGGCCAACCCCGGCCTGCGCGACTTCGCCGTGGTCGCCGCGATCCTGCGCGGCCGGCAGACGGACCCGCAGGTGTCCCTGGACATCAACCCGACATCCCGGCAGCTGCTGGCCGACCTGACCGCGATGGGCGCCACCGGCGACCTGATCCGCTCCGGGGCCCGCCTGCACCAGGCCGGCTGCATGGGCTGCATCGGCATGGGCCAGGCCCCCGCGATCGGGGTCAACAGCCTGCGCACGTTCCCGCGGAACTTCCCCGGCCGCTCCGGCACCACCGACGACCTCGTCTGGCTGTGCTCGCCGGAGACCGCAGCCGCCGCCGCGCTGACCGGCCGGATCACCGACCCCCGCGACCTGCCCCGCCTGCTCGGCATCGCCTACCCGGTGCTGGACCTGCCAGCGACGGCCAGCGTCAACACCGCCACGCTGGAGGCGCCGCTACCGGCCGCCCAGGCACACACCATCTCGCTGGTGAAGGCACCCAGCATCGGGTCGCTGCCGAGGCTGGACGCACTGCCCGACACCCTGACCGGCCCGGTGCTCATCAAAGCCGGCGACAACGTCTCCACCGACGAGATCCTGCCCGCCGGCGCCCGGGTGCTGCCCTACCGCAGCAACATCGCCAAACTCGCCGACTTCGCCTTCGCCGACCTCGACCCCGGCTACCCGCGGCGGGCCCGGCAGGCCGGACAGCACATGATCGTCGCCGGCGCCAACTACGGGCAGGGCTCCTCCCGGGAACACGCCGCCATCGTGCCCCGCCACCTCGGGTTGCGCGTGGTGATCGCCAAGTCGTACGCCCGCATCCACTGGCAGAACCTCGCCAACTTCGGAATCCTGCCGCTGCAGTTCACCGACGACACTGACTACGACCGCATCACCGCCGGCGACGCCCTCGCCGTCGACGACCTGCGCGCCGCGGTGCGCGACGGCACCGAGATCACCGTGCGCAACCAGACCAGCAGCGCCACCTACCGTGCCCGGCACCGGCTCTCGCCACGCCAGGCCGCCATGGTCCTGACCGGCGGCCAGATCCCCCGGCTGCGGCAACCACAGCCGCTCGGACCCGGAAGGGAAACCAGATCATGACCACCAGCCTCGCCCCGATCGTCGTGGGCGTCGACCACTCCCCGAGCAGCCTGCACGCCGTCGACTGGGCCGCCCGGGAGGCCACTGCCCGGGGCTGCCCCTGCCGGATCGTGCACGCGTTCCTCGGGCCGCTGTACAACGTCCCGCTGGGACCCGTACCCGGCGGGCCGCCCGCCGCCGGGCTGCAGGCCGCCGCCGAACGCATCCTGTCCGCCGCCGCCGAGCGAGCCCGCCGGACCGTGGTCTGCTTCTACCCGGTTGTTGGCATGCCGTTCGACACCATGGCTGCGTCAGGTGGGTCGTCTTTCTGGCGCGGTCGTGATCGACTGTCGCAGGTACGGTTCCAGAAGCTCGCGGGCAAGCGTACAAGCCTTCGTTTCGCTCATACCATCTTCGATCATGCGAGAGGCCCTGAAGACGATTGCCTGGATGAGTTCGGCCATGTTGACCGGGTCGGGCGTGCCGTGTCCGGCAAGCGCCTCGAGCAACGGAACACGCAGTTGGTTGTGAAGCTCGCGGCTGCGTTCGGCGAGGATTTCGACGGGCGCGGTTGTCGCCAGCCCGCGGACGATGGCGTGCTCGCCCTTGGCGACGAGGTGAAGGTTGGCCGCCACGTAGGCGAAGACCTGATCGCCCGGGGTCGTGGCACGGCGCATCCGCCGTGCCACGTAGGCCGACCACCTGGGGAACATGTCGACGATCACCGCGTCAAGCAGGTCGGCGCTGGATTTGAAGTACTGGTAGATGCTCGACCGCGCCAGGCCTGTCCGCGCGGCGACCGCGGCCAGGCTCGGCGACTCGGACCCGCCTTCGGCGAGGATCGCACGGGCAGCGTCCAGGATCGCCCGGCGTTGCCGCGCGCGGTGCTCCGCCACGGTGGCGGCCTGGATCTTCGGCACATGCGAATCCTACGGTCACGCGGCCGGGGTGAGCTTTCCGTCGATCATCTCGTAGACCGTGTCGCAGTGTCGTAGGACGTCATGATCGTGGGTGACCATGACGGTGGCGACGCTGTGCTCCCTGGTTTCGCGGGCGAGCAACTCGACCACGTCATGGCTGCGCTGCCGGTCCAGCGCCGCGGTGGGTTCGTCGACCAGCAGCAGCCTGGGCCTGGTGACGAGAGCACGGGCGATGCCCACCCGCTGACGCTCGCCGCCGGACAGTTGGTGCGGTCGCCGGTTGGCCTTGTCCGCCATGCCCACTTCCGCCAACAGCTGATACGGATCACGGTGCGTACGACGTCCTGCCCCGCTGAACCGGGTCGGCAGCCGCAACTGGTCGACGGCGGTCAACGCCGGCAGCAGGTTGCCGGACTGGAACACGAATCCGACGGTCTCGCGCCGCAGGGTCGTCCGTGTCCGGCGGCTGGCCACTGTCATCTCCCGCCCTGCGACGGACACCGAACCCGACGTCGGCACGCTCAACCCGCCGGCGACGGCGAGCAGGCTGGACTTACCCGCTCCGGAAGGACCGACCACGGCGACGAACTTGCCAGGCGCCACGGTGAGCGTGACGTCATCCAGCGCGAGCACCGTGTCGTCACCGTCACCGAAGCGCAGACACACGTCACGCATGATCAGCCCGTCGGGCTGATCCGCAGCGGAACCGTCACCGCCGGCCGCTGATCCGAGGTTGCTGGTCTGTGTGCTCATCGGTGTGCTCCCAACGCTGTCAGAGGATCCACGGCGGCGATCCGCACGATGGCCGCGACCGCTCCCACCAGGCCGAGAACGATCAGCAGCGCGACCGCGACGGCCACGGCCGGCGCCTCCAGCGCGAACGGGACACCGCCGCCGATCAGCCTGCCCATTCCGACACCGATGCCGACACCGGCAGCGACTGCGAGGAGCAGCAGGATCAGCGCCTGAGACAACCCGTCCCGCAGCAGGAAACCGGTCGGCGCCCCCATGGCTCGCATCACGGCGATCTCGTGCTTTCGCTGGATCGTCCAGACCGTGAAGAACGCCCCGACGACCAGCGCCGAAATTGCGTACAGGAAGTACTGGATCAGCTGCAGCGTGGAGGTCTCTGCCGTGTACCCCGGAGAGGCTCCGAACGATTCCGGCAGCGTCATGCTATCGGTGCCCGCGGCGCGGTCGCCGGCGTCGAGGTCGATGGTCGAGCCGTCCTCGGCCTGCACCGCGACCGCCGTAATCTCGTTGTAGACGTGGGCCGGGACTGGGTCGTCCGGCCCGATGCCCGCCCGGATCTGCTGCCATGTGCGCAACGGGACGTAGCCCACATCGACGTGGCCGAACGTGTGCTGCCCGGACAGGATGCCGACGACGGTGAGCCTGGCGCCCACCCGGTCGACGGTGAGGGTATCGCCGACGCGGAGTCCCGCGTCGGCGGCGGTCCGGCTCACCACGATTCCGTCCAGTTCGCCGAGCCGGTCGCCCGCACTGACCCGCGGTGAGAGGAACGAGTCGGGTAGCACGCCGAACAGGGCCAGGTCGATCTCCACACCAGAACCACTCTTGGCATTGGCCAGCATGTTGCCGTACGGAGCGGCCCGCGCCACGTTTGGTTGCGCCGCCCACGCGTCGACGGCCTTCAGGTCCACGACGCTGCGCGAGAACGCAGCGTCGCGTTGGACCCCGTCGGCGAAGGCGAACGAGGTCACCGGCAGCCGTTGCAGACCGGACACCCCGTCGTTGACCAGGCCCACGGACAATCCGGACAGTAGGACCACCAGCACGGCGATGAGTGCGATCACCGCGCCCATCAACCCGAACCTGGCACGAGCAAACCGAAGCTCACGAACCGCTAGGAACATGCGGACCGACCCGGCATCTTTATCGACATCATGTCAGCATGATAGCGACATGATGTCAGCATCATCGCCCTCGGTCCCAGCCTCCGTCAGCAGAGCAGCGCGCCCGTGACGCATACGCCGTGCGTCGCCGACGCATCGTTGCAATGTCGGCGGCCAAGCCTTCCGGCCACAGCCGGCGCCGGCGTGGCACCACGTCGAACGGCATGCCAAGAACCGGGTAGAAGCAGACCACAGCCAGCTCAAGCACCGGCTCAGACCGATGCGCGGGCTACGCACCGACCGCACCGAACAGACGATCATCGCCGGACACGCGTTCAGGCAGAACCTGCGCCGCGGACACAACGAACTCGATCCTCGCGCGACGCGGCGACCGGCCGGCCGGGCGGGCCGCGGCGGCGGTACCGCAGCCGCCATCCCTACCTGTTCAAGGGTGCGGTGTACTGCGGGGTCTGTGCGCGCCGGATACAAGGCCAGCATTCGCACGGTGTGGCGTATTACCGGTGCCGGTTCCCGCAGGAGTACGCGCTGGCCAACGCTATCGATCATCCCCGCAACGTGATCCTGCGGGAGGACATTTTGGTCGACCCGCTCGACGCCTGGCTCGCCAGCGCCTTCGATCCCGTGGGTCGGCGCGACACGATTTGCGCCCTGGCCGAGGCATCACGCGCCGACGATGGTCCGGACCCTGTACCGTGCCAAAACCTGTCGCACTGCGTGTGAGCTGCTGTTTCGTGGTGGTGGCGCAGCATCGCGGGTGTGTTCGTTCGGCTGCTGTACCTGAGCGCGGTACGGGTGTTCGGCTGGCTGCCGCAGGCCACACGCGGCGAGTCCGCGATGATCGCTGAGCTGCTCGGTCTCGGCCACCGGATCGGCGCCGGCACCATCCGGCGCATCCTGGCCAGATCCCGCGTCGGTCCCGCCCCGCGTGAGACCGATACCCATTGGCGGACGTTCCTGCGCGCTCAGGCGGCCGGGCTGCTGGCGACCGGCTTCTTCCACCTCGAAACCATTGCGCTGCGTCGCCTGTACGTCCTGTTCGTGATGGAGATCGAGACCCGACGGGTCCACATCCTGGGCGTCACCGCCCACCCGAGCGCGGCGTGGACCACCCAGCAGGCCCGGAACTTGGTGATCGATCTCGGCGGGCGGGCCGGCCAATGCTGCTCGATCACGCGCCCGGTTCGGTTTCGTGAGCCGTCTGCTCGTCGGGGCGGCGCCAGCTCAGCTTCACCGTGAAGTGACCCTCGACCGACGACTTGGCGATGACGGCACCGGCCTCAGCGTTGAGCTTGACGCCGAACTCCACTTCGATGCCGTCCGGGCGGGTGACCCCGGCGCGGAATACCCGCAGCGTACTTTCGGCCGCGTTCCGCACGTCGTGCAGGGCGTTCTCGAGCTTCTGGCGAGCGTCGGCGATGACACCGTCCCGGGGCACCCGCTCAAAGCCGGGCTCATCCTCGGGGACCTCCATCACGATGGAGCCGGTCTCGGTCTCGAATCGCATCAATTCGGTCAACTCGTCACCCCAGCGTCGGTGCGGGTGCGAACCGTGGACATACAGGCGCCGGTGAGCGCGGTGCCATCGACGGAGGCGAATGTCTGTCGACATTGACGATGGTCGGTCGGTGGACCCTTTACGCGATGTCGGGTAATGTGTCGCGGTGTCGACGTCGGCGAATGTACGCCACGACGGCGGACGGGGAGGAACAGTGCTGCGGCAATCACGGGGAATGCCGACGTTCGCGCGGGCCGTCTGGCGTGCCGCGCCGTTACCGAGTCGGGTAGTGCCACTCCACGTATAGTTCGCGGCCCGGTGAGTCCGGGGCCGCGCTTCACCGTCCGCTGCCCAAGGCCGGACGGAAACGCATCGCCGGAATTCGCGCCGGAAACGGCGGCGCGAATGGCGTCGTGCTGTCCGCGCGACGTTTCTGGCAATTGTCGGGAAAGGGAGTGCGATGAATCGTCTGCGACGTCGATGTGCGATCGCATTGGCCGCCGTGCTGGCCGGTGCCGGCGCGGCGGTGGCGGCTGGTGGGCCGGCCGAAGCGGCGGTGCCGCCGGCCGATCCGGTGGCCATCGGGCAGTCCACGACCGGCGACCGGCAGGTGCTCGCGACCGACTCCGACGCGGTCGGCAGCACGGTCAAGGTCCGCACCCACACGGTCGGCCTGCCCGAGAACGTCAATGCCCAGCGGTGGACGTTCGAGGTGGTCAGCCCGGGCGCGAACCCGATCTACCGGGTCCGGCAGGCCTCGTCGGGGCGGTGCCTGCAGGCCGCGGCCACGAGCAACGGCGCGGCCGTCATCATCGTGGACTGCGGTACCGCATCCCAGCAGTTCTGGACCCTCACGCGGGCCCAGACCTGGCCGAGCGTCGGCTTCGCCCTGCGCAACCAGCGCGACGGCCGCTGCCTGGACGTGCTGTCCAGCACCGACGGGCAGCCGGCGGTCATGTGGGCCTGCTCGTCGAGCTACACCACCCAGCTGTGGCGGCCGCGGATCGGCGGCGCCGACTGCCCGGAGCGGGACTTCGTCGGCCTCTGCGCCGGCGAGGACTCGCCCGTGTCGGGCGTCATGGTCAGCTTCCGGCAGCAGCCGGTGACCTTCAACGGGCCGCCGGCGGACCCGCAGACCGGGGGGTACAACAGCTTCAGCAACCAGGTCAACTGGGACCCGCTCGACGGATCGGGCGGCAACTCCGGCTACGACTACGAGGAGATGGGCTGGCAGGCGGCGTACGCGTCGGCCACCGGCACGACCTCGCACACCGCGTACTGGCTGGAGGACGGCGAGGCCACCGAGGAGTACTGGTCGATCGACCAGCCGGGCTCGAAGGTCGCCGACGGCCTGCTGCACACGTGGATGAGCCTCGGCAACGGCGCGGGGCAGTGGGACATGCTTTACGACTTCAACCCGGTCGGCACCACCCACCTCGCGACCGGCGGGAGGACGAGGGCGCTGCAGACGGGCCTGATGTCGTACTACCCGCAATACACGGCCCTCGCCACGCCGTTCGAGAACCGGGTGCAGGTGCAGGACAACGGGGCCTGGCGCCGGCCGCGGCTGGTGAACGTCTCCGGCTTCCCGGCGAACGTCTGCGGGCGGCCCGACCCGCGGTCGATCCTGTTCGGCGAGCCCAGCGCGCCGCCGTACTGCTACACGATGCAGGTCGCCGCGCGCGCCTCGAATCTGCCCAGCTCGCCGACCGAGCTGGACCGGCTCGTCCTGGGCAAGCCGGCCGCCGGATCGCTCGCCCTCGGCCTGGCCGCGCCGCAGCGGACTGCGAGCCGGGACGAGTACAACGGCGTCGACCAGCGGAAGCTGGCCGCCTGCCTGGCCGACGACGCGGGCCGGTGCCTGGAGACTGTGCCGGGCCTGGCCGCGTGCGTCGCCGCGCGCAAGGTCTGCAACGTCACCACCGGCGCCGCGGTGGCCTCGGTCGCACCGGCCCGGCCGGTCACCGCCGACGCCGCGCGGCACGACGCCGGGCGGCGGCTGCGCACCGCCGGCGACGCGCGCACCGCGACGGTGACGGTCGCGGAGTTCCGCAGCCGGGCGGGTGTCGCGCTCGCGGCGGCCGACGGCGCGGCCCGGGTGCACGTCGTCACCGGCGACGGCACCGTGCCCGGCCTCGGTCGCGAGCGGGGCCGGACCTACCACGGCTACACGATGGTGTACGCCGCGGCGACCGGTGACCTGCTCTACGGATGCCTCGGGCGGGACTGCGCCCGAGGCGGATTCTAGGGAGTGACGACCATGTGGAGAACTGTCGCCGCGGCCGCCCTGGGTCTGACGCTGGCCCTTACCCTGAGCCCGGTCGGTGCGCTCGCCGCGCCGGCCCGGCCGGGGAACACCACGCGGCTGCTGGACGAGGCCGCCGACCTCAAACAGGACTGCGAGGCGCATCCCGACCAGGCCGGCTCCCGGTACGGCTGGGCCCGCACCCGCTTCGAGCAGTGCCATCACTACCCGCTGCACGTCGTGCTGCGCCGGCAGAGCGGCGAGGAGCTCGGCTTCGTCGACTTCGACCTGTGGATCCTGGCGTTCGCCTACGACGGCAGCCGCCGCGTCGACTACGTGACCTCGGTCGAGAACGTGCACCAGACCTCGTCGATGCGCGACGACCTGACGTTCCTGACCGTGATGTACGACGGGTGCGCCGGACGCGGCGACGTCACGTGCCCCGCGACGCTCCGGCAGGAGCGCACGGCGCTGGGCTGGTACCAGCAGCCGGCGATGGACGTCGTCTCGATCACGTCGCCGGACACCGCCGGCCTGCTGCCGTACTACACCACCGAGTTCGTCGCCCAGGTGAGCTACCTCGTCGAGTACCGCGACGGCCTGACCGAACCCGCCCTGCGGATCGTCGCGAGCAACGCGGTCCGGTTCGACAGCGCCGGAGCGGCCCTCGGCGGCGGGAAGTACAAGGGCACCGTGTTCATCGACAACGTGCCGGAGTTCGTCCTGCCGATGTCCGGCGTCGGCATCGACGCCGAGGCCAAGCACGTCAACGACGCGCTGCACCACCCCGAGCGGACGTTCCCGAGCTTCGTGGGCAAGAACCCGCCGTCGAAGCTGCACCGCCTGATGGACGCGAGCGAGATCGACGCCAACCACCGCGCGTCGGTGGGGATCTGCAAGGATGTGTGGGGCGACGACTACGCGGCCGGCGGGCTGGACTGCGACGAGTACCCGTTCAAATCCACGGAGGAGGGTTCGGCGTACTCCACCGCCGGCAAACCCCGCGGCGCGCAGGAGTGGCACGGGTCGGCCCGCCCGATCAACGCCCAGCAGAACCAGCTCGGCGGGTCCAAGCTGAACGCCTTCTACGGCGCCAACCGGCTCCTCGACGGTGACGGGTTCACCGTCACGACGGCTCCCTGACCGAACGCCGTGGTGCCCCGGTCCGTCCGGGGCACCACAGCGCAGCTGACTGAAAGGCGGTACGGCGGACGATGGACCTGCGGCTGACCCCGGACTACCGGTTGCTCACCCTGCGCGACGTCGAGGCGGACGCCGCCGAGGGGATGGACGCGGCCGTCGTCGCCGCGTCGGCCGGCGTCACCGGCTCAACCGGTTACGTCCTCGTCATCAGCGTGGCCCAGGACCTGATCCCGGTGGACGTCCGCCTCCGCGTGCTCGGCGCCGAAGCACCACCGGCCGCCCCGCGGCACGAATACGAGATCGACTTCCCCTCCGGGCGCGTCCGGCTCGGCGACACGGGTGTCAGCGGGATCACCGGCGAGCTGGCCGAGGGCCCCGGGGTGTACCGCATCCGCGTCACCGCCACCGGACGCGCCGAGGCCGCCGACGCCGCGCACCGGTTCCTGCGCGACCATCCGGACCTGCCCACCGCCCAGTGGGGCGACGCGCTGGCCGCATACGCGGGGCTCGAGCACTACCTGCTCGAGCTATGGCGCCTCGGGGACTCGCCGGAGGACGACGAATAGCAGCCCGGCCGCCGCCGCGGCGAGCAGCACGACGCCGAGCGCGTCGACCGGGACGGGGATCATCGCCCACAGCTCGCCGAGCACCGACCGGCGCAGGCCGGCCGTCGGGGGCTGCGAGTCGTCCCAGAGGGCCTGGTACCCGGGCGGCGGCTCGGGCGCGGTCACGTACGCGGCGACGGCCCGCGCGACGAACGCGACCCAGAGCAGCCGGCACCACCACGGCGCCCAGCGCAGCGCCACGGCGACGGCGATCAGCGCGGCGAACGCGACGAGGAAGACCAGGCGGTGCAGCAGACGCGCGGCGTCCAGCGCGGCGAACAGCTCGCCGGTTGTCGTGGCGTCCTGGGCGGCGCTGCGATACGCGGCGACGAGGGCCAGATCCGCGATCCCCGCCACGAGCAGCGCGATCACCGCCCCGGCAGATATCGACCGCATTCGACCACTATAGGCGGTTCCGGCGGCGGGCGATGACCCGCAGGGCGGGTCTGTTGCGTTGAGCGTTCGCCTGGTCAGGCAGGCTTGGGCGGGTGAAGGTCTCGAACCGTCTGCGGGCGGCCTTACCGCCGCGGTCGGCGT
>NZ_JBEZDS010000091.1:0-21268 GCF_040648435.1 Dactylosporangium sp. NPDC049140 | reverse complement strand
CGGACTTCACCAGCGCATCCGCATGACAGGAAGCCTCACCGTCACCGCTGTCGTTACTGACGGCAACCAGCACGGGTCCCGCCGACGCGCAGCAGCCGCGGCATGACCGGGCGTCCCCGATGTCGTTGTACTGTCCTGATCATGGGCGCTGATGACGGTTGGAAAATGACCGACGTCGTACGGGGGCGCTGCGTGCAGCGTGCGTACTTGACGGTGGCGTTCGCCGAGGACGACGATGCCCGTGACCTGGACCCCGCAGAGGTAACACGACTGGTCGGCCTGTCACCGACCCGCCAACACAGGACCGGCGATCGGTACGGCACGCACGGACACCTGCACCGGCGTGGCGGCTGGTACGTCGACGTTCCGGAGCGGGACGAGTACGACACGGAGATCGTTCTTGTCGAACTGTTGGACATCATTGAGCCGAACGCCGATGGCCTGGCGCGAGCCCGTCAGGTCCTGGGCCTGCAAGCAGGGATCAACGTCGTAATCAAGATGATTCCGGTACAAGGTCCGGACGGCGAGGATCTCAGGACCACCCCCGCGCTTTCACTCGCCGCGGCAACGGTGCGCCGGCTAGCAGATCTCGATCTTTGGCTCGATTGCGATCAGTACGTGTACTGATCGCAATCGTCCCCCGGCGATGCTCACCACCGTTGCGGCAGGCGGGACACACCGCTTCACCTCGTGCGTCACTGCGGCGGCTCACCATCCGCTCATCGGCATCTTGTTGACTGGCGGTACGACCGCAGCCCGGCCAGGCTGGGTCGAGGTGATCGGTAGGGTCGCTCTCTCATCGGCTGCCCGCTGTGGTTGGGCGTGGCTCTCGTGGCGTGCGTCCTGCCGGTCGCCGCGGCGTGGAGTGGCTCTAGAGGGGTGTGCCCACAGCTCGAAGATGCGCTGCCTCCCGTCGACATCCGGTCATCGAGTTGCAGCGGGAGCAGCGTATGGCGCGCGTCATCATCGGCATGGATCCACATAAGCGGTCCGCCACAATCGAGATCATCAACGAGCGGGAGAAGATCCTCGGGCAGGGGCGGTTTGGCACCGACCGCGACGGCTACATGGCGATGCTCAAGCTTGGCCGGCAGTACAAGGACCGGGTCTGGGCGGTTGAGGGTTGCAACGGCATCGGCCGGCATGTCGCCCAGCGTCTGTCTCTCCGGAACCGGGCGAGATCCTGTGGGACGGCGGCGAGCCGTACGACCTGTACGTCCGCGCCGGCTCGGTCAAGCGGGTCGCCTCCGCCTCGCCGCGCCGTGACCACGCTCGGGCCCGGAGGGTGAGCGCCGCTCAGATCGCGCGCATCCGGTTGTTCCGCGCGTCGTGGGTCAGCTCGGCCCGGCCGAGCTCCTCCAGCAGCGGCGGCAGGTACATCCCGAACCGGCCGCGGTAGCCCTTGCGCAGCCCGTACCAGCCGCCGACCGGGTTGCCCGGCGACCGGCCCCACGCCTCCACCGCGCCGTCGGCGGCCGGCTTGTTCTCGTCCGCCGCGCCGAGCGGCACCCAGTCGTCCTGCTCCCGCAGCCAGGCGTGCAGGTCCTCGACCGCCCGCAGCTGATAGGTCAGCCGCGTCGAGCCGACCTGGCCACGAGCGCCGGCGGGTCGGCGGTCTCGTCGCGGTACATCGTGTACTCCGAGGACCCGGGCGGGGTACGCAGTACCCACGGGTCGTCCTTCGTGCCAGCGGCCATGACCGCGACTGTAGGTCGACCGGCGGGGCGCCCGGGCCGGAACGGCCGAGGTACGACTATCTGGGGGGCCGGTTTCCCGTACCGCCGAGCATGCGGCCGCGCAGCCGGTGCAGCTGAGGCATCAGGCCGTAGATGACGATCGGCACGGCGATCGTGGCCAGCACGAAGGTACGCAGGACGGGGGACATCGGGGCGAGCCAGCGACCGAGCACCAGATTCAGCACGGTGAGGGTCGGGAACACGGCCAGCCAGATCATCGCGGCCAGCTCGTGCTTGGTCGGCGGGCGCGTCCCGGCGGACGGGGCGTTCGGCGCGGAGGCCATGGTGACTCCTTCAGGAGGTGACGGCGCTGATGGTGGTGACGGCGCTGATGGTGGCGGCGGCGCTGGTGGTGGTGACGGCGCTGGTGGTGGCGGCGGCGCGGACGGCGTTGTCCACGTCCTGGTCCACGAGGTCGGCGTTGATGGCGATGGCGGCCGCGGAGCCGGCCCCGGCGGCGGTGATGACCTGGGCGCGAGGGTCGGTGACGTTGCCGGCGGCCCGGACGCCGGGGACGGAGGTACGGCCGGTGGCGTCCGTGACGATCCAGCCGTCGCCGCCGGTGGCACAGCCGAGACCGACGAGGAGGTCGTTGTTGGGCACGAACCGAGGTGGAACGAACAAGGCGTCGCACGGTACGTCACGCCCGTCGTCCAGCCGCACACCGCGCAGGCGGTCGTCCTCGACGACCAGTCGCTCGACGGCGCCCTCGACGACCTCGATGTCGCGGGCCGCCAGCCGGGTGCGCTCGGTGGCGGTCAGCGTGCCGGGCGGGCTGAGATAGACGAGGTCGTCGGTCCACTGCCGGACGATCTGCGCGTACCGTACCGCCGCCGGCGTCACCCCGAGAACGCCGAGCCGGCGGTCGCGGACCTCGTGGCCGTGACAGTACGGGCAGTGCAGGACGTCGCGGCCCCATCGGTCCCGCAGCCCCGGGAGGTCCGGAAGCTCGTCGCGCAGGCCGGTGGTGACCAGGAGTTGCCGGGCCCGGATGGGCTGCTCGCCGGCGAGGACGAGCTCGAATCCGTCCCGGCCCGGCGTGACAGCGGTGACGGTACCGGCGATGATCTCACCGCCGTAGCCCCGCACTTCGCGCCGGCCCGACGCCAGCAGCTGCATGGGTGGCGTACCGTCGCGTGACAGGTAGCCGTGCATGTGAGCGGCCGGCGCGTTGCGCGGCATGCCCGCGTCCACCACGAGGACCTTGCGCCGGGCCCGGGAGAGCACGAGTGCCGCGGACAACCCCGCGGCGCCGCCACCGATGACGGCTACGTCGTAAGTCATGTCACCAGGTTCGAGCCATCCCGGCCGCCGGCCAACGAAAGTTGCTGTTTCCGGGAAACCGGCGTGGGATGGGCCCCGTGAAGGACATGCCCACGGCGATCGCCGCCGCGCTCGACCAGGTCGGGTCCCGGCTCAAGGGGCTCCGCGCCCAGCGCCGGATGACCCTGACCGGCCTCGCGGAGATCACGGGCATCTCGAAGAGCACGCTGTCGCGGCTCGAGAACGGGCAACGCCGGCCGACCCTGGAAATCCTGCTCGCGTTGTCGCTGGCGTACCGGGTGCCCCTGGACGACCTCGTCGGCGCCCCCGAGGTCGGCGACCCGCGAATCCGCCTCAGACCCGGGCTCCTCAAAGGCCGGACGGTCATCCCGCTGACCCGGCAACCCGACGGCGTGCAGGCGTGGAAGATCGTCATCCCGGCCGGGAAGGCCGACCCGGAGCCGCGGGTGCACGACGGACACGAATGGATCTATGTCCTGTCCGGGCGCATGCGGCTCGTCGTCGGCCGCCGGGACTGGACCCTCGACGCCGGCGAGGTCGCCGAGTTCGACACTCAGGAGCCGCACTGGTTCGGCAGCACGGGCGACGGGCCCGTCGAGATCCTCAGCATCTTCGCGCGCCCCGGCGAACGCATGAACGTCCGGACGGAGTCTCCGTGCTAGCGGGCCAGGCCGCCACGACGGCCGCGTGGGCGGCCGGATCGGTGAGGGGGCCGGGCCGGTGCTGAGGGGATAGAGCGCCTGCTCCAACCCGTCCGTCATCATCGCGGGATATCGGCCCGAACCGGTCAGCCGGTGGCGCTTGACCTGGAGTGCGCTCCAGGTGGCAGGGTCGGCCGCATGAGTGACGCGACGCCGTCCCCGCTCGTGCTCGGGGCGATGATGTTCGGTACCACCGTCGACGAGGCGACATCGTTCGCGCTGCTGGACCGGTTCGTCGAGCGGGGTGGCGTGTGGATCGACACCGCCGACTGCTACGCGTTCTGGGCCAGCGCCGACGGCCGGGGCGGCGGCAGCGAGCGGGTGCTCGGGCGCTGGCTCGCGGCCCGGCCCGGCGTGCGGGCGCGGGTCCGGATCGCCACCAAGCTCGGGGCCGAGCCGATCGAGCCCGGGTCGTGGCCGGCGCGCCGGGAGGGGCTCTCCGCGGCGGCGGTACACGATGCGTTCGCCGGCAGTCTCGACCGGCTCGGGATCGACCGGGTCGACCTGCTGTGGCTGCACCAGGAGGACCGGTCGGTGCCGATCGAGGAGACCGTGGAGGCGCTCGCGGGGCTGGCCGCGGACCGGTTCGGCGTGTCGAACTTCCCGGCGTGGCTGGTCGAGCGCGGCCGTGCGCACGCCCGTGCGATCGGGGCCACGCCGTTCGACGCGCTCCAGCTCAACGCGTCATACCTGCGCCCGCGGCCGGGAACGCTCCCACCCGGCGTCGTGCACCGCTTCGGCGTGCTCAGCGACGAACAGGCCGACCACGCCGCCGAGCACGGGATGGACGTGTGGGCGTACACGCCGCTGCTCTCCGGCGCCTACGACAACCCGGAGAAGGTCATTCCCGAGGTGTACGACCACCCGGGCAACACGGCCCGGCTCGCCGCCCTCGACGCGGTCGCCGCCGAGACCGGCGCGGCCCGCGGCCAGGTGGTGCTCGCCTGGCTGCTGAGCCGCGGCCTGCGCCCGATGCTCGGCGGCAGCAAGCTCCACCAGCTCGACGCGGCCCTCGACGGCGTGGCGCTCCAGCTGACCCCCCGCCAGCTGGAGCGCCTCGATGAGCCGGACCGGTACGAGTGGGCCGATCCCTACGCCGGGCGGTGACTCAGCACAGGGCCGCGTCCACGGCGTTCGACACGTCCGCGACCATCTGCTCGGTCGTGGGCAGGCCGGTCACCGCGACCACGGCGCTGCGGCCGTCCGTGGTGACGAGGTTGCGCGTCTCGAAGCCCTGGATGTCGCCGCCGTGGCCCCAGGCGTCGCCGCCGCACGGCAGCGCGTGGCGGGCGAGGCCGAGGCCGTAGTCCCAGTGCTCGGTCGGCTCGAAGGCGGCCGCCGGGACGGTGGTCATCATCGCCTTCTGCTGCGCTGGCTTGAGCAGCTTCCCGGCGACGAGCGCCTCCAGGAACGCGCGCAGGTCGGCCGGGGTCGAGACCAGCTGCCCGGCCGACCAGCCCAGCGACGGGTCCATCTCGGTGACGTCGACCCACGGGGCGCCCGGGGCGACGGCGACGTACCCCTGCGGATGCCGGCCCCGCAGGCGCTGCTCGCCGACGCCCAGCCAGTACGTGTCGCGCAGCCGCAGCGGCTCGATGATGCGCCGGGTGATCTCCTCGCCGATGGGCCGCTGGGTGACCCGCTCGGCGATGAGCCCGGCGAGGACATAGTTCGTGTTGCTGTACTCCCACCGCGTCCCGGGCGCGAAGCTCGGCGGCTTCGTGAGCGCCGCGTCGACGAGCCGGCGCGGCTCGAAGTACGCGTGGCTCAGCCCGACCAGGTCCTCGGGCCTGGTGAACAGGACGTCGTCGTAGTCGGGCAGGCCGCTGGTCTGCTGCAGCAGCTGGTGCACGGTGATGCGCGCCCCGTCGTTGCCGTTGCCGCGCACGATGCCGGGCAGGTAGTGCTCGACCGTCTGGTCGAGGTCGATCTTCCCCTCGCCGACGAGCTGGAGCACGACGACGGCTGTGAAGGTCTTCGTGTTGCTGCCGATGCGGACCTGCCCGTTGGTCGGGACCCCACGCCCCGAGGTGTACTCCCGGACGCGCCCGCCGGCCCCGCGGACGGACGCGAGCGCGCCCGGGAACCCGTCGGCCTGCACGAGGTGGTCGAGCTGCTGCTGGGCGGTGTCACGAGCGGGCCCCGCGAACGCGGCGGGCACGGCGGCGCCGGCCCCGGCGAGCACGGCCGACGCGCCGGCCGCCACCAGGATCATTCGGCGATTGCGTGTCATCGTTGGCATACATCGAAGGCTATGAGCGAACACGCCCGGCGGCGATGCAGCGTACTGGCCGATCGGGGTAGTGCAGGCTGTACCACCTCACCTCCGGGCGCCGGTTCAGGACGTCCAGCCGCCGTCGGAGGCGATGACGGCGCCGTTGACGTTGCGGGCCTCGGGGCTGCCCAGCCAGCAGATCAGTGCCGCGATCTCGTCCGGCGCGGCGGTGCGCACGGCGCGGGTGAACGACTTCGCCAGCCGGTCGAACGCCCACTGGGAGCCGACCGTGGCGGTCCGGCCGATGTTCGTGTCGACCCCGCCCGGGCACACCGCGTTGGTGCGGATGCCGTCGGGGCCGTACAGGTAGGCCAGCGACCGGGTGAGGCCGACGAGCCCGTGCTTGGCCGCCGTGTAGGCGGTGCCCGCGACCGATCCCGTCAGTCCGCCGATCGAGGCCACGTTGACGATCGCGCCCTCGGCGTTGGTGCGCATCGCCGGGATGACGGCGCGGCACAGGCGCATCGGGCCGGTCAGGTTCACCGCGAGCACGTGATCCCAGGTCTCGTCGTCGAGGTCGGTGACGGGCAGGAAGTGGTCCATGATGCCGGCGACGTTGGCGAGCAGGTCGATATCGCCGCCGGGCAGTGCCGCGACGACGCGCCGCACGTCGGCGGGGTCGGCGACGTCCGCGGTGAGCAGCGTCGCGGTGTAGCGGTCGTGGGCGAGGAGCTTCTCGGTGGCCTCCAGGCCGGCGGCGTCGACGTCGCAGCCCACGACCAGGGCGCCCTCGCGGGCGAGGCGCAGCACGGTCGCCTGTCCGATGCCGGAGCCGGCCCCCGTCACCAGGGCGATGCGTCCGGAGTACCGCTGGGTCATGGCAATCCCTCCTTGCCAGTACGGGTGAACGCCTCCAGCGTCGTGCGCTCGGCGAGGCCGCGGCAGGGGCGAAGGTCCCGGCTGCGTGAGGTGCTCGAGAAGCACCCCCGCTGAGGTAACGGGCTGCACCGAGCCGGGCGGCCCCGGCCGCCCGGCTCACGGTGCCGTCAGCCGCCCGAGCGCGCGTGGGCGATAAGCACCGGGCACTCGGCGTGGTGCATGAGCTGCTGGCCGGTCGAGCCGAGCAGCAGCCCGGCGAAGCCGCCGTGCCCGCGGCTGCCGACGACCACGAGCTGGGCCGTGTGTGATCGGTTGACGAGCATCCGGGCCACGCTGCCGACACCCACGCTCGGCGTGACGACGACCTCCGGATACTTGTGGCGCCAGACGCGCAGCGACGCCTCCAGCGCCGAGCGCTCGGCCGCCTCCAGACCGTCGACGCGGGCCGCCGAGCCCGCGGGGGGCACGTAGGCGCGGATGGGCAGGAGCGGGGCGTTGCGGGCGGCCGCCGCGGCGAACGCCATCTCGAGCGCGGTGTCCGCCGAGGGCGAGCCGTCGGTACCGACCACGACGGGGCCCGCCGGGTCGGCGCGGCCGCGCACGACGGCCACCGGCGTCCCGGCGTGGGTGGCGACGTGCAGGCTGACGGAGCCCAGCAGCAGCCCGGTGAGGCCGCCCGCGCCCCGGTTGCCCACCACGATGAGCCGCGTGTCCGGCGCGCCGGTGCGGATGAGCGCCGGCGCGGGCGCGTCGTGCACGGTGCCGCCGGTGACCTCGAGGCCCGGGTGGGCCGCCAGGACCGTCGCGACGGCCTTGGCGACCAGCCGGTCCGCGTACCGCCGGGCCTCCTCCGCGGCCGGTGCGGTGGGCTGGTCGAAGTAGCTCGCGGGCCAGCCGAGCTGGTAGGCGTGCACGATGTGCAGCCGGCACCCGGTGCGCCCGGCCTCGTCCGCCGCCCAGTCCACGGCGACGCGCGCCTCCGGCGATCCGTCGTGGCCGACCACGATCCGCTGCCGGTCCGGTTGTGTGTTCATCGTCCCTCCCATGGTGTCGACTCCACGGTGCGAGCCGACGCGGTGCCGGGCCAGGGACGTTCGGCCCGCGCCCGCGGGCCGGTGGACACCTGTGCTGCCTCCGCGAGCGGGGAAACGGACTCAGCCGACGCGCCACGCCAGGTGCAGGCCCTTGCCGATGTCCACGGTGCGGCCGCTCAGCGCCGGCTCGTCCCGCAGCAGCGAGAGGAACGCGGCGACCTCGGCCGGGTGGGACAGCACGTTGTCGATGACGATCAGGCCGCCGGGTCGCAGCACGCGCAGCGGATGCGGCCACCAGCGCGGGTACTCGGTCCGCTCGGCGTCGAGGAACAGCAGGTCGACGTCCGCGTCGGGCAGGCTGCCGAGGTACTGCCCGCCGTCGGCCCGGTGCAGCCGTACGCTCTCGCGCAGCCCGGCCCGCACGAGGTTCTCATCCGCGGCCGGGTCGGGGGTCACGTCGACGCTCGTGAGGCGCCCGCCGGTGCGGGCCAGCGCGTCGGCGAGCCAGATCGTGGAGTACCCGTTGGACGTCCCGATCTCGACCGCCTCCCGCGCGCCCGTGATCTGCGCGAGGGACCACAGCAGCCCGGCGCTCGCGGGCTCGAGGTTGCGGCGGGTCAGCAGGCGGTCGTTCTGGGTCGCGTCGAAGGCGACGCCGTCGGCGTACAACTCGTCGAGCAGCTTCTGCAGGGCCGCGTCCATGGGGACTCACGATAGCTGCAGATCGAGCCGCATATCGACGCCGGTCGCGGTTTGCGCGACGCGCCACAGGCGCTCGGCGAGGGCCGGGTCGGTCGCGGGCGCGACGATCGGGTCGGCGTAGACGGTGTCGTCGGACCGGCGCAGGTGCGGGCCGAGGAAGACGCCGGCGCGGGCGCCCGGGTCGGTGGCCGCGTAGAGCAGCGGGATCGCGGCGCGCTCGGCGGGCCGGCCGATCGCCGCCTGGGCCAGGGCCATGAAGGCGCGGCCGGCGCGGCTCGGCAGGTTCGCGTTCATCGGGGTGTCGGCCAGGCCCGGGTGCGCGACCAGGCTCCGGATCGGGCGCCCGGCGGCCTGGAGGCGCCGGTCGAGCTCGAGGCCGAAGACGAGCGTGGCCAGCTTCGAGCCGATGTAGGCGCGGCCCTTCGAGAAGCCGCGCTCGGCCGCGAGGTCGTCCAGATCCAGTTTCTTCATGTGGCGGTACAAGTTGGAGCCCACATGCACGATCCGCGCCCGGCCGTCGGTGCGCATCCGGTCGAGCAGCAGGCCGGTGAGCGCGAAGTGGCCGAGGAAGTTGGTGGCGAACGTGCTCTCGAAGCCCTGCGGGCTCAGCTCCCGCGGCCGGTTGCCGATGCCCGCGTTGTTGACGAGCACGTCGATCTCGCGGCCCTCGGCGTGCACCCGCGCGGCGAACGCGCGCACCGAGTCGAGGTCGAGCAGGTCGAGCGGCCACGCCTCGAACTCGGCCGCCCGCGCCGGGTTGCGCACGGCCGCGATGACGTGCGCCCCGCGCGCGGCGAGCTGCCGCGCGACGACCTGGCCGAGCCCGCTGCCGGCCCCGGTGACGATCGCGGTACGTCCGGTCTGGTCCATGATGCCGTCCCCTCGTCGGGAGCGGATAGATTATCCGCTGCGATCCGAACGGTAGCACGCAGCGGATGAGTTATCCTCTAAGTGTGACCCTGCGCGCAGACTCCGCCCGCGTGCGCGGCCAGATGCTCGCCGCGGCCCGCGAGCGCGTCCGCGGCGGCGACCTCGACCTGCCGATGAACGCGATCGCGAAGGACGCCGGGGTGGGCGTCGGCACCGCGTACCGGCACTTCCCGAACCGCCAGGCGCTGCTGGAGGCCCTCGCGGCCGAGAGCCTGGGCACGCTGGTCGCGGACGCCGAGGCCGGCGCGGCCGACCCGGACCCCGCGGCCGGCTTCGCGGCCCTGCTGCGCAACGGCCTGCGCCTGCTGCGCGACGACCCGGCCCTGGCCGCGGTGCTGTCCTCGGCCCAGCCCGCGTGCCTGGCCGTGACGACGGACCTGACGACCCAGCTCGGCGGCGCCGTGCAGACGATCCTGGCCCGCGCCCGTGCGGGCGGCGCCATCCGGCCGGACGTCACCGCCGACGACGTACGCCGGCTGATCTGCGGCCTGCAGCACGCGGTCGCCGCGGGCGCGGACTCCGGCGCCGGGGACCGATACCTCGACATCCTCCTGGCCGGCCTGCGAGCCGCCTAGATTTGGGGATTTGTACCGCGAGGAAGATCCGCTTTTGTACCGTGGGGTGGGCTGAGACTACGGGCGACGTGGAGGTCCCGGTGGCTGCAGCTTCTCGCGGCTGGTTCGCCGATCTCAGTGTCCGGCTGAAGATCCTCACCGCGATCGGCGTCGCCGCGGCCGCAGGACCTGAGCAACTTCGAGGCGGCGGTGGCGGCCTACCGCGGCACCGGCCCGGCCGGCGATCCGCAGCTGTCCGGGCCGGTCTCAACCTTCAGGTACTGAACGCGGCCGCAGCAGGGACTCGTGGGTGTCCCAGAGCCAGCGCAGGTAGTCCGCGAGCTCGGCCGGCGTCGCGAGCCAGCCCTCACCGGCGTACGTCAAGATGCGCTGCACCTCGCCCGGCACCAGGTCGTACGCCGTCGCGCCGGTCTCCGGGACGCGCCGGTGCGGGGCCACCGCCACCGGGACCGGGATCACCGGGATGCGCACGCCGGCGCGGTCCAGCTCCTTGAGCACCGTGAGGTACGCGCGCGGCAGGTGGTACGGCGACACGGCCAGCGCCAGGCTCGCGAGGCCGTGCGCCCTGACCTGCTCGGCGATCCACACCGCCTGCGCGCCGGTGTGGGCCGCCGGCTCGGGCTGGATGTGCACGCCCCCGGTGCGGCGCAGGCCGAGGCCGCGCAGGTGCTCGAGGGTCAGCTCGACGTACGTGGCCTCGGTCGCGTTGGTCGTCGCGAGCAGCAGCCGGCGCAGGTGCGGGCCCGCCTCCCACAGCCGGATCGCGTGCGCCAGGCGCCAGTACTCGCCCTGGCCGCTCGGCACGGCGAGCGCGTCGACGCGCCCGGCGGCCGCCTGCGGCAGGGCGAGGATCATCGTCACGGCCTTCGTCACGTCCAGGAGGCCCTCGACGGAGACGCCGACGAGACCATCCACCACCCGCTCGATCACGGTGACGATGGTATGTGCAGGACCGCATCGACCCCGGCGATGGTCTCGGCGTCCAGCGGCAGGTAGCCCTGCCGCGGCTCGACGTCGGTGCGGGTGCGGGCGGCGGGAACCGCGGCCGCCTCGGTCAGGCCCGGGCTCAGGCGGCCCTCGTACGTGTCCGGGTCCGGCGCGCCGAGGCCCTTGGCCGCGCTCGAGCCGAGGCTGCCGGCGATGACGTGGTACCGCTCGCCCAGCAGCGGGGCGACGATCGAGCCGGCGCCGCTCCACACCAGCTCCAGGTCGCCGATCGCCCAGCGGCTCGGGCCGCGGCGCAGGTGGGAGTTGTGGCCGAACAGCAGCGCCGGGGTGTCCCGCAGGTCGAGCAGGTTCTCGGCGATGAGCACGTCGCGCACGGCCATCAGCCGCGAGACCCGTGTGCTGCGGTCGGGGTCGGCGACGGCGCAGGCGCGGTGGTACCGCAGCAGCGCAATTCCGGCCGTGAGCCGGATCCGCGCCCGCCGCCACGCCGCGGCGGACGTGGCCGCGATCAGCTCCGGCCCGCGCATGTGCAGCTCGGTCAGCATGTCGTCGGCGATCATCCGCAGCCGCCCGGCCTCGGGGGTGGCGCCCGGCGACATCGCCGGATCGAGCACGGCCCCGGTGCGCGACCACCGCTCGTCGTCGCCGGCCAGCCCGTCGATGCCGATTTTCAGACCGAGATACCCGCGGGTGTACTCCATGTAGCCGCGCGGGCTCGGCGCGCTCATGTTCTCGGTGGGCGCGTCGAAGCCCTGCAGCGACAGCCGCTCGTGCGGCGGCCGGGCCTCGTTGTGCTCGCGCATCCACACGACCAGCTCGCGGTTGGCCTCCAGCCGGCCCCACTCGTGCGAGAACCCGTCGCGCAGCACGGTCTCGAGGTCGCCGACCCCGTCGCGCACGTAGTCGTCGACGATGAGCGCGGCCACGCGGTCGATCTCGAGCGCGATCGTGCGGAAGCCGCGCCCGGCCAGCTCGGCGAAGAGCTCGTTGCGCTTGCGGGGAAAGGCCTCTTCGAAGTGCGTCGGCTCGCCGAACGCGAGCAGCTCACAGGAGTCCGGGACAAACGTCATACATGTGGATCGTACCGCTGTAACCACGGTTGAAGGTTGAGCCGGCATCCGTCGCGCGGGTGCGCGGCGAAGTCTCAAACCACGGGTGTATGCACGAACAGCAGCGGGCAGGCGGCGTGGTAGAGCAGGCGGTGGCCCACCGAGTCGGCCAGCAGCGCCGACGCCGGCCCGTGCGGCCGGCCGCCGAGCACGAGCAGCCGCGCCTCGCCGGACGCGTCCAGCAGCACGCCGGCCGGGTCGCCGCCGGGCACGCGGGCCGTGGCGGGCACCGTCGGGTACTTGTCGTGCCAGCGCTGCACGTCGTCGGTGAGATCGTGGAGCAGGTTCGCGCGGCCCTGTGTCGCGTTGGGGACCAGCGGCGGGATGCCGATGCCCCACGGCGCGGCCGGCGGCGCCAGGACGCGCAGGGCCACGACCTCGGCGCCGCGCCGGGCCGCGAACTCGAACGCGACGGCCAGCAGCCGGTTGTCGTGGTGCGAGCCGTCGACACCGACGACGACCGGGCCCTCGGCGTCGGGGCGGCCGCGGACGACCGCGATGGGGCCGGGCGCGCGCATCGCCACCCGGGTGCCGGTGGCGCCGTGCAGCGCCTCGGCCAGGGCGGTGCGTTCGTGACAGCCGACGACGGTCAGCTCGGCGTCGCGGGCCAGGCGGGTGAGCACCTCGGTCGCGCCGCCGGCGACGACCTCGGCGGTCACGGGCAGGCCGGTGTGCCGCGCGCGGGTCGCCTGGGCCACCCGCTCGACGTACGACCCGGCGACCGGCTCGTCGGACCGGACGTACACGATTCGCAGGCGGGCGGCGCGGCTCGCCGCCTCGTCCGCGGCCCAGCTCACCGCCGCATCACCGGCCGGGGTGCCGTCGATGCCCACGATCACTTCGTCGATGCCGTTCATGGCCGCCTCCCGCGTCCGCTCGGACCTGCTTCGAACGTCGCACGCCCACCCCGCCGCAACCAGGGGCCTACGGCTCGCCCGGCACGTGCCGTTGGACCCTGTGCGGGCGCGCCGGGCGGTCATACGTTCGGACCGTGACGATCGGACTACCGGGCGAAGGAGGCCTGTGATGAGCCGCTGGGACGTTGCCGACGTGATGACCGTCGGCGCGGTGTCGGTCCAGGAGGACACACCGTTCAAGGAGATCGTCGACCTGCTCGAGGCGCACGGGGTGAACGCGCTGCCGGTGGTCGACGCCTTCGACCGGGTGGTCGGGGTGGTGTCCTCGGCCGACCTGATGGCGAAGATCGAGTTCGCCGGCGACGACGACCGGGTCCGGCTGTTCGAGGCCCGGCACACCCGCCAGGCGCGCGGCAAGGCGCACGCCACCGCGGCCGGCGACCTGATGCACGCGCCGGCCGTGACGATCACGGGCGGCGCGTCGCTGCCGGCCGCGGCGCGGATCATGGAGGCGGCCGGGCTCAAGCGGCTGCCCGTCGTGGACGACCTCGGCCAGCTGGTCGGCATGGTGACACGCCGCGATCTGCTGAAGGTCTTTCTGCGCACGGACGAGGCCATCCACCGCGACATCCTCGCCGAGGCCGCCGATGGCCTGCCCGGCGTGGAGGCCACGCAGCTGCGGGCCGAGGTCGACGACGGCGTCGTGACGCTGCTGGGCCAGGTCGAGCGCGCCTCGGTCATCCCGTCGCTGACCCGCCGGATCGAGCGCATCGACGGCGTGGTCGACGTGGTGAGCCACCTGTCGGCGGTGCTCGAGGACGAGGCGCGCCCGTACCAGGCGCCGGTCATGTTCTGAAGGGCCGGGACGGTGTCAGCGCAGGGGTAGCCCGAGGCGCCGTCCCGCGTCCAGTAGCGAGTCGTGCACGCCCGGGTGGGCGGCGTGGTCGAGGATCTCCTGTGCCTGCTCCACCGAGTCGCGGCCCCAGATCTGGGCGGTACCCTGCTCGGTGACGATGTAGCTGTGCTGGAACGAGGTTACCGGCCCGGACAGCAGCGGCACGACCGCTGACAGGTCTGCCTTCGGGTGCCACGAGCGCAGCGCGATGATCGCGTGGCCGCCCGGGGAGTGCATCGCCCCGACGATGAAGTCCGTCTGGCCGCCGAAGCCGGAGTGGGTCCGGGCGCCGACGCGGCTGGCGTTGGCTTGGGCGAACAGGTCGACCTGCAGGGCGCTGTTGATGCTCATGAGGCCCGGGTGCGCGGCGATCGCGGCCGGGTCGTTGGTCTTCTCCGTGCGCAGCATCCGCACCCGGGGGTTGCGGTCGATCCAGTCGTAGAGCTCCTCGGAGCCGAAGCAGAACGACGCGGTGACGGGGGTGTCGGCCTCCAGCGCGCCGGCCTTCTCCAGCGCCAGGGCGCCGTCGGTGAACATCTCCGACCAGACGCGCAGCCCGCGCCGGTGCCGCAGCGCCTCGAGGGTGGCGTCGGGGATGGCGCCGATGCCGAGCTGCAGGGTGGCCTGCTGCGGTACCAATGCCGCCACCCGCTCGCCGATGGTCCGCGACGTGGCGTCGGGCGCGGCCGGGGCGTGCGTGGCCAGGGGCTCCCCGGCCTCGACGAGGTAGTCGACCGCCTCGACCGGCAGCTGGGGACGAGCGAGGCGGCATGCTCGTACTCGTGGAGGAGGCCGCCCAGCCGGTCGTTTCGGCGGATGACCATCTGCTCGACCGCAGCCGGATCGGTGATCGGATTCGGGAGCAGGCGCAGTGGCCTGGCGTTGGAGATGCCACGGTGGGGTCGATGCGCGTTGAAGTGGTGCTCGTATTCGCGCAGGGCGTGCAGGAGGTGCGCCTGGTTCCAGATGAGCGTGCGGTCGAGCAGCTCATGGCGGCAGGACTGGATCCACCGTTCCATGATCGAGTTCATTGGCGGAACTCGGACGCCGCTGAGCACGACCGCGATGCCGGTGTCGCCGAGGATGGCGTCGAACAGGGCCGGGTACTTGCCGTCACGATCGCGGAGAAGGTACTTCACTCGGCATCCCGCGTCTTCGATGTCCATGGCGAGGTTGCGGGCGGCCTGGGCCACCCACGCTGCGGTCGGGTGGGCGGTGACGCCGAGGGTACGCACCCGGCGGGTGGCGTGCTCGATGACGGTCAGGACGTAGAGTCTGGCGCCGGTCAGGGTGGAGGTTTCGAAGAAGTCCGCGGCGATGATGGCCTGGGCTTGGGAGCGCAGGAACGCCGACCAGGTCTGCGATGTCCTCTCGGGTGCCGGGACGATGCCGGTGCCCTTGAGCATCTCCCAGACGGTCGAGGCGGCGACCTTGATGCCCAGCACGAGCAGTTCGCCGTGGATTCTCCGGTATCCCCACGAGTTGTTCTCGCGGGCCAGCCGCAGCACCAGGACGCGAAGTTTGGGGCGGGAGATCATCGCGTGTCGGCGGGTGATCAGGTCGCGGTGCCAGCGCAGCGCGGTCTCGGGACGCACCAGCAGTCGGATGTGGCCCAGCACCTGGCGGGGCAGCCGGTGCAGCAGCGCGGCGAGAAACGCGCGGTCGGCGCGGGTGAACCGGATCTTCTCGCCGTGCAGTTGCCGCTCGAGGACCTTGATCTGATGCCGGAGGGCCAGGATTTCCGCGTCCTTGTCCCGGTCGCTCATGGGTAGCAGCCGTAGCATCGCGAGCGCGTTGGTCACGCCGAGGTAGGCCAGTCGAAGCAGCACGGCGGGTCATCATCGCGTAGTTACTGTCGTTGATTCGATGCGTGCTGGGGAACGTCGTCCGCGGCAAGATCGTCGGGATGATCAGAGTGGTCATGACCAGGTCGGATGGGGTTTCCGGCATCCGCAGGGTCGACAGCACCGCCCGAGTTCGTCGACGGTCGCGACGAAGTCCTCGACCAGACGTGCGAACTTTCCGCGTCGAGCCACGCTGTCTCCTGTTCACGACCATGGGACATGTGTTGGCGTTGAGCAGTCTGGCACTGGCCGCAACGGGTGGTGGGCGGGCTGGTTACGAGAGCCGGTGGGTGAGGGCGGTGTGGCGTCGTCCGGCGCCGACGGTGCGGACGGCGGCGGCCAGTGCGCGTCGGGAGCCGACGAGCACGACGAGTCGTTTGGCCCGGGTGATGGCGGTGTAGAGCAGGTTGCGTTGCAGCATCATCCAGGCGCTGGTGGTCAGCGGGATGACGACGGCCGGATACTCCGAGCCCTGTGACCGGTGGATGGTCATGGCGTAGGCGTGGGCCAGTTCGTCGAGTTCGTCGAAGTCGTAGTCGATGGTTTCGTCTTCGTCGGTGCGCACGGTGAGGGTCTGGTCTTCGGTCGACAGGCGGGTGATGACGCCGAGGGTGCCGTTGAAGACCCCGGCCTGGCCCTTGTCGTAGTTGTTGCGGATCTGGGTCACCTTGTCGCCGATGCGGAACACCCGCCCGCCGGCGCGGCGTTCGGGCAGCCCGTCGCGGCCGGGGGTGAGCTGTTGCTGCAGCAGGGTGTTGAGCGCGCCGGCACCGGCCGGGCCGCGGTGCATCGGGGCCAGGACCTGGATGTCACGGCGCGGGTCAAGGCCGAACTTGGCGGGGATGCGGGTGCAGGCGACGTCGACGGTCAGCGCGGCCGTGGCGTCGGTCTCCTCGCAGGGGAACAGGAAGAAGTCGGCCATGTCCTGCAACTGGGGCGGTTTGCCGGCGTTGACGCGGTGGGCGTTGACGACGACACCGGACTGGGCGGCCTGGCGGAACACCTGGGTGAGCCGGACCCGGGGGATGGCGTCGGCGGCGAGGAGGTCGCGGAGGACCTCCCCGGCACCGACCGAGGGCAGCTGGTCGACGTCGCCGACGAGCAGCACGTGGGCGCCCGGCGGGACGGCCTTGATAAGCTTGTTGGCCAGGATCAGGTCCAACATGGACGCTTCGTCCACGACGAGGAGGTCGACGTCCAGGGGGTTGTCCCGGTCGAAGGACGCGTCGCCGCCGGGGCGCAGCTGCAGCAGGCGGTGTACGGTCCCGGCGGGATGCCCGGTCAGCTCGGCGAGGCGTTTCGCGGCCCTGCCGGTCGGGGCGACCAGCGTGATTTTCGCCTTCTTCGCCGCGGCGAGGGTGACGATGGAGCGCACCGTGAAGCTCTTCCCGCAGCCCGGGCCGCCGGTGAGGACGGCGACCTTGGCGGTCAGCGCCAGGCGGACCGCCTGTTCCTGTTCCGGGGCCAGGGTGCTGCCGGTGCGGGTGTGCAGCCAGGCGAGGGCCTTGTCCCAGTCGACGTCGCCGAAGTGCGGCATCCGGTCCGCCCGTTCGCGCAGTAGCCGGATCAGCGAGCCGGCGAGGGCCGTCTCGGCGCGGTGGAACGGCACCAGGTACACCGCCGGCACCGGCTCGTCGTCGGCGGGCAGCGTCTCCCGGACCACACCTTCCTCGGCGGCCAGGGTGTCCAGGCAGCTGACGGTCAGGTCGGCGGGAACGTTGAGGATCTTCACCGCGTCGGCGACGAGCTGGGGCTGCGGCAGGTAGCAGTGCCCGTCGTCGGTGGCCTCGGACAGGGTGTACTGCAGGCCGGCCTTGACGCGTTCGGGGCTGTCGTGCGGGATGCCGACGGCCTGGGCGATGGTGTCGGCGGTCTTGAACCCGATGCCCCACACGTCGGCGGCGAGCCGGTAGGGCTCGTTGCGGACGACGGAGATGGAGGCGTCGGCGTATTTCTTGAAGATCCGTACCGCGATCGAGGTGGACACTCCGACGCCCTGCAGGAAGACCATCACCTCCTTGATGGCCTTCTGCTCCGCCCACGCGCTGGTGATCTTCGCAGTGCGTTTCGGCCCCAGACCGGGTACTTCGATGAGCCGGCCCGGTTCCTCCTCGATGACCCGCAGCGTGTCCAGGTCGAAGTGGGCGACGATGCGTTCGGCGAACACCGGCCCGATGCCCTTGACGAGGCCGGAGCCGAGATAGCGCTGGATGCCCTGGATGGTGGCCGGCAGCACCGTGGTGTAGGACTCGACCTCGAACTGCCGGCCGAACTTCGGGTGGCTGGACCACCGGCCGACCAGCCGCAGGCTCTCCCCGGGCTGCGCGCCGAGCAGCGCCCCGACGACGGTGAGCAGGTCGTCGCCGCTGCGGCTGGTGGCGACCCGGGCCACGGTGTAGCCGGTCTCCTCGTTGACGTACGTCAACCGTTCCAGCACCGCCTCCAGCACGGCACTCGGCGGGCGGTTCGAGGTGGCTGTCGCGGTCACGGGGACCATCGTGCCCGTCGACCGGACGCTCGCGCCAGATGACCAGGCAGCGACGGGGTGAATGCGGCGGATCGCCTGCGTGGTGTGGAGGCGACGCGGCTCGGAAAGGGTGCGGTCAGGGCCAGTTGGCGTAGGTGAGCAGGTCCGGTCGAGCGGGCCGGATACGAGCGGTTCGGGCTGGCCGGCCTGGAGGAGCACAAGCGCGGTGGCGGGCGGGAGCAGGTCCCGGCGGCGGTGCGGGCCAGGATGTTGGCGTTGACCCGCACGACCCCGCCGGTGGAGACGGGGTTGTCGCACTGGTCGAGCCGGGAGATGGCCTGCTACGTCTCGCGCGCCGAGGGGATGGCGGTGTCCTGGCACTACGTGGCGAAGCTGTGGCGGGACAACGACCTGCAACCGCACCGGCAGGGCACGTTCAAACTGTCCAGGGATCCGCGCTTCGCGGAAAAGGTCGCCGACATCGTCGGGTTGTACCTGGACCCGCCCGGCGGGGCGGTGGTCCTGTCGATCGACGAGAAGACCCAGATCCAGGCGTTGGACCGCACGCAACCGTTGCTGCCACTCGATTTCGGGGTAACCGAGCAGCGCACCCACGACTACAAACGCCACGGCATCACCAACCTGTTCGCCGCGCTGGACGTTGGCTCCGGCCAGGTGACCGCAGCGTGCCACCCGGACCGCACCGGCGAGCGGTTCCTGACGTTTCTGCGGCAGGCCGTCAAACCCCATACGGGCAAAGAGATCCATGTGGTGCTGGACAACCTGTCCACCCACGGCACCCCGGAGGTCAAGGCCTGGCTCGCCGCGAACCCGAACGTCACGTTCCACTTCACTCCGGTCGGATCGAGCTGGTTGAACCAGATCGAGATCTGGTTCGGGAACATCACCCGGCAGTCGATCCGCCGCGGCACGTTCACCTCGGTCACCGCCCTGATCGCCCGTATCCGCGACTACGTCGCGCACTGGAACACCGACGCGCAACCGTTCACCTGGACCGCCACCACCGACGAGATCCTCGCCAAGGTCCGCTGGGTACAGACCAGCATCAAGCAACTCGTCGAGAACAACACCAAGCAACACCAACAGAATCACGGGACACTAGGGTCGTAGAAGGCATCAGGGATGACGTCTGCATGCGTGGCTGCATAGACGGGTGCAACGACGGACTCGAGGACCTGGTCGGCGTCGGCAGCCGAGTAGTGCGCGAAGGTCAGGTATTGCGAGGCCGTCACGCCCGCACCGCTTTCGAGGTGAGCATCTCACGAGCTTCGCAGACATCAGGGGCATTCGCCGCCTTCGCTGGTATCGCGTCGACGACGCGTCGCGCTGAGCGGCGGATCAGGGCGTCGTGTTGCAGCAGCGTAGGCAGGCTGGTGAGCGTCCGTACGGTATGGCGTGCGCCTTCGATCGGATCCCCTGTAGCGACGAGCAAGTGGCCCGGTGGAGTTCGATCTGTGCGCGGCCCTGATACAGCTGAGCCGGGTAGAGCGCGAGGGCGGATTCTTGGGCCTGGGTGGCGCGCGTGGTGTCGCCCGCGTGGGCGTGGACGCTATATGCAGGAGACGCTGATGACCCCAACCCCACTGCGAACGCCGATCCTCCAGGGTCGCGGTTTCGAGACTTCGAACATTGCCTCGAGATTGGTGATAGCTCGGCGGGCGTCTTCGTGGTGTCCCAACTGGGAGAGTCCTTGAACACGTGCGGCGTAGCCGCTGGCCAGGCCAGCCGTAGCTCGTCCCTCCGAAGCGGTGATCGCATCGTTGGCCAAGGCGAGCGCACTCGATGTAGGCAGATCGTCGTACAACGCGAACACCGCACGTCGGCCGCGGAGACGAGCCCGTAGCTCATGGTCCGTCGTCTGGTCGACGGCGCGAATCGCCGTCCGCCAAAAACGACGCGCCGGTACCGGCGCGTCGGACGCGATGAGCGCAATAGCCGTGAGCGCGCTGAGCTCCGCGCACACCCGCGCGAGACGGCCACGATGCAGATCGACCGACTCTGTTAAGCGCCTGTGCACCTCATCCAGGTCGGTGAGGAGTTCCGGAAGGATAGTTGTCGGGGCAACGACGCCGACCTCGTGGGCGTACTGCCATGCGGTGCGTTCCCACTCCTCGACATCGCAAGCAGTAACTGGCGCACGCAGTCCCCGATCGACATTCCGCCGTACTGCCTCCAGGGGGTTGTCCACTGGGCTCGCCGCGCCAGCGCCGCCGAGCGCGCCTACCGTGCCGTACAGGACAGTCCGTCGGTGCAATGCCTCCTCCTCATCACGAGAGCCGGCACCTGTGAGGCGGTTGCTGGACTCGACGGTTCCTGGGACTGACGCCAGGGCCGGCAGGTCTATCTCGGTGGCGTTCTCGCCGTGCAGGTTTGGAAGTGTGAACCAGAGTAGATCGGTGGGGATCTTTAGGAGGCGGCCCAGTAGATCAGCCGGTTGTGTTCTGATTGACCCGTTTCTATGCGGTTGACCTGGCCTTGTGAGACTCCGTACCAGCCTCCGACGATCTCTTGGGAGATCGGGGTCCGGTGCTGGGGGGGCCGCCGATAGGCGGCGATGAGGTGACCCATGTGGCGCCGTCGTGCAGCATCTTGAATGGTTGGGTGAGTCCAGAAGCCGGTGCCGACGGCTGGCGGCTGATGACGAAGTTGGTCAATGACCGCGTCGCATGCCGCGCAGTACGTGCCGTCGTTGTCCGCGGCCAGTGTGGGAATCGACAACGCGCGCAACTCCGCCGATCGTGCGACATGGCCGACCTCACCATTCGTCGATGCGACTGATGCGGTGAGTGTAGCTGCAGCGAGTTCGAGGTCTGTCATCCTGCTCGATCGAGGCGACTCGTCGGCCACAACCGCACGCATTTCGGTTGACCGTACGGGCCGACACGGAGTTGGCCGGGCCGCGAGTTGTCGGCTGGCCATGCTGGCGGAGACTCTGCCCCCTTTCGACAGTCCTCTGAGCTTCCGCCGCGTTGTTGGAGAGTCCTGCAGCGATCCGGCATCCCGCCGGCACCCACCCGCAGCGATCACACCACCTGGCGACGGTTCTTACGCACCCAGGCATCGACCACGTT
>NZ_JBEZDS010000090.1:0-22475 GCF_040648435.1 Dactylosporangium sp. NPDC049140 | reverse complement strand
GCGCCAAATGTACGGCAGAGCCGGATTCCCGTTGCTACGACACAGAATCCTGCTCGCATGAGCGCCGAGACCACCACCGTCTTTGCGCCAGAGCCGTAAAGGCGATAGTCCCCACCACGGCCTGGTCTCGGTGGTCAGCGCACGTACAAATCAAAGTCTTCGACGGGACGTGTCGTCGCTGTTCGTGGGAGTGAGCGGGAGTTCCACGCGCAGGCTGGTGCCCGCCCCGTGCGGGCTGTGAAGAATCATTCGGCCGCCGAGCGCCTCCACGCGGTCCTTGAGCCCGAGCAGGCCAGTGCCGCGGGCGAAGTCGGCGCCGCCGTCGCCGTCGTCGCGGACCGCGACGCGCAGGACGGCGTCGGCGGGGTCGGCTTCGACGGTGACCGTGGCGATGGAGGCGTGTGCGTGTTTGGCGACGTTGGTGAGTGCTTCGGCGATGATGTAGTACGCGCTGACCTCGACCTGTTCGGGCAGTCGTCGCACGGCGTGGAGGTCGAGGTCGACGGGGGTCGGTGAGCGGCGGGCGAGCGTGCGTAGTGCTGGGCCGAGGCCGCCTTCGGTCAGGATGGCGGGGTGGATGCCGTGTGAGATTTCGCGGAGTTCGTCCACGGCGCCGGCTGCTCCGGCGACGGCGTGGTCGAGTTGGGTCCGGAGCGTGTCGAGTTCGGGGGGTAGTTCGGCCTGTGCCATGCGCAGTTGTAGTGCCAGTGCGACCAGCCGCTGTTGGGCGCCGTCGTGCAGGTCCCGTTCGATGCGCTGGCGGGTCTGGTCGGCGGCGGCGACGATCCGTGCCCGTGAGCTGGTCAGTTCGGCCCGGCTTTCGGCGTTGGCGACGGCGGTCGCGACGAGTTCGGTGAAGTCGGCCAGTCGCTGCTCGGTGTTCTCCGGCGGTCGTTCGCGGCGGGACCCGACGCCCATGGCGCCCCAGACCCGGCCCTCGACCTCGATCGGGCTGGCGACGGCCCAGCGTGCCCCCTTGGGGAGGCTTGCCCAACTCGGGAGATCCACGTCGCGGCGAGCCGCGCGGCCGGTGGCCTGGACCGACGCCATGGCCGAGCGGGGCTCGAGTTTGCCACGCGAACCCGGTTTGGCGTGCTGCGCCCCACAGCCTCCCAAGACCGTGGCGTCCCCGTCCGGCTCGAACCGGACAATCGCCGTGCCGTCAGCGCCGAAGAGCGCGCTGACCTCGTCGGCGACCGCGGCGAACACGAGCTCGGGCCTTGCCCCGCGGGCGACGAGTGTCGCCACTCGCCGCAGGGCTGCCTGTTCGTCGGCGATGCGGCGGAACTCGGTGTACAGGTGGGCGTTGTCGAGGGAGACGGCGAGTTGGCCGGCGATGAGTTTGACGCTGTCGAGGCGTTCGGTGGTGAACGCGCCGCGGATGAGGCGGTTCTCCAGCAGGAGCACCGCTTGGAGTGTGCCGCGGCTGAGGACGGGCACGGCCAGCAGTGAGCAGCAGGTGAGGTCGGTGAAGTAGGGGTCGCGGGCGAAGCGGTCGTCGTGGGTGGCGTCGCCGACGACGAGGGGTTCCCGCATCCGCTGGGTGTATCGCAGTACGGACAGTGGCACCGTGCGTTCGTGGCCGGTGCCGCCGGCCGGGATGACGCCGCCGCCGGGTGCGGGCAGCAGCCAGTCGTGCTGGTCGTCGCTCCACAGCAGCAGGTGGACGCCGGTGGCGCCGGTCATCGCGGAGAGCACCTCGACCAGCCGGGTGCGCAGCCCTGCGATGTTGGTTTCGGAGCTCAGTGCCTGTGAGGCGGACAGGATGCCGAGCAGGTCGATCGTGCCGGTGGTGACGGTGGCGCGCTGGTCGCCACCGGGTCCGGTGGTCGCGTCGGCTGGCAGCCGCAGGGTCGGGTAGGCCCAGTCGAGCTGGTTGACTTTGGCTGTGGCGCCCCAGGTGAGGTATTCGTGGCGGGCTTCGGCGAGGAGGGTGTAGCCGGTGTGTTCGACGCCGTAGGCGAGGTGGAAGCGGGCGGCGTGTTCGGTGATCAGGGCCCGATGCCACGGCCGTTGCACCTGGGCGGCGTCGCGGCGGGCGGCGTCGAAGGCGAGGACGGCGGCGCGGAAGTCGCCGACCGCCCAGGCCCGTTCCGCCTCCAGCAACCGCAGCAGATGCCGGAAATTCGCCGGCGCGTCCACCGCCCGGGCGGCCAGCCACCGCATCACATCATCCAGCTCGGCCAGCAGACCGGCACGCTCGCCACCACGGCCGGCCTGGACCTGCCCGGCAAGGGCCAACCCACGCAGCACCTGTGTCACGGCGGCGCCCGAAGCGACCGGTTGCAGCGGCATCGCCGCTGCGGTGTGCCGCGTCAAGTCGACCAGGTCACCGAAGATGGCGGCGGCGATCGCGCGGGTGACATGTGCGGACAAGCACGCCAGCACGCTGCTGGCGTACCTGTCGGTGGGGCCTGCCGCCCCGGCTGCGGCGGAGCTTTCGTCCTGCAGGACACCGGCCAGCCGCCGGTAGCTTCCGAGCGTTTCGCAGGTCTGCTCGTCGCCGGTCCGCCGGACGAAGGCCAGCCCCGCCTCCACCTCGGCAACGCAGACGTCCAGCGATGACGCGGACTCCAGCAGGCCCGACGCGGTTATGTTGTAGGTGTGTCCGGCGTTGGCCAGGTCACCCCCCGCGAGCAACCCCTCCCGGGCCCGCCGAGCTGTCTGGACGACATCTTCGATCGGTTCGAACCAGCAGCTCTGGAATGCGGACAGAAAGCGCACCTGCGAGGTGTCAGGCTCGTAGCCGCGGGCCTCGCCCAGCGCCACGATCCGCCGCAAGGTCCGGTACCCGAAGGCGTAGTCGCCGTGCATGTCCACAACCGCGAACGCGGCGTGGCTCGCCGGGCCGAGCAGGGCACCGGCAGGGCCGTGCTCGATCCAGATCCGCAGCGCCTCCAAACTCAGCCAGGCGACCAAGGCGTAGTCGGGAGCGAAGAAGGCTGCCGGCAGGATCGCATTGATCAGACGGATCACGGCGAGCAGCGTCGGCTCGGTGATCTCCGGTCGAGTCAGATCGTCGGCGGCATTCGTGTGGTCCAGCCATCGGTACAGGTAGTCGAACCGGTGGTCGAGCTCCATCGGGAGTTGGTCCGCGGCTGGCACGGCGATGCCGAGTTTACGCAGCGACTCCAGGCCAAGCCCGATCGCCTCCGTGAAACGGTTCCGGTGGGTCAGGCTGCGCACCTGCACCACCGTTGCGTTCGCACAGTCCAAGGCGTTGGTGCACAGCCCCTCGACCGCGCGGTACTCCTCATCGGTCGCCTCCAGCCGCCCCACGCTGTACAGGGCGGCATGGCGGCCGGTGCGCACCTCGACGAGCGTGGCGATGTCGCCTGCGTCGATCAGCCGCAACGCGCCGGTCAGCAGTGCGTTCACCAGCGCATTGTTCCCGATCAACGTCGCCTGACCGGCAGCGCGCCGCAACAGCCCCACCACGCGACATCGCTCCGCAGTGTCGTCGACCTCGTCGACCACCGGCAGGTACTGCTCCGCCGCGACCGCGAACAACTCTGGCACACCAGCCAACCGCCGCGCCATCGCCAACTGCAGAACACGCTGCCGCCGCGGCCCCAGCCCACGCAGGACCGCCTCGCGGATCCGGTCGTGACGGAACCGGACCGCGTCGTGCACCCCGGGCTCCATCAACACCAGACCCTCATCGAGAGCAGGTGCCAGCCGCTGCTCCACCACACCCGCAGGCTCCGCGGTGGCAGCCTGCAACAGGCTCAACTCGGCACGCCCGCCAAGACACGCCATCGCCTCCACCATCCGCCGAGACGTCGGCGGCATAGCGTCAACACCCGCCGCCAGCAGCCCGGCTACATCGGATCGGCCCAGGCGAGCACGCACAGCCGCCTCGTCCCACCGCCACCCGCCGGCCGTAGCGGTCAGCACACCGTCACGCCGCAGTGTGTTGAGTAGCTCCACGGTCTCATACGGATTGCCGGACGTGTACGGGTTGATCAGCTCCACCAAGCCGGCTGCCTCGGCCGTGCCCACGTGGAGCATCTCCGCAACCATGGCAACGGCGTCGGGCACCGGCAGATCGACCAGCCGCAGGTGCCGCACCTCCGCCTGCTCACGCCACCGGGACAGCAGCGGCGCCAACGGATGCGCCGCATCCACCTCCCCCTCCCGATACGCACCCACCAACAACAACCCCTCGACCTGCTCCTCACTCAACACCAGATCGACGGCGCCTAGCGGTGTGCGGCCCGCCCACTGCAGATCATCGACGAACACCACCAACGGCCGCTTCCGCGAAGCGACCGCGCGCAACACCCCCACAGTCATTCGCTGCAAGCGAACCTGCACGGTCAGCGGATCCCCCGGATCGGGCGGCACCCCCAGCAACGCCGCGAACACCGGCTGCACCGTGGCCAGCAGACCAGCGTTCGACCCGACCGCCTCCAGGATCCGCCCACGGACCTCGACCAGCTCATCCTCCGGCTCCGCCAGCAACAACCGGCCCAACCCACGAAACACCTGATACACCGCGTCGAACGCCAGATCCCGCCGATACTGATCGAACTTCCCCGCCACGAACCAGCCATCACCACCCGTCACCACCGGCCGCAACTCATCAACCAACGCCGTCTTCCCCACCCCCGGCACCCCACCCACCAACACCCCACGACACCCACCCGACAACGCCTCCGCAAACGCCGCCCCCAACGCCGCCACCTCCGCATCACGACCCACCAACCGCGACGGCGGCAACAACCGCAACGGCACATCACGCGCACCCACCCGCAACCCAACCGCCCCAGCCGCTCCCTGGCCCGCGCCGGCGTCCCGCAACCACTCCAGGTCGTAGACCACACCCTCCGCCGTCTGATACCGGTTGTCCGGCTCCTTCTCCAACAGATGCATGACAATCTCCGACAACAACCCCGGCACCGCCCGATTCACCTCGTGTGGCGGCACCGGCACCCGAGCCAAATGATCATGCGTAAGCCGCAACGGGTCACCGAAACCAAACGGCGGCGCACCCGTCGCCAACTCATACAACGTCGCACCCAACGCATACAGATCAGCACGCTGATCCACCGACCGGGCCGTACGCCCCGTCTGCTCCGGCGCCATATACGCCAACGTCCCCACAATCTGGGTGTAATGCGTAAACTCGGGACGAATCTCAGCAAACGACGACGCCAACCCGAAATCCACCAGACACGGCGTGCCCTCACCAGAGATCACGACATTCGCCGGCGTGATGTCCCGATGCATCACACCCCGCCGGTGCATCCCCGCCACCGCCCGCGCCAACCCCACCGCCAGCCCGACCAGATCATCAACAGCCAACGGCTTCGCCAACCCGGCCAAGCTGACACCACCGACGTCCTGCACCACGACCGACCTCGGGAGGCCCGGCGCCTCCACCAGCTGCGCCACTCCCGCGAGACCGCGCAGCCGCTCCAGGATCGCCAACTCATGCCGCACCCGCCGCTGCGCATCCGGCCCCAGCGGCTCCTTACAGATGACCGTGCGCCCGGCCAGAAACAGCCGAGTGACGCGCGTGCGCTCTTGTTCGTGCAATACCTCGGCCCGTACAGGTGGATCCGGGCCTGGCAGCACCCTGCCTGCCCCCATCCGACACCCCCATGCATGGTCGGAACCACTTCACAGCGTACTTACCACCTGTTCGACCTCAACAGCGTCCGGGTCCAACGACACCCGATCCTGGGCGGATTGATCAACGAATACGCGCAGCCCGCGTCGCCAAACTTTGATTTACCAGGGGCCCCACAGCTAACCGGCCGATCACGGTCGCGACGAGCTCAGAAGTCCCGTCTATGCACAGGTGCCGCTCTTGGAGTCCCTAACAAAGTCGGGCAATGTGTCGGTACGTAACGATGCAGGTAGCAAGGCCGAGGAAGGCTTCATAAATGTCGTCGCGGCGTTCCCAGCGGATGCGGAGTCGGTTCATGCCGTGGTACCAGGCGATAGTGCGTTCTACGACCCAGCGGTAGATCCCGAGGCCGGAGCCGTGGGGTGTGCCGCGGCGGGCGATGCGCGGGCGGATGCCTTCGGCTCGGACGGCTCGGCGGTACTTGTCATGGTCGTAGGCGCGGTCGGCGAAGATCTGGTCGGGGCGTTGCCGAGGTCGGCCCCGCCGGCCTCGTACGGGTGGGATCTGGTCGATCAGCGGCAGGAGTTGGGTGACGTCGTTGCGGTTACCGCCGGTCAGCGACGCGCACAGTGGGACGCCGGCGCCCTCGGTCAGGACGTGGTGCTTCGAGCCCGCTCGGGAGCGGTCGACCGGGCCCGGACCGCGGGGTGGTGTCGAGCCGGACGAGCTCGCCGGGGCGGAGGGCGACGGTCCGCGTGAACGGGCGGTCGGGCCGGTTGGCCTGGGTGCGGCGGGTCGTCGCCGTGCCGAACGTGTGCCGGCTCGCGGACAACCCGGCCACCAGGCGGTAGAACGCCGCAGGCGACGGCATCGGCACCACCCCGGGCCCGTGCTCGGCGGTGACGGAGCGTGATCGGCGAGATTTTCGGCAGTCGGGTGCCGTTCACGGGAGTCTGTGATCATCTCTGTCAGTAATGGTCTTGGTGCTCGCCCTCGTCGTGGATGGTCGGTGTGCCGGCCACACAGCGGATCTCGATCTCGATCCAGCTGCGACCGGCTGCGTCACGGAAGACGACCTCGACCTCCGTGGCGGGGCCGCGTTTGACGCGGGCGACTTGATAGCCCTGCCCCCGGCCACCCAGTGGGCCCTCTCGGAGGACTTCTTCGCCTGGATGCGGGAGGTCGACGCGCGTTTCAGCACCTACCGCGACGACAGCGAGATCAACCGGGTGGATCGCGGCGAGCTGCGCCCGGCCGACGGCACCCCGGACCTGCGCGCCGTTCTCGACACATGCGCGCACCTGTGGCGGGCGACCGACGCGTACTTCGACGTGTACGCCACCGGCCGCCTCGACCCGTCCGGCTACGTCAAGGGCTGGGCCGCCGAAGTCGCCTCCGCCCGCCTCGCCGCGGCCGGCAGCACGAACCACTTCATCAACGCCGGCGGCGACGTACGCGTACGCGGCCACAGCGCAACCGGCCGCCCCTGGCCGATCCCGCTGCGCCACCCCTGGGATCCCGACGGGGCGTTCCTCGTCCTGGCCGGCACGGACCTGGCGGTGGCGACGTCCGGCACGTACGCCCGCGGTTTTCACGTGGTCGACCCGCGCACCGGCCGCCCGGCGCGGGAGCTGCGCTCGGTCACGGTGGCCGGCCCGGACCTCGGCCTGGCCGACGCCTACGCCTACGCCACCGCGGCGGTGGCGATGGGCCGGCCCGGCCTACGCTGGTTGGCCGGGCTGCCCGGGTATGAGGTCGTCGTCGTCACCGAGGACGGCGAGGGTTTCACCTCGCCCGGGCTGCCGGTCGTCCCCGTCGAGGAAGCGGTGGGTTAGGTCGTGCCGCGGTCGCGGGCGGGGCCTCGATGCACGACCCGGTCGAGGCGGACGGCGGCGTAGCCGAGGCTGGACAGCCCGCAGATGGCCAGCAGGTCCAGGACCGGCACGGCGGCAATGACTCCGGTACGGCGACGACGAGGCTGATGGCGGTGACGACCATGAGCTCCAGCGGCTGGCCACGCAGCAGGCCCAGCGCCAGCACCACCGCGCACAGCACCACGGCGGTGACGGCCAGGACCCGCCCGACACCGACCAGACGGCGTTGCAGCGGGGCCAGGCCCGAGCCGGTCGCCATGAGCGCGGCGACGCGGCCGACGCCACGGACGCCTCCGCCGGTGCCGCCACCGACGTCGCCGGCAGCACCGCCGAGACGATCAGCGAAGCGAGCGAGGCGGCTACCACGGCAGGCGAGCAGCTGACCAGCGGACTGTCGGACCTGCTCGGCCGCTTCGGCGGCGTGTCCTATGGAGGCAACGGTGCCCACACTCCTGCAACACCTTCGAGTATTCATCGACAGCCCGCGAGGCAAGCGCCTGGTCACCGACGGCCGGCGACAGCTCACTGACCCGGCGAACCGGCAGAAAGCCAGACGGCTGCTCGATAAGCTACGCGCAGGCCCAACCCGAAGCCGGTAACCCGGGGCATACCGAACCGCCGGGGACGGTTGCGGGTGCATCGGCGCTGCAGCGTGACCCGGAACGACCGACCGGGTGACGACCGTCCACCATGGAACCGCAACCGCTGCGAGGAGCCGCCGTGGTCATGCATGCCGGAGAACCGCACGACGCTGGCATGTCCGGCCGGCTGAACTGGCTGCGGGCCGGGGTGCTCGGCGCCAACGACGGCATCGTGTCAACCGCCGGCCTGGTCGTCGGCGTGGCCGGGGCGACGACGTCCACCGCACCTATCCTGACCGCCGGCGTCGCCGGGCTGGTGGCGGGTGCCGTCTCCATGGCGTTGGGCGAGTACGTGTCGGTCAGCAGCCAGCGCGACACCGAGCGGGCACTGCTGGACAAGGAACGCGCCGAGCTGGCCGCGTCGCCCGAGCACGAGTTCGAGGAGCTCGTCGCGCTCTATACGGCCAAGGGACTCAGCGAGGCGACCGCCCGCCAGGTGGCGCAGGAGCTGACCGACCGGGACGCCTTCGCCGCCCACGCCGACATCGAACTGCGCCTGGACCCCGATGAACTGACGAATCCGTGGCACGCCGCGATCGCGTCCGCTACGGCCTTCACGATCGGTTCGCTGCTGCCACTGGTCGCGATCGTGCTACCCCCGGCCGGCATCCGGGTCGCGGTTACCTTCGGCGTGGTCGTCGCCGCGCTGGCCACGACCGGGTACCTCAGTGCCCGGCTCGGCGGCGCCGGGCCGGGCCGCGCGGTCCTGCGTCTGGTGCTGGGCGGCGCGGCCGGCATGGCGATCACCTACGGCATCGGAGCACTCGTCGGCACCGCTGTCGGATGAGTACCGCCGCCCGCCGTCATGGCACCTGGACCGTGGGCCCGCTGTCGGTCGCGGGATACGCCGCTGCCGTGCCGCGGGCACGGCGCAGGCCATCTACGGACCACGGGCCCGCGCCCACCACGGCGATGGCCAGGAACGCCCAGCAGAACAGGGCCGGAGCATCACCGCCGTTCTCCAGCGGCAGCAGCCCGTGCGGCTGGTGCACCGTGAAGTACGCGTACGCCATGGACCCGGAGGCGAGCACGGCCGCCGGGACCGTCAGCAGGCCGACCAGCACGAGCAGCCCGCACACCAGCTGGATCACGCCTGCGTACCAGCCGGGCCAGGTGCCGACCACCGCAGCATGCCCACTGCCCCGGTTGCCGCCGAAGACCCCGAACACCGTCGACGCGCCGTGTAGGGCGAACAGCAGTCCGATCACGATCCGGAACAGCGCCCAGACGGCTTCCGTGAAGCGGTTCCCGCGCATAGCCGACCCTCCAGTCCCGCGCTCATTATATGCATGACCGTTAATGTAATAGAGCAATCGTGTGATTGATGTCAATCGATTGTTCGTAGCTCGTCCGTGCCCGGCCGGACGGCGACTCCAGGCGTGGTGGTTCGGCCGACGTGGCGTGCTGAACGCGCCCCACCTGTGCGTGTGAACGCTGCCGCTGAGCCTGCCGGCCGGAGTGAAAGATTCGCGCTGCCGCCGGCGCGGGTGCTTGGTCCGCTCACTGTCGCGGTATTGGCGCTCGCGTGCGCGATGCTCTGGGTGCTGACGGGTCCACCGGCCCGCGCAGGCCGGGTGTCGTTCGCCGGGCAGTTGGCCGGCGCCGAGGCGGTCCTGCTGATGTCCGTCGAGATGGTGCTGACAGCGGCGTGTGCGGCTCACAAATTCGGTTTGACTACGCTGCCTGCGAGTATTGGTTGATCAGTCCGCCCATAATCGGGCGTCGTCGGACCCGCGCGGCGCCGAGATTGGTGACCGGTGGTGGTGGGTCAGGTGGTCGCTGATTGAGTGATTGGTGTGGGCGGTGGCGGTTGTAGTGCTCGGTGTACTCCGTCAGCACCGTTGACAGGTGCCGTTCGCCGATGACGAGCATCCGGTCGGTGCACTCGCGTCGGACGGTGCCGACCCAGCGCTCCGCAAAGGCGTTGGCCCTCGGTGCCTGTGGCGGGGTGCGGAGCACGTCGATGCCTGCGGCGGTGAAGCCCGCGTCGAACGCGGCGGTGAACTTGGTGTCGCGGTCACGGATCAGGAACCGGAGTTGGTCGGCGCGTTCGTCGAGGTGCATGAGCAGGTTCCGGGCCTGTTGGGTGACCCAGACACCCGTCGGATGCTTCGTGACGCCGACGATGTGGACCTGCCGGGTGGCGAGCTCGATGAAGAACAGCACGTAGATGCGGTGCAGGAACACGGTGTCGACGGTGAAGAAGTCGCAGGCCACGATGGTGCGCGCCTGGGCGGTGAGGAACTGCCGCCAGGTGGGTCCGGTCCGTCGTGGTGCCGGGTCGACACCGGCTTGATGCAGAATTTTCCTGACGGTGCTGGCGGCGATCCGGTACCCAAGGCTTGTCAGTTCACCATGGATGCGGCGATGGCCCCGGGTCGGGTTCTCCGCGGCCAGCCGCAGTACCAGGCCACGGACCTCCCGGTCGATGGGTGGCCGGCCGGGTCGGGTGTACGGATAGGTCCAGTGCCGGGCGATCAGCTGCCGGTGCCAGCGCAGCAGCGTGGCAGGGGTGACGAAGAACGCCGACCATCGCGCTCGCGGCAGCAGCCGGGACAACGCGGCCAGCACCACCCGATCTTCCGGTTGCAGGTCCGGGGGTGGACCTGCCGGCGCAGCACTGCCACCTGATGCCGCAGCACCAGCAGTTCGACGTCTTTGGCGCCGCCGTCGCGGGCCAGCTGAGTGAGCATCTGTAGGACCTGGCGTAGCAGCAGGTACACCAGCGAAGCCGTCATGACCTCGATCGTCACCGCTACCGGTGGGGCAAGCGTCGGACAAAGCCGCACGTCACTACCCCCTGAACCCGGTTTACGAGCCCCACAGGATCGCGGCTTCGATCGCGGTGCTCACCTCGGCGATGTCGGCGGTTATGGCGTCGACGCGGTCGAGCATCTTGGCGCACAGCAGTGCGTGGTGGTCCTGGAAGGGGCCGGTCAACGCCTCCCGCAGCTGGCTGATCTTGGAACGGAGCCGACCACGGGCCAGTTCAGCCAGGGTCTGGGGGTCGCGTTGCCCGGCGATCAGCGCGGCCAGGATGGCCCGGCCGGAGACGCCGAACATGTCCGAGGCCACCACCGACAGTTTGATCTGGGCGTCCTCGAGGAGCTTCTCCAGCCGTTGCTTCTCCCGGGTACGGTCCCGGATCAGGGAGCGGCGGTAGCGGGTGAGGTCCCGCAGCCGGCGGATCGGCTTGGGGTGGTACGAAGCTGGGTGCGCACATGCCTCGTTTGACGACTTTGGCCAGCCAGACCGCGTCGAGTTTGTCGGTCTTGGGCCGGCCGGGCACGTTCCTCACGTGTGTGGCGTTGAGCAGCCGGCATTGGAACCCCTCGGCCTCGAGCAGATAGAACACCGGTTTCCAGTAGTCCGAGGTGGCCTCCATCGCCACCCTGGTCACGCCCAGTTCACGGAGCCGGTCGGCCAGGCGCAGCAGCGCGCCGGTGGTTGTGGCGTACTCGGTCACCTCCTGCCGGCGCCTGCCCACGGTGCGTTCGTTCGGTACTCGGATGCACGCCATCAGACTGGCTTTGCCGATGTCCAGCGCGGCGATCCGCTCTGCAAGCTGGACAGTTTCGTCGGTTGCTTCCATTCCTGTGCTCCTCGTCGGGCACCACGCGGACACCTGTCAGGTGGCTGCCCGCGGGGCCGAGGGACAACAAGAGGCGGACTCGGGTGCTCGAAGCAACAATGCAGGGCCCTGGAACCGGCTCCCAGCGTCAGACTACCCAACGGTCTCATCGAACCAAGCCGCGACGACGTCGGCGGGCAACCACCCATTTTCCCACCCGCCAGGGCGTCCACAAAGGACACAGATGACTACTACTAGCGGATGGCAGACGAGCTGCCGCCTCGGTGGTCTGACCCTACTGCGAGACGGTGAAGATGACGCCACGGTTGGCCATTGCGGCCTTGCGGTAGAAATCGCGTACCTGCGTGAACCAATACCAGGTGTAGGCGAAGTCTTCGTCGCTGAGCAGGCCCTGGTAGTTCCTGGGGTCGATGCGGTCGTATCGCTGACGCATCCAGGTCTCGCCCACGGTTTCGAGAGCGGTAGCGACCTGGGCGACCTCATCGGCCCGCAAGTGGGTCACGACGTAGTCGTCGCCCTCGTGGTGGTGGCCGCCGCCGAGCACGGCCATGTCGAGTGGGGACAGGCGCCGGCCGCTGCCAAGGGTCCCGTCGCTTAGGCATCGGTGGATGGCGTCCCATGCTTTGTCCGTCTCGCAATCCAGCGGCTCACCGTCCCAATCGCCCATCTCGACCTCCTCGACGAACGCCCGAACCTCGGTGTCGTCGCGGGTCGCCATCAGAGCGGCTTCCTGGTCCGCTGTGAGCGCATAGAACATCCCTCGGCACGCCATGGCCGCAGGGTACTTGAACCCGTAGTCGGTGCACCGCCACCCAGCGCACATCGGCGGTCAACGCGCCAGCAGCGGACGAGCAGGTCACGATCGGTAGCGAGCGATTCGCGGCATGAATGCGCACGTGATTTTCCTCAGGCGGAGCGCGGTGCTGCGCAACCGGGTGGCTATGTCAGACTGCGGTTGCTCGCACGCCGACGACCGATTAGGAGGGCAGGTGTCCGCAACGGTGACCTATCGCGACGGCAGCATGAACAACTACGCCGTACACCTGCTGCCGACGTTGGTGGCCCAACTGGATGCCTACGAGGACGACGAGCATCCCGACATTGCGGTGTCCCACGAAAGCGGATGGACGTTGTCCGCCTTTCCGAGCGGTCTGCTGGTCTGGGAGAACGTCGACGCCGACGGTGAGGAGGACAGTTGGCCGGCGACCCCGCGCCACCTGCGTGAGGTGCCACGGGAACGCCTGCCGGAATTGCTGGCGCTCTGTGCCGACGGCCAGTTCGACGAACTCGAGCGCCTCCCCTGGCGCGCCGGCAACTTCTGACGTACGCCGCCAAGCCGCGCAGCACGATGGCACTGATAGGCGGATTGATTCATGCCGATCATCGTGACGCCCTGCAACACGCGACCAGCGGCAGATCCGTGCAGCCAGTGGATCTAGCTTTCCGGCCATGAACAGCCGCTTCCATCGACCGCGATGTGACGAACCGCGCGGTGACGAGTTCGACGCTTGGCGGCACTCGATCTGGTACTTCAAGAGGTCATGCCGCTCCGTCGAGCCTGCACTGTGCAAACGCCTCAATTTCATCCAGGTGCGCCGGCGTCAACCCACACCGCGGATCTGGGCGAATCAGCAGCGCCCTGCCATCGACAGTCAGCTCGTCGACCATCGCACCGGCGTCGGGCACCACGTCATCGTCCGTCCACACCAGCCGGCGCCCACCGGCCAGCACCGCACGCGCCGCGGCGAGTTTCGCCACCGCCGGGTTCGGCACCGCACCAAACGCACAAGCAAAGCGAAGCCGGAGGACACGCTGCAACTCGCCCGGCCGCGCACACCACGTCGAGCACCAGCGGACCTCCACAACGCCGTCCCGATGCAACCGCCGAATGCGGGCAAGCAACGGCGGTGCCCAGCGCATCCGCCACTGGATGCCTTCAGCGAATGCCCGGCCGTTCTGCGGCACGACGCCCCAGTCGGGTCGTTCGACGTTGACGACTCCGTCGACGTCGAGCAGCCACACGGGCGGTTCGCTCACCGTGCCCTCCTTCACCACGCTCGGCGGCCGGCATGCCAGCATCGTTGACACATGTCCGCACTGCCGCCGATCGCAGCACCTCGGCGAGGTCACCGCATCCGCATTTCGCCCCTCACTTAGCCGCGCTGTTCTCGGCACGAGCGCGCGCCAGCCCGGTGATCGGGCAGCTGAACGGCGTACGGAGCGTGACGGCCTCGGAGCCACAGCCCCCGATAGGCGGCAGATGCGCGCACCATCGTCGACCGAAAGATGCTGCTGGTATGTGGGGTCAGACTGACGAGCTGGTCGGCTCCGCCCTTGCCGACTTCACATCCGACGGTGCGCACGCCGGTGCTTGGAGGCGCTCTGAACCGGCTCAGGCATGGTCGGCCACGGCCTGCCACGACGACCGGTCGTTGGGCAGGCCGAGCCGTGAAAACGTCCCGTTCCAGGCTTCGAGGTGCTGGCCCGAGGATGGCCGTGCCTGGATGTCAGGTTCTCGGCATGGCGCGTGCCGGGCGACCGCTGCAGCGAGTCGGCGCTGGGCGGGCGTGGCCGCCGCCGGCGACGGCAGGCCGTCCGGGAAGAACACACGCAGGTATGGCTCGGCCAGTGCACCGGGTGCCCGGCGCTGCTCCCGGACGTCGAGATACGTCGGGGCGGACGATACCGCTGCGATTGCAGCTGGCAGGAGGCGGTCGACGTCGCGGACGGCCACGCACAGCCGTTCGGCGAGCGCGGCTTCCGGGTTCGGCAGGGCCGAGAGCGCCATGCCCTGGAATCCCCGCATGCCGAGGACATCGGGGTCCCTGGCCGCCTCGGTCAGCAGCACCATATTCGCCTTTTGTGATCCCCCCGCCGACCGCGACCGCACCGTGATCAACGTCGTCGAGCGCGGTGGTTCTCATCAAACAAAGTTGATCACCTCCGCTGACCTCCGGACGAGCACCAAAGTCCCGCTTGTCAACGCTCGTCGACCTGCAACAACGAGGTTGGCACAGGCTAATTACTGTTACGTGTGCTGCGCCATCGACGTCACGACTCATGGGGGGCACGCATGAGCGGCTTGTACGACCTCATCGCCGCATGGTTCACGGGAAAGCCCACCGGCACCCTGGAATTGTTCGGCCTCAAGATGGCCATCTGGGGTCGGGCCGGCAAGTCCCTGCTCTACCTGGCCGGGCTCGCCATCCTGCTGGACCTGCCCGATCCGACGAACCTGCGTAACCTGGGTAAGGCCTCGCAAGACCGCGCCCGCTTGAAGCTCGACCAGAGCGGGCATAAGCGGAAGATCCACCGCTGGCTCGAGCTGCAGACCACCATCCTCGCCGACATCGTCGTAACCGTCCCCGCCCCCAAGGTGGGTCCCCGAGTGTTCAAGATTGAAACGCCTCCGAAGGCCGTTTCCGCCGGGCTCACCATGCCCCTCACGGACTACCGCGACTTCCACAGAGAAGCCATCACCGCCCTATCCGCCCCGCACGACTGCGGGGAGCAACACTCTAAAGGCCGGGTCTGCCCGCAGCAGTACGAAGCTACGGTGAACCGCGTCAACCGCCTGATCGCCACGCAGCTGCCCGAACACGAACGGCACCTGATCCAGGAGATGAAGGCGGCCCAGAACAACTTCGGCGCGGGGTTCCTCGGCCTCGCCGTTCTCCTCGCTGGCGCAATAACGGCATTCGCCGCGCTCAAGTGGGGAACGCCCTGGCTGCTCGTCGCTTACCTTGCCATCGGCGTATCCCTGATCATCGTGAACCCGAAGCTCCGGCTGCTGACAGCCGCACTCGGCTACCGTGCCCTCGGCGCCGTGCAGCAAGGATGGGGCGGGCTGCTCGACCAGACCCGTCCGCTGCATGTGCTGCGAAAGGTGGCTGCCGTCCTCTTCCTCGTCGGCGGGCTCCTCGACCTGCTCGCCTCATAAAACAGCTCAGGCGACCGGCGGCCGCCGTCAGGTCTCGCGCTCTTCCCGCGCGCGCACGTTCTCGGCGAGACGGGCCGCGGTACCCAGGGTGTGAGGATGGTCCTCGCCGAGCACCTGCCGCCGCCGCGTCAGCGTTTGTTCGTACAGGTCTCGGGCCGCCTCCAGCTGGCCCAGGGCGTGCAGGCAGTTCGCCAGGTTGTGCGCCGAGATGAGGGTGTTCGGATCGTCGTCACCGTGAAGCCGGGTACGCCGGGTGAGGTTGTCCTCGTTCAGGGCGCGCGCGGCGTCGAACTCGCCGAGCTCGTACAGGTCGTTGGCAAGTCCGTTGACGAGTTCGAGTGTCGTGTCGTCATCGTCGCCCCGCGTACGCCGGCTGCGCGCCAGGGTGTCCTCGTCAAGCATCCGGGCGGTCTGCGGCTCGCCCAGCCGGCGGACGGCGATCGCCAGTCGGGTGGCCGCTTCCAGTGTGTGCGAGTGATCGTCGCCGAAGGCGCGGCGGCGCCGCGCCAGGACGTCCTCGCCGAGCTGCCGGGCCGCGGGCAGATCTCCGAGGTCTTGGAGCACCTCGGTGAGTTTGTACTCGGCATCGACCAGGAGGGGATGGTCATCGGCCAGCACGCGTCGCTGCCGTACCAGCGTTTCCTCGTCGAGGTCCCGGGCCGCCCGCAGGTCTCCCAGGGCGTGCAGCACCTGGGCCAGACCGCCGGCGGAGGCGAGCGTGTCGGGGTGGTCGTCACCGAGCACCCGCCGCCGACGGGCGAGGACGTCCTCGTTCAGCTTGCGGGCCTGCTTCAGTTTCCCGAGCCGGTGCAGCGTGAAGGCCAGGTTGTTGGCCGAGGCCAGTGTGTCGGGATGGTCGCGCCCGAGGACGTGCTTGCGCCGGGCCAGGGTGTCCTCATTGAGTTTCCGGGCACCCTTGAGGTCGCCCAGCAACGTCAGGTCGAACGCCAGATTGCTGGCCGAGATCAGCGTCTCGGCGTTGTCGTGACCGAAAACCCGTTTGCGCCGGGCCAAGGTGTCCTCGTCCAGCTCGCGAGCGGCCGTGACCTGCCCGAGCCGGCGCTTGTCGATGGCCAGGTCGTTGGCCGATCGCAACGTGTCGGGGTGGTCGAGCCCGTGGATCTGCCGATGGCGGTCGAGCCTGTCCGTGTCGAGGGGCAGGGCCTCGGCGTAGCGGACCATCCGCCGTAACGCAAAACCCAAGGCCGCGGCTGCCTTCAGCGTGGCGTCGTCGTCGTTGCCCAACTGCCGGGACAACCGGCCGTGGAGGTCGGCGGCGAGTTCGTGACCGGCTCGGAAGTCGCCGCTGTACAACAGGTACCACGCCGCGCGGCAGGCCAGGTGGTGCAGGCCGGTGGGCCCGGTCACCGCCCGCTCGACGGCGAGGATGTGCGGCGTCAGCGAGGCCCAGGTGCTCCAGGTGGCCGGATCGTCGGTGCTCCCGGGATCCCCGGCCAGCAGCACCTGCTCCGCGCGGGCCAGGGCGAGCGTGGCCTGGGCCGGTGAGGCACCTTCGCGCAGGGTGGCCCGGGCCGACGGGTACAGCCGGAGGCCGCCCTGATCCACGTGGGCGAATCCGAGACGCTGAAGCCGGTCGACCGGCTCACCGGCCTTCTCGAGCAAACCGATCGGGATCGGCTCCGGGGCGAGATGGGCGCACATCCGCGCCGAATCTTCCACCGCCTCATCGGACGCCGGAGAAGGTGCCACCCGCCGGACCTCGGCCGCGATGGCAGCGACCGCGCCGGGCGCGACAGTAGTGAGGGCGGTCAGGCACACCTCCCAGCTGCCGGCCTGCAGCGCCTGCCCGGCCAGAACCTGCGCGCGCGGGCCGGTCACGGTCGCCGCGACGGCGGCCAGGGCGCGGGCCGGGCCGGTCGGCTCCCCGATGGACAGGGCAAGTGCGACGGCACCGTCCTCGTCACCCTCCGCCGCAAGGTCCCGGGCCAGGCCGGTAAGTGCTTCCGCACGTACGTCGTCGGCGGTTATGGCGTCGATGAGGGCTCTGGCCACGCCGAGGTCCCCGGCCCGGGCGGCGGCCCGCGCGATCACGCCGCGCACCCGCATGACGGCGCGCTCGGCCGCCTCCTGTTTGCGCCAAGTGCCGATGTGCTTCGCAGCGGCCGCCGCCTCGTCCGCAACCGATCGGGCCTCGCCGATGTCGCCGCAGGCCGCCAGGGCCCGGGCCGCGTTGCCGAGGGCATCGGCTTTGTACCGCGGCGAGTAGATCGATCGGGCCGCGACCACGGCGGCGGTCGCGGTCGCGCGGGCCCGGGCGTGGTCGCCGATGGCGTCGAACACCTCGGTGAGGAGCGCCGACACGTCGGTACGCGGGTCCTCGGACAAAGCCGGAATGACGAGGGACTGAGCGGTGAACTCCGGGCCGGACGATGCATCCACATCGGCGGGTAACGCCTGCCGGACGATTTCGGCACCGGTGATGGCCATCAGGTCGCTCATCGCGCGGGCCTCGGTGGGGCCGCCCGGGCCGTCGATGACCTCGACCGCTGCCGCAACGGCGAAACCGGTACCCGACCGCGCCCTGGTGGTGGTCGCCGGGCGGGCTTCGCCGATCGGTTCGGCCGCGCTCGCGAGAGCCAGGGCGCGAGCCGGTTCCGGCCGCCCGGCGTGCAGGGCGGCCAAGGCCGCGCGAGCCAGCGCCCGCGCCCGTTCGTCCGGGTGGCCCAGCGCCAGCGCGATGTGCCGGGCGGCGGCCACCTGTCCCGCCCTGGCCGCCGCGACGGCCGCCCCCGTGAGAGCGATGGCATGGAACGATTCCGTCGCGGCCAGCCGGTCGGCGATCGCGCACGCGCGTGCGGGTTCACCGGCGACGGCCATGGCCCGCGCCGCGTCCGCGAGCACCCGGAACCAGGTGGCGTGCTCGAACGGCTCGTCGACGGGGCCCGTCATGGCCACGGACTCCTCGGCGAGCGCGACCGCCCGCGCCGTGTCGCCGGCCCCCGCCGCCGTCTCAGCGACCGCGGCCAGCGCCGCCGCGACCTCCCGGGCGTCCGTCCACGTCCAGGACCGGATCGCGGCGACGACCTTCGTCTGCTCGTCGTGGCCGGCGCCGCGGGCGACGAGGTACCGCGCCTGGTTGCGTTGCCCCGGTTCACCGATCGTCTCGGCGTACGCGAGAGCCTCGTCCGTGTACCCGGCGGCGGCCAGCGCCCCGGCGAGTTCCGCGGTGGTCGTCTCGTCCAGGAACGCGACGGCGTCGGTCGTGGTCGCGGCCTCGATCTGTTCGCACAGCCTGATCGCCCGGTCCGTGTCGCCCACGTCGACGGCGACGCGGGCCAGGGCGGCGAGCGCGTCCAGTTGGGGCAGCACGTCGCTGTCGTCGGCGCCGCGAGCGAGGTCGGCGAGCGGTCCCCGGGCGGCCTCGCGCTTGCGTTGACCGGGGGTCGGCTCGTCGATCTCGGCGGCGAGAGCCTCGGCCTCGTCGGGCCGCCCCCCACGGGCCAGCGCCGCGGCGACCGCGCGGTGGCTCGACCCGGCCGAAAGAGCGATCGCCAATGCATCGCTGGTGTCGCCGAGAACGGCATGGGCGCACGCGACGGAGACGGATGCGTGGCGGTCGGCGTCGGGCCGCCCGTCGGCCGCCGCGGCCTCGGACCGGCGGATGAACGCACGCGCCCGCGACGAGTCCCCGACGAGCGCCGAGGCGTACGCGACCGCGCCCAGCATGTCGGCCCGCCACTGCGCCTCGGGGATGTCCCGGGCCGCCGTTTCGGCACGGGTCGCCCAGGCCCGGACCGCGGCGGCACGCTCGCCGGGGGCGAGATCGGCCTGCGCCACGGCGAAGATGGCGGCGCCCAGGGCCCACGCCCGCTGGTTCGGCGGGTCGATCGCGGCGAGAAGGGTTTCCGCCGCGTCCAGGTGGCCGCGGCCGGCCGCGCTCTGCGCCGCGCGTTGGAGGGCCTGCGTGCGCCACCGGTCGGACATGATGGACGCCGCCAGTTCCGTCGCGCGGCCGGTCCGGCCGGTGGCCGCGGCGGCCTCAACGATCGCGGCCAGTGCCGGTTGCCGGCGGTCCGGATCACCGATGTCCGCCGCCCGGGCCAGCGCCTCGTCGAGAATCGTCCCGCCCCGGCCGGTGTCCGCCTCCGCCACCTTGGCCAGGGCTTCCGCCCGCAGGCCGGGTTCGGTGATCTCGCGAGCGAGGGTAAGGGCGTCGGCCGTGAACGACGCCGCCTCCTCCGCGCTGCCCTTCGCCGTCAGGACGCCCGCGGCGTCGAGCAGTTCGGCGCACCGCCGGAGCGGATCGGTGAAGGACCTCGCGATCTCCCGGGCGCGGCTGATATCGCCCTCTCGCCCTAGCACCGCCCCGATCCCGGCCCAGACAGCGGGCAGCCCCCACGGCAGTTCCCCGCTGCGGCGGCCCAGCGACTGGCGGTGGACGGCTAGGCGGGCAACGGCGGCGACGTCCGGCGGTTCGGTGGCCATGAGGTCCTGCTGGGCGGCGGCGATCTCGCTCAGCGCACCGTGATGGCCGCCCGTGATCCGGCGCATCAGCGCGTGCCGCCGGTGGTCCACCGCGAGTTCCACGAGGTGCGGCAGGTCGCCGGTGGTCCGCACGACCAGCGGATAGTCCCGCAGCAGGTACTCCGGGGTGCCGGGCGGCCAGTCCCGGCCCCGATAGCCCTGCGCCCATTGACGGATCCGGGCCCAGTACCGATCGAACCCCGTGACACCGACCTGCGCCGCGGCGCTGATCTGCAGCTCCTCGTGGCCGAGCAGGTACACGTCCGGCCTGCTGCCGGGCTGCCACCGGCTGGGCCGCGCCACGAACGAGCGGCCCGCCGCCGTGACGAGCAACCGGTCGACGTCGGCTGTGGACATTTCCTCCGCGGTACCGCCGGCCATGAGCTCTGCGAGGTCGGCGGCGCTCAGCCCGCCCCGAGCGGCCGCGATCAGCCCGACGACGTCCCGCTCGGCACGGCTGCCGCCCCACAATCCGCGCATTTCGCGCTCCATGTCCTGCCGTATCACCTGAGCCACGGCCGATGGTGCGAGTTCTCGCGCGATGGCGGGATCGCGCAGCGGGTGGTCGTCGCCGACGTCGAACGGGATCGGCGGGTTGAGCCGCCCCGACACGATGACCCGCAACCCCGCCACGGGCCGGGCCGGTAGCAGCGCGGCGATGCTGTGGGCGTCCCGGTCGCCCGTGACGCCCCGGTCCTCGTCCAGCCCGTCGACGAGCAGGACGAGCCGCCGGCCCTGATCGGCGGACGCCTGCGCGGCCCGGTCCAGCAGGGCCCAGAAGTCGAAGATCCGCGGGTTCGCCGGGCCCGGCTCGGCCAGCACCTCCGCGAGCTGCTCCGACACGACGTCCAGGAAGCCGCGCCAGTCGCCGTAGCCGCCCCAGCGGGACGTGACGAAGAACGGCACCACGCGTACCCCGTCCGGCGGGTGCAGCGCGAACCAGGCCATCAACGCCGACTTCCCGGCCCAGGCCGGCGCCCGCCACCACGCGTACGCGGGGCCGTGACCGGCCAGGCAGAACGCGGCCAGATCGGCCAGCTCCGCCTCCCGGTCCAGCAGCCGCGACGGCACGATGCTGCGGATCTGATGCCCGTAGGTCGACCGGACCGGCGGTACCGCTGCGTAGTAGTTGTGTTGAGTGTTGTGGCTGCCGACCTGCAGGCCCCGAGCACCCGTGACGTCGATGTCGAAGCGCGGTGGCGTCGGCTCCACGGTTCCCCTGTTCATGATCGGCGGATCGACGGGTCTCGGTCTCCAGTGTGGACGGTCCGCGGCGCGGCACGCCAGGGGAAGAACGGGTGATGACGGCCGACGTGGTCCTCGTCGATCGGCAGCCCACCGACGTTCACCGACATCGCGACCGGCGAGCACCGCACGGCACCGGCGCTGCCCGGCGCGAAGACTCTCAGCCGCGACCCCGACCGGTGCGTCGCCAGCAGGGCACGACGCTCATCGCCTACCGCTTCGACGGCACACCGGACCGGACTGAACGCACGATGCTATGGCCCTTGCCTCAGCTCGAGCACGGGACACTCAAGCCGCATAATGCAGTCCTTCACGGTTCCAGGGGATTGACAGTGATGACCTCCGCTCGCCCACATTATAGGTGATCCTATAAAGAATCGATCCGATCAACCTACGGATAAGAGGACTACGCCTAATACTCCAGCCGCACTTCATGGAGGCCGAGTCTTCACTGGTAGTGGCTGGTTTTGGCGCGGAACTGGTGCCGGCGCCGCCATCGCGACCATCGATCGATATGATCAAGCGGTCGGACGATGGTGATCAGGTGTGCCAGGAGACGTCGGACCTCGCCGAGGGTGAGGCGGATGAGGCCGTCCCGTTCAGGTTCGGAGCCCCCTTTTCGGCCTGCGACGCGGTGATGGCGAGGAAGGCGTGTGCCACCATAACGAGGGTTATGTGGCGGTACCAGGCGTCGTAACGGCGGACCTGATAGTGGTCGAGGCCGACCTCGTTCTTCGAGGTCTGGAAGGGTGCTGTTGCGTTCGCCGATCGGAAGGCGCGTTGAGCTTCAGGTACGCCGAGCTCAGATTGCGGTGGCGAGCTCGCGGAACGCCGCGGCGATGGGCAGTCCGGGTGGGGCGTCGAGCCCGAGTTCGTAGTGGCCGCGGCGAAGGTTCTGCATGAACGCGTGTCCAGCGATGATCGTCCGTGCGGTGCGGTCGGTGCGCATGCCGCGCATCGGTCTGAGCCGGTGCTTGAGCTGGCCGTGATCAGCCTCGATCGGGTTGTTGGCATAGCGTTCAACGTGATGCCACGCCGACGGGACCACCTCATCGAGCACGGCCAGGTACACCGGTGCCGCGTCGGTGACCACCTCGTTCGGTGTCACCTTCAACGTGGCCAA
>NZ_JBEZDS010000089.1:0-23284 GCF_040648435.1 Dactylosporangium sp. NPDC049140 | reverse complement strand
TGAAGCCGAACGGCGTCGTTGACGCCCATGCTGCCGCATCGATCGGCGGGATCGTGGGGGCGTTGCCGCCGGGGATGGATCTTCTGGTCCCTGGTAACGCGGTGGGGCTGGCGGAGGCTCTTGCCGGGTACCGGCTGGATCTGCTGATGGTGTACGGCTTCAATTGGAAGCTGCCTGCCGCTGTGCTCGCCACGCCCCGGTGCGGCGTGATCAACATTCACACGTCGTTGCTGCCGAAGTACCGGGGTCCAGCGCCGGTGTTGTGGGCGATCCGCAACGGCGACCCGGAGATCGGCGTGACGATCCATCGGATGGATGAACGGTTCGACGCCGGTCCGATTCTGGCGCAGCGTGGCGGCATTCCGCTCGACGAGGACGTCACGCCGCAAGTCCTGTCGTCGCGGATCCGGCCTGTCCTCACCGATCTGCTCATTACCGCCCTCGACCAGGTGGAACGGGGCGTTCCCGGGGTGCCGCAGCTCGAAGGCGACGCGTCCTCGGCCGGCTTCATCGAACCGGAGTTCTCCACGGTGGACTGGTCGCGGTCGGCGCGTGAGGTGCACAACCAGGTGCGGATGTTCGCGTTCATGGGTCGGGACCACGCACCGGTCGCCCACGTCGGCGACAGTTGTCTGAAAGTGTTCCGCACCCGGTTGACGCCGGGGGACGGTGTCCGGGTTGAGTGTGCCGATGCCCCGATCTGGATCGTGGAGTCGGCGCCCGCTACCGGGGTTCCAGCGCCTCGGTGAGGCGCCGCCGCAGCGCGGTTGCCTGAGGGTCGTCGAAGGAAACAAGCAGATCGAGCGCCTGCTGCCGATGCATCCGGGCGTCCTCCGCGGAACCGGTGTGGTCCAAGGCGTTGGCGAGGTGGTCCAGGGTCTGGGCGAGGTTCCATCCGTCGTCGAGGTCGCGGTGGGTGTGGACGGCGGTGCGGTGGAAGTCGGCGGCTTCGGTGACCCGCCCCATGTCCTGGTATGCATGGCCCGCGCCGTCGAGCGCGAGGGCTTCCCGGCTGCGGTCGCCGAGTTGCCGCTGGATAGCGGCGGCTCGCTGGTAGGACATCAGCGCTTCGGCGGGTTGCCCGGCGGCTCGTTGGACGTTGCCCAGCTCGACCGACCAGTGCGCCTGCCACACCTGGTTCTCGTCCTCGTCAGCGATGGCGAGCGCGCTGTCGATGGAGCTCCGCGCGCTGCCAGTGTCGCCGGACGCTCGTTGCGCCCAGCTGAGCAGAAACAGGGCGTTGCCTTCGCCGAACCGGTCGCCGATGTCCCGGAACACCGTCAACGCGTCCAGTAGTAGGCCTTCTGCAGCCTGCGGTTGTTGCACCTCGCACAGGGTCTCCGCGAGGTTGCATTGCATGAGGGCCTCCCAGCGACGTTCTCCAAGTTCGCCGAAGATGGCCAGGCTCTGCCCGAAGTACCTTCTGGCGTCGTCGAGTCGGCGGCGGCGCAGGCCAATGAGCCCCAGGGCGTTGATGGACTTGGCTTCTCCGAACCGGTTGCCGAGGCTGCGGCGGATGGCGAGCGCGGCGCGGTGGCTGGTCTCCGCCTCGTCGAGCCGGCGCGACTGGAAGTATGCCTTGGCCTCGCTTTCCAGGGCTTCGGCCTGGCCGTCGGGGTTGCCGTCGAGGGTGGCGGAGGCGACGCCGATTCTGCTGGTGGTGAGCCAGTCGTCGAAGGCGTTCTGGTGCATGTAGATGCCGCGCAACACGGCGGCGAGCCGCCACGCGATGCCGTGCAGGTTCGCGTCGACGGCGGCCCGGGTCGCGCCGACGAGGTTGGCGCCTTCGGTCTGGTACCACCGCAGCGCGGCCTCGTAGGTGTCGAAGGCGAGCGGTTCGACGTCCGCCGGGATGGATGCGGTCAGCTGGTACCGGTCGAACGGGGCGATGCGGGTCTGGGCGGCGTCGGCGGTGTGCAGATACCAGCCGAGCACCCGTCGCGTCACCTCGGCACGGGTGTCGGGGGGTTCGAGGTGACGGACCTGGTCGACGGCGTAGGCGCGGAGCAGGTCGTGGAACTCGTACCGGCCAGGTGCCGGCTGTTCGAGCAGGTGCGCGCCGACCAGGGCATCGAGATGCTGCCGGGTGTGCCGGACGGTGGTGCCGGCGAGGGCCGCGGCGGCGGGTAGGCCGAACTCGTTGCCGGGGTGCAGGCCGAGGAGCCGGAACAGGCGGGCCGCCGGTTCGGGGAGGGCACGGTAGGACCAGGCGAACACGGGGCGGACCGCGTCGGCGTCGTCCTCGCCCTCGGCGGTGAGGGCATCCCACAGCCCTGATTCGTCGCGCAGGTCGGCGATCAGTTCGTCGAGGCGCATCATCGGCCGGCTCGCGGCCCGTTCGGCGGCGATCCGCAACGCGAGGGGCAGCCGGGCGCAGAGCCTGGCCAGCTCGACCAGTTCGTGGTGTTGGTCGTGCCGGCGGTACCGGGCGGTCACGGTTCCCAGTAAAGCAACGGCGTCGTCCTCCCGCAGGGTGTCCAGGCCGAGCCGGACCGCGCCGTCCCGGGCAATGAGGCCGGAGAGCCGGTTTCGGCTGGTCACCAGCACCAACGATCTGGCGGTGCCCGGCAGCAGCGGCCGGACCTGGCCGGTTGTCGCGGCGTTGTCGAGGACCACCAGCATCCGTCGGGGTGCCAGCAGCGATCGGTACAGCGATGCCCGGTCCTCCAGCAGCGCAGGAACAGCTGTGGCGGGCACGCCCAGGTCGCGCAGGAACCTGCTCAGGACCTGCTCCGGAACGGCAGGCTGCCCGGGATCGTAGCCGCGCAGGTTCACGTACAACTGGCCGTCGGGAAAGCGGTCGCGGATACTGTGCGCCCAGTGCAGTGCCAGCGATGTCTTGCCGACCCCGGCGGTGCCGGTGATCACGGTGACGGCGGCGACGTTCGGGTTCTCGTGGTCGTCGGACACGACCCCGGTCAGGATCGCCAGTTCGGTGTGCCGGTTGACGAACCCTCGTACGTCACCGGGAAGCTGGGACGGCAACACCTGCAAGCCTGGTTCTGAGCGGTGGAAGTGCACCCCACCGTGCACGTCCCGGGCCTGGACCACGTCGCCGGAGACCGCCGCCTCCAGCCGGTTGACGTGCGGTGTCGGGTTCGGCTCGTCAACCGGCATCGCCGTATCCCGGTCCGGCTCGACGACTACTGCTGACGAGGCGGCGGAAGCGCCGCGACGCGCTCGGCGAAGAACGGCGCCAACGGCCGGCCGTTCTCGTACAGATCCTGGATGAACCGTTGACACCGCACGACGAGGTCACTGTCGACAAACTTGCGGGCCGACTCCAGTACCCCGTCATCGTCGTAAATGGCCTGGTACATCACGGTCGACCCGTGGGTGTAGACCTCCGGGAGTGGAGCGTCGTGCTCGAACTCGGCGACCTGGTCCCGGTCCACGACGCGCACGGCGCCGCCGAACTCGTCCCGCATCCGCAACACGTGAAGTTCCCACTGCAGATACGGGATGATGGGCTCTTCGACAACGCGGACGCGTCGTGTCACGAACCCTCGCTCGGCGGTCCTGCGATAGTAGTCGGCCATGTCGCCACGACCGGCTTCGAGAATCCGCAGCGACTCGTCCCAGTCTCCTTTTGCGAAGGCTTCCCAGCTTGCATTTCCTGGTTCCTTGAAGAACTGCTGGCGCTCCAGCTTCCAGAACCCGGGCTCGGTCGTCGCCCAGAAGTTCCGGTCGAAGTCGGTCAGGTAGGCGTCCAGCTCCATCCGTTCGCCGGCGGCTCCGGCGAGAAGATCACGCATCCGGGATGTCCGCCTTCGCCGCGAGGATGGTCTGCCGCGGGATGATCACGATCCGTTCGCCGGGATCGACGCTCACCCCGTCGGGCAACCGGTCCTCATAGGCGGCGGTTAGGTCCGATCCGATGATCGCGATGTCACCGTTGTCGAGCTCCCAGATATCCGGGCAACTTCCGTCGCCGGACGTCTGCCCCAATTCGTGGGACGACTTTCCCCAACGCCGCAGGAATGACGCGGAGGATTTCGCTTCCCATTTTTCGGTCACGACACTGCTCCAGGAATCGAGATCAAGATCACCCACGGTGACGTTATCATGACGAATGTGCGACAGGCAAGCGTCATTGTCATAGATCGGCGTCTACGCTCCAATGACTCGGCGGACGGGAGCCGACGGCAACCAGGCGCACAGGACGGGTGTGGTGGGATGGATCAGGAAATGGTGACTGCGATCGCGGTCGCCTTGGCGACGAAGGCCGCCGAGGGCCTCAGCGAGGGCGGCAGAGCGGCGTTCGAGGCGTTGGCACGGTTGGTGCAAAGGGCGTTCCAAGGACAGGCCTCCGCGCAGGCCGCGCTCACCGGCGCCGAAGCTGATCCGGCGGACGAGACCCGGATCGAAGAACTCCAGCAGGAGCTTGCCCAGACCGCAGCAGAAGACCCCGCATTCGAGACCGACCTGCGACGCGCGTGGCGCGAGCTCGCACCACACCTGACCGCCAGCGATGGCGCCGTAGCCAACAACGTCTCCGGAACCGTCGAGGGCAACGTGGTGCAGGCACGTGACGTCCACGGCGGGATCTCATTCAGCACACCAAGTCGAGACGAGTCCTGACGCAGCCTGGACCGGTGCACCTTGCGGTTCCGGGTGGCACGTCGATCGAACCGACGTGCTCATCCGGCCGTGACAAGGTATCCCAAACGGGTGCTCGGCCCGGCGATCCGGGCCGAGCACCCGTCCAGAGCTATCAGCGTCCAGCTTTCAGGTCCAAACCCGTAACCGACGGACCAGAGCCGGACGTCAATAGGCGGCGGACATGCCGTTCGGACACGCCGGCCTCCGCGGCGATGTCCGCCGGACGTGCGTCCGGACGTTCCGCCAGCATGCGTGCGATGACGTCCGCCGTCCTCCCCGTACGGCGGCGGAGACGGTCGCCACGTGACGCTTGCACGGGCAGGGCGCCTTCCGTATGCGGATCCGATGCCGCGACGGCTGCGGGTAGCGCATCGGTGCTGCTGCGTTCCTTGCTGCTGGCGTCGTCCGAGGTGGCAGTGGCCGAGGTGTCGGCAGGAGGCTTGGCTCGTGCGAGCATCTCGACCACGAGCAGCATCGCCACGGCCGGCCAGGCTGCCACGATCCGAGCACCGACGGTGGGCTGGGCAGCCGCGATGTTCGCCGCCACGCTGGCCGCCACTCCAGCCACGAACGCGACCCGCGCTGACCAGCGGACACGATGCCCGTGGCGCTTGTCCTCCACCATCGCGGCGGACGCCACGATCAGCATCCCGTCGACCGAGATCGGCAGGACATACGCGACCTCCGGACGCTCGCCGTACCGCAACGCGACGTGAACCATATGGCTCCACGAGGACCACGCCGCGATCGTGGCCACGGCGGCCGTGCTGCCGTTCCGGGCGATACCCATCGGCGTCATGCGCCCACCTCCGCCGCGAGCCGCCGCTGAACAGCCCGGACCTCGTCGACGTCCACGGCCGGACGTCCGCCGATGACCCACCGCGTCCACCACGACACAACCGCCGCGGCGAGCGCCAACTCCGCCAGCACATCGTCCGGTCTCGGCGCCGCCGGCCGTCGGGTGGCGTGATCGTGCAGGTCGAGCAGCACCCGGAACGGGTTAATCCGCTCGGCGTCGACGTACCGGACCGGCGGCCGATCATGTTCGTCCGTCATCGCCGCCTCCCCTCGGGAAGGAAGGCGTTGAGCATCGAGACGGTCCGCACGAAGGTCTGGTACGCCTCCGGCTCGGTGACGAGGCTGTCCGTCAGCGAGTCATGCAGGTGAGCGACAAGCTCGATCACGAACCGCGACCGCACTGCCTTCGGTGTCGGCCACGTCAGCGCCTGCCAGAGCGCCTGACTGAACGGATCGCGGTCGCCCAGACGGGCGAGCATGGCGTCGAGCGAGTTCGGTTCACGTGTCATCGGGCACCATCCCGACTCCGTGACCTGCCCAAAGGCAGCGGCAGCGGATCACCGGCGATCGTGGCTACCGGGTTCGCATGGTGATGCCTCCGGCCCACTGTGTTTCCTGCTCGCTTCGCTCGCGCCGGGGGAGGCTTCGCCTCCACCCGAACCCCCTCACCATCCGCGGCGGGCCCAATGGGCGCGTCAAGCTCCCGGTCGCATGGTGAGCCCGTCGCGCACAGCGGCCGGCAGCGAAGTAATTGGTGTCACCATTCGCGTGATTCGTGCCTGGGGCACCCAGCGGACGGCGGCTCTTATCCGGTTCAGTCCGCGCCTCCGTCACGCCGATCTCGGCAGTCGGTGCACCGGCGCGGCGCTGACGAAATTGTTAGGACGCGAAGGACGCGGCGCCGTGCCGCAGGTCGTGCAGCTGGACCCGTGGAACTTCGGCGAGGCGGCACAGCCGGTGGAACCGGTGGGTGAAGTGGTCCGGTTCAGTGGCCGCCGTACAGCAGCAGCCTCAGATGGCGGCTGAGCTCCCGTCACGTTCGGCGGCCTCTGGCCCCGGGAACCAGGACCACATCTCATCAACAAAATCCTGCCTGCGCACGCCGAGATCATTTCGAGCGGCCGCGTGAAAGCCGGCGCATGCTTCCTGCACCCGTCGCACCTGTGCGGCCGGAGGTGAACGGGGTCGCCGGGCCGGCGGGAGTCGATCATAATCGCTTGCGCGGTATGCATCCCTTCCCTTGCTCTTTAAGGAGCAATGTGCGCAAGCTCCTCCTTGCCGGTCTTCCGGCGGTGATCGTCTCTGCGGCGGTGCTGGTGGTCCCTGCGGCCCAGGCCGCAGCGGCGGTGCAGCAGCGGCAGTACGCCTACGTCGCCATGCCCTCGAACAACATGGTGGCGGTTTACGACGTCCAGTCCGGTGAGAACGTCAGCCAGGCGTTCATCGGCTACGACCCCGTCGCCGTGGCGGTCTCGCCCGACAACTCGCGGCTCTACGTGGCGAGCGCCTCCGTCGACAAGGTGTCGGTGGTCGACACCGCGACCAACACGGTCACCGCGAGCGTCAACGTCAACCTCGGGCCGCGCGCGCTCACCGTCACGCCGGACGGCAAGCGCCTCTACGTGGTGGCCGGCGGCACCAACAAGGTGGTGGTCGTCGACACGGCGACGAACCGGGTCACCGCTACGATCGACCCAGGCGGGGTGCCGGGCGGCGTGGCCATCAGCCCGGACGGCAAACGGGCCTACGTGACCAACGCCGGCGGCGCCAAGGTCTGGGTCGTCGACACCGCGACGAACGCGATCACCGGGACGATCGACGTGAGCCTCTACCCCGGCGAGGTGGTCTTCGCGCCCGACGGCAAGCGGGCCTACGTCGCCGGCTACGGGTACGGCGACGTTACGGTCATCGACACCGCGACGAGCACGGTCACGGCGACCGTCGCCACGGGCAGCGGGGCGACCAGCATCGCGATCACGCCGTCGGGCGACAAGGTCTACGTCGCCAACTCCTTGGGCAACTCGGTGTCGGTGCTGGCCACCGCCACCAACACGGTTACCAGGACGGTGGCCGTCGGCAACTACCCGCGCAACGTGCGGGTGAGCCCGGACGGCAGCCAGGCCTTCGTCGCCAGCGGGAACTACGACGTGGGGGTGTCGGTGATCGCCACTTCGACGGACACCCTGCTGCGCACCATCGCGAGTGAGGGCAACCTCGGCGGCGTGGCGTTCGCCGCCGTGCAGCCGGCGCCGCCGACGGCGGGCCTCGCACTCAGCGCCGACGGGGAGAGCAACTGGGTCTGGTACGACACCACGGCCTCGGAGCATGGCTTCTTCTGGGGCTCCGGGATCGACTACAGGCTCGACTTCGGCGACGGGAGCGTGCCCATCTCCGCGGCGCAGCAGGGGCGGCACGAGTACCCGCACGGCGGCACCTACACCGCGACCCTGACGATGACCGACTCCGGCGGGCTCAGCAGCACCGTGAGCCAGACGATCACCATCCGGCCAGCGCAGCGGATCGCGCTGTTGTCGCACAGCAACCTGCGGTACGTCAGCGCCGAGAGTGCCGGGGCGGACCCGCTCGTGGCGAACCGGACGGTGGCCGGCGCGTGGGAGCAGTTCGACCTCGTCGACCTCGGCGGCGGGGACGTCGCGCTGCGGGCGGCGGTCAACCAGCGGTATCTCACCCTGGACGTGAACTGGAGCAACCGCCTGGTGGCCAACGGCGCCGCCGCGACCGAGGCGGCCCGGTTCCGGAAAGTCGCGGGGGCCAACGGCAGCTTCAGCCTGCTGGCGCGCGCCAACAACATGTACGTCAGCGCCAACAACGGCGGCGGCCCGCTCACCGCCGACCGGCCGGCGATCGGGCCGTGGGAGCAGTTCAACGCCGCGACTCGCACCGGCGTGACGATGACCGCACAGGCCAACTACAAGTTCGTGACCGCCGAGACGGCCGGGGCCAAGCCGCTGATCGCCAACCGGGGCACGGCCGGGCAGTGGGAAGCCTTCGACCAGGTCGACGCCGGCGACGGCTGGGTGGCGTTCTTCTCGCACGCCGACAATCGCTTCGTGACCGCGGAGGCCGGCGGCAACCAGCCGCTCATCGCCAACCGCACCGACATCGGGGCGTGGGAGAAGTTCAAGGTGGAGTACACCGGCGACGCCAACTCGACGCGGTCCATCCTGGCACTGGCCAACAACCGGTACGTGACCGCGGAGGCCGGCGGCAACCAGCCGCTGATCGCCAACCGCACGGCGATCGGGCCGTGGGAGAAGTTCAGCTTCTAGGAGGTCCTGGGCTTGCGGTTCGAGCATCGTGACGCCGAGGGCGGCAACGGCGTTGTGGACCGGATGTGGCGCACCCGCAGCGACGGCGAGGCGACGATGACGTCGGCGGCGCGCACGTGCTCGCAGCTGATCTTCACGCGGATGCGGGGGCGGCTGTTCGCGAGCGTGCGGGAGCCGGAGACCGCGGCCAGCACCGCGCCCGTGCCCCCGGACGCCGAGTTTCTCGGGGCTCCGGCTGGCGCTCGGGGCGGTGCTCCGGCCCCACCCGGCGGCCGCGATCGTCGACGGGGCGGTAGCCCTGCCGGTGACGGAGGCGGCCGGGTCGTCCTCGGCGGGCGGGCGTGGGAGGCGCCGACCTACGACAACGCCGAGTGCTTCGTCCGGCGCCTCGAGGACGCTGGGCTCGTGGCGCGGACGCGGCTGCCCGACGGGCTTCCGCCGCGGACCAGGCAGCGGAAGTACCGCGCGATCACCGGGCTGTCGCCGACCGCCGTGGCGCAGATCGACCGCGCGAACGCCGCGGCCACGATGCTGCGCGAAGGGCTCGACTGGCGGGCGGTCGTCGAGGCGCTCGGGTACTTCGACCAGCCCCACCTCGCCCACGCGCTGCGCCGCTACGTCGGGCACACCGCGACGGGGCTGCGGGCGGACGGCGCCGAGCAGCCGCACCGGCGGCAGTCCGGCGGCGGTGATCAGGTATCGCAGCCGCTTGGTGAAGCTGTTGGGGTGGAACGGCTGCCCGTCCGGGCGGGTGAACACGTAGTCCCAAGGCCGCCACGGCTTGCCTGCGGCCGCGCACAGCTGCCGCTGACGGCGCTGATGGGCGCGCAGGATCGCCACCGTGCGCCGGTCCAGGGCGATCGTGCGGCGGCTGGCGGTGGACTTCGGTGGGCCTTCGACGACCTGGTAGCCGATCGTGGTGCGCTGGCTGGTGATCGACAGCTGCCGGCGGTCGAGGTCGACGTCCTGCCAGCGCAGGCCGGCTGCTTCACCGCGGCGCAGCCCGCGCAGTGCGATGAGCCACCACAGTGGGAACAGCGGGTCGTCGGCGACGGTGTCGAGGACCTCGGTGAGCTGGGCGGTGGTCCAGACCGCCACCGCCGGCCGGTTGCCGTCGGTGCGCCACTGCTCGACCCGGGCCGCGGTCCAGACCACGGCGTGGGGTCGGCGGGTGGCGGGCATCTCGACGCGGCGGGCCGGGTTGTCGGCGACCATGCCGTCGCGGATGGCGGCGTTGTAGGCGGCGCGCAGCGTGGCGCGGATGCGCTGCAGGGTGGCGGCGGATCTGGGCTGGCCGGTCGGGGTTGGGGTGGCGGCCAGTTCGGCGAACATGGCGGTGAGGTGCCGGCTGGTCACCTCCGCCAGCCGCAGCCCGCCGATGGCCGGGATGAGGTGGGTCTCGACGTGCTGGGTGTAGGCGCGCAGCGTGGTCGGCCGGATCGCGGCGCGGGTGGTCAGCCAGTACCGCAACCACCGGGCCACGGTCCAGGTCCGACCGGCGAACTGCTCCCGTGACTCCGCGAGGGTCTGCTTCCGCGCGGTCTGTGCGGCGGCCTGGGAGGTGAAGCCGCCGCGGCGCACCTGGATCGCCCGGCCGGACAGGTCCGGCACGTAACAGCGGTAGTGCCAGGTGCCGTGCCCTCGCTCCAGCAGTCGGGTGCATCGGATACCCAGGCGGCGGCCGGTCGCTGCGTCGCGGCATCCACACTGTTTGAACACACCCGACATCGGCATCGCAACCTCCCGAGCAGCCAGAAGTCCCGATACTCAGCGTTGGCGCGCAGCGAACGCGACACGTCACCCCAGCGGGTGACAAAGAGCAGACACAGCGCCGAGCCGAGCGACCGCACCGATCCGCTCGGGAACAGGTCGTTTGGTCCGGAAGCTGGGCGCCGGCGCCTTCCCCACCTGGATGGGCCACGACACCACCGTTGCCGGCGACCCGTTGGCCCCGGCAGGCGGACCGGTTCACGCAGCTCACCCCCGGAGCGCGACGTGCTGAACCGGCCGGCCGGCCTGCCCGCCACGGCCGGCGGCGGGCCCGGCCTGGCCAGCAGGACGGTCAGCAATCACATCTCGGCGATCTTCGCCAAACTGCACGTCGCGCGCCGCGCCGAGGCAGTCGCGGAGGCCTGCGTCGCCGGCCTCGGCGATCCGCGACGAGGGCGCTACGAGGGTGTCGACCTCGGCGCGGCCGGGTCCGTATTCGCGGCGGAACGGCTTGCCATCGTCGCGGACGTCGTGGAGGACCTCGGTCCGGCCGCCCGCTGCGGAGCGCGACACGGCCCTGCGCCAGGCATCGATCATCAGCCGTGCCATCACCGACGAGTCGCAGCGGCTGTCGGTACTGACCCGGATCGCGGCGCACCTGCCCGCCGAACTGGACGGCATCCAGGCCGCCGCGGCCGCCATCAGCAGCGACACCGTGCGGGCATACGGATTCGCCAAACTGGCGGCCCATCTCCCAGCGGCCGGACGGGCCGAACTGCTGCGCCAGGCACTCGACGCAGCAACCGCGCGGCCTGAGCCACATTCGCGCGCCTTCGCGCTACTCGGAATCATCGCTTGCATGCCAGCCCAGGATCGGGTCGAGGCCCTCCGCGCGGCTCTGGCCGCCGCCGAGGCGACCCCGGAGCCGAGCCTCCGAGCGTCGCTACTCACCGCGCTCATCCCATATCTGACGGCCGACCGGGGGGCCGACGCACAGCAACGAGCGCTCGCCGCCGCCAACGCCGTCCGAAGCCCGGAAATGCGGGTGGAACTCCTGGCCCGGCTGATACCGCACCTGCCGCCGGACGACCGGAAGACCGTGCCTCGCCAAGCGCTGGCCGTCGCGGTCACGGTCTACCGCGACGAATGGCGGGTGCTGGCCCTGGTCCAGATCGCCCCGCACCTGCCGGCGGACCTGCGCACGCAGGCCATGAGCAGGCCGGAGGACGAGTGGCAAGCACAGGTGCTCGCCGCGTTTGCGCCACACCTGCCGGCCAGCTCGCTCCCGCACGCGCTGGCCACGGCCACGGCCACGGCGATCAGCGATCCGTACTGGCGGGGCGTCGCACTGGTCGAAATCGCCCCGCACCGGCCCGCCGGCCTGCTCGGCGAAGCGCTCGCCGCTGCAGCCGCCCTCGCCGAGCCCGCCGGACCCTAACGTCCAAGAGTTCTCCGATTCCGTAAAGAACACCTTCACTGAATTCAGATTCAACACAGGCCATGGCTCGAGGCACATCCGCCCATCGGCATCGTCGAGTGCCGGAACACGATCTTGTCACCGCGCGCTCGTCGCGGAGCGTAGCGAGCGCCTCGCGGCATGAGCGGAAACGGATCAAGCACGGTAGGCGGCGCCGATACCCTGGCCGGATGCAGCAGCCTCCTGACGGCCCGCGCTACTGGGACCCGGTTCCCCACATCGCTGCGGTGTTCGATTCTCTGCCGGCGCGGCAGCTGCGATCGGCGCCCGAGTACGTGTTCTGCGGCAAATGGGAGGAGCGGAACTGGCGCAACGTACCCGGCCCCTTCTACGGCGGGATGACGGACACCTGCTGGGTGGGACGGCAGAACGCGCCCAAGCACATCCTGTACTGCGACGACGATGAATTCGGCGGAGAGTTTCTGTACCGGCAGCCACACACCGTGGACGAGCTGCGCGCCGTGCTCGCCGGGATGCGTGACGATCCCTGGTCCGGCTGGGCGTGCGACGGCGACTCCCAGTGGACGCCTGACCTCGTGCGCGCCTGGTGGCGCGACCGCGGTCGCCTGCGCGAATGGATCCTGCGCAAGCAGAAGGAATGGGGCAGCGAGGGCCTGCCGACCGACGAGCACGAAGGGGCCGGTCTCACCGACTACCTCGCCTACCTCGACTCTGAACTGGCCGGAGACCTGCGCTGCTACATGTATTTCCTCGAGAACGGCCGCGGCCCGATACGTGATGAGCGTCTGCCTTCGCTTTAGCCGCACGGGCCGGCGATGCGCGAAATCACCAGTCGCTTCGTCCAGCTCGGCATCCGCTCAAGGGCATGGTTGCGAGCCGGGTCGCAACGCTAGCCGTCACGCTTTGTATCGATCGGATCGCGGCAGATCCGGATGTCTCACCTAATATGGCGCCGAATCTCGTGATCATGGTCGGGGTGGCTGGGAACAGGCCGGTCGCCGCTTCCCGCTGCGCCTGCTGTGGGCCGTGCGCGAGCCACGTCAGTCGTGCGGCGACGGTCGGTATTGGTCCAGAGTCCGAGCAGGCGCAGGTTGTCCTGCGACGGGCTGCCGGGGTCGGCCGTGTAGAGGAACAGCGTCTGGTCCTCGTCGCCGGGCAACGCCAGGGCCTCGTACCGCAGCGTGATCGGCCCGACGGCGGGGTGCGCCATGCGCTTGGTGCCGTGGGTGCGCTCGTGAACCTTGTGACTGTTCCACCACGTACGAAACTCCGGGCTTTTGATCGTGAGCTCGCCGACCAGTTCGCTGAGCCGGGTGTCGTCAGCGTTGCGGCCGGCGTACAGGCGCAGGGTGCCTGCGACGTCGGCCGCCACGGCCGGCCAGTCGAGGAACGCAGCGCGGGCGTCGGGGTCGAGAAAGATCCACCGCGTGTAGTTGCGCTCGCGGGCCGGCAGCCGCGTCCAGTCGGTGAGCAGAGCACAGGCCAGGGGGTTGGCGGCGAGCACGTCGGTGCGCCGGCCCAGGATCAGCGCCGGGTGCTCAGTCATCGAGGCGATCATCTGCTGCATGGCCGGGCGTACACGCTGCGGCGGCTGCTGCGTGGCGCGCCGCCGGGCGGGCCGGGCCAGGTCGGCCAGGTGCGCGCGGCCGGCCGGCTCCAGCTGGAACACCCGGGCCAGGGCATCGACGACCGCGGCCGACGGGGTGCTGTGGCGACCCTGCTCGAGCCGGGTGTAGTAGTCGACGCTCACCCCGGCGAGCTGCGCCACCTCCTCGCGCCGCAGCCCGCGGACTCGCCGCCCGGCCGCCGCGTCCGGCCGCGCGACCCCGGCCGCCTCCGGCGTCGTGCTCGCCCGGCAGGTCCGCAGAAACTCACCCAGGGCCACGTTCACCATGCATTCGATTGTCTCGCGACGCCGTGGCCTGCGGAAAGAGGCAGGGTAGGCATGGCATTCCCAGGTAGCGCTGGGCTGGCCCGGCCCTGTCCGTGCCGGCGCTGCCGCTCGCACGATGGAAGCCGTCGAGACACCAGCACCACGAGGAGAACTTGCATGTCACACCCAGCCACCTGGTTCGTCACTGGCACCTCCCGCGGCCTAGGCCTGGAGCTGGTCACCCAACTGCTGCGCCGCGGTGACAACGTGGCCGCGACCACCCGATCGGTACAGCGCCTCGACGAGGCACTGCAGGACGTCGACCGGTCCCGGCTGCTGACCGCGGAGGTCGATCTGACCGACGAGGCTGCCGTTGCGGCGGCTGTCGAGGCGGCCACCCGGCGGTTCGGCACAATCGACGTGGTCGTCAACAACGCCGGATACGGCTTCCTCGGCGCCGTCGAGGAAGTCACCGACGCCGAGGCCCGGCAGATGTTCGACGTACAGATCTTCGGCGTCTGGAACGTGCTGCGCGCGGTGCTGCCGGCCATGCGCGAACGCCGCGGCGGGCACATCATCAACATCTCCTCGATCCTCGGCCTGACCTCCTTCCCCGGCTGGGGTCTCTACTGCGCCGGCAAGTACGCCCTGGAAGGCCTCACCGAATCGCTGGCAGCCGAGGTGTCCGGCTTCGGCATCGACGTCCACCTCGTCGAGCCCGGCTACACCCGCACCGACTTCCTTCGCACCACCTCGCTCGGCCTGCCATCGAACCCGATCGCCGGCTACGAGGCCATCCGCGAGATGACCGACGCCCACCTCAAGATGCCCGGCACCCAGCTCGGCGACCCCGTCAAAGCCGCGACCGCGATCATCAGCGTCGCCGCCGACGGAAAGGCCCCGCTGCACCAACTCCTCGGCTCCGACTCCTACGGGCTGGCCAAGGCCCGCCTCGACACCCTCACCGCCGACGTCGAGAACGGCCGCGATCTGACCTTCTCCACCGACATCACGCAGAACGCTTGACGGCGACGCCGGCGCCGGCGCCGGCGCCGGCGGGACGCTGCGACCCCGCATCCGCACCGCTCATCGGCCATGTCCGCAAGCCGGCGGGCCTCGCTCAGCACCGCAGGCGGCGCCGAGCGGACAGCGGCATGAGAGTGAGTTGATCTTGACGCCGGGGCGTGCATCCTCGCGGACAACCAGGTATTGCTGGTCAGGACGTTGGTGACGGCGCATAGTGGCGGGCAAGGTCGGTGGCGAGGGCGCGGAGGTGAGCCCTGGCTTCGGTGGGGGCGTGCACCGTGATGGCGCTGCCGAACGGCAGTAATGCTCGTACGTCCTCAAGATGCATGAAGCGAATGGTCACCTTGTGGCCGGTGGCGGAGTCTTCATGGTTGTCCCGGACGAGTCGTAGGCCGAAGATCCGTTGCGCTCGCTCGATCTGGGTCTGGTCGATGGTGGCGCTGACCTCTATCGGGTGGCTGTGTGCCCATTGGTCGATGAGCGCTGCTGCGACGGTGGCTAGGGTCTGGTTCTGGCGGATCCGTCGTGGCTGGTCGAGTTCTTTCCACGTGGTGATCCGTTCGAGTCGGTACATCCGTGGCACTCGGGCGCAGTCGGCGACGAGATACCAGATGCCGGCCTTGGCGAGCAGCCCGTAGGGATCCACGACCACGTCGCGTGGGCATGGCTCGCGTGGACTGTCGTACACGATCCGTAGCCGGCGACCTCGTCGCACTGAGCCGATCAGCGAAGCCGGAGTTGTGCCGGAAGCTCGTGTCTGGTGCCAGGGACGGCTGTCCACGTGCACGACGTCGGTGAGCGGCAGGAGGTCATGAACTCGACGTGACTGTGTAGCGGCGATCTTGGCGAGCGCGCGGCGGCTCTCGACGGATGCGTCGAGCTCCGTGCGTTGCTTCTCATCAAGCCCGATGAGTGAGAGATGATCACGCTCGCCAGGCGTGAGCCGCGTGAGGTCGAGCCCGGGCCCGGGCAGCATGGCCACGCCGCCGAGGCGGCCCCGGTGCGCGGTCACCGGCAGACCGGCGTCGCGGAGCCAGTTCAGGTCCCGGGTGATGGTTCGAAGGGAAACCCCGAGCGCCGAGGCAAGGTCCTGTGTGGTCGCGCCATCCCTCGATTCGAGAAGCAGCATCAGGGCGAAGAAACGGTCCGGGGTCACCCACCAAGTTTCTCAAGAAATTGCGACATGATGCGGCGCATATTCCGGCCAGGCTGGTGGATGCGTACCTACGACCAGCGAGAAGGAACGACCATGACCACATCCGTCGTGTTCATCGTCTACGTGAACGACACGCCCGCCGCGGCTCGTTTCTACGGCGATCTCCTCGGCTTGAGCCCTTCGTTCGAGACTTCGGGATACATCACCTTCGACCTCGGGCCTGGCGCTGAGCTCGCTCTGTGGTCCGGCCAGTTCGAGGATCTGTCGCCGGGCGTCCCGCGTACCAGTGAGGTTTGCCTGGCCATCGAAGGTGGACGACCCGACGAGATCAACACGATCTTCAAGCAGTGGCAGTCCAAGGGCGTCACGATCCTGCACGAACCGCACGATGCGGGGTTCGGCCTGACCTTCCTCGCAGCCGACCCTGACGGGAACCGTATCCGGGTCGCACCGAAAGACTAGAGGTGCACGATGCAGCAGGCGCGCACGTCAGGTGTCGCGCCTGCCGTTGTCTGCCTTCGAGAGGACGACGAGTGTCCCACGTCGACGGGTGCACTTCTCGGAGGTGTACACCTGCGGGCTACCGCGATCTTCTCGGAGGTCATCTTGCTGGGCCGGCCACCTCGGCGCGTAACTGACATCCGGTGAGTGACATCCGCGCTGCCAGTCAGGCGAGAAGTCTCAGCTCAACCTGCTCCAGTAACACTCGTAGGGGAACAGCAGCGAACGCGCTCACATCGGCCAGATGAGTGAATTGATCAAGCACTCCCATCGATCAGACTGCAACCCACCGTAGTCGACTTGTCTGGACAGATGTCCATGCAGGAGAGGCTACGGGTCCGCGCGGGCGCAGCCTCCACATGATCGGTTGCTCGCTGGTTGCTCGGATGTTCGCTAGCTGGCACGGACGGAGCCGTACGGCTCAGGAACTTCCGCGTCCCATCCAATGCGGGCATCGGCGTTTTGTAGAGCACTGACCCAGCCGACCTGCACGGACGCTGTCGGACCACATCGGACGCTCGACGCACCTCACGGACTTTCCCTTGCTATGCTTGAACTTGAGCTAGTTGATCGTCCACTTCGGACTTTTAATCCGTAGGTTCAGGGTTCGAGTCCCTGGCGGCCCACTGTATTTACTTTTTCGTGGGGGAGGCTTCGCCTCCACCCACACCCCCTCACGAGCTACGCCCGCGCAGCCGGGCCGTGCGGGCTCGGCGGCTCCAGCCCATGGGGCTTCGTGGAGATTAAGCCCTCCGGTATGCGTTCGAAGTCTCGCCGTGATTCATGCGGTTTGTCCGAAGTAGACGGTGAGGGCAATGGGGAGCAAGATCGCTCCGGCATAATGCCGCCGTGCAGAAGCCTCTCATCGCCGGGCTCGCGGCGACCGTCGGCGTGACCGCCGCGATGGTTGCCGTGGCCGCCCCGGTGACCGCCGCGGCAACCACCCGACAGGTGCTCTACGTCGGCGGTTACGGACCCGGCCTCGCAACAGTGGTTGATCCGGCAACCGGCAAGGATCTCAACACCATCGGTGACGGCATCACCTCGTACGGGGGAGGCGAACGGTCGGCGTTCGACCCCGATCGCGGCCTGCTCTATCTGCCGGACGGCGGCTCGAAGATCAACGTCGTCGACGTCGCCCGGAGCACGGTGGTCAAGACCATCGACGACACCGGTGGCGGCACCACGTGCAGCGTGGCGTTCACGCCCGGCGGCGGCCGCCTCTACGCGGTCACCGACTACGCCGGCGTGTCCGTGATCGACACCGCCACGTACAAGGTGATCGCGAAGATCACGGTGGGTCGGAACGCGAAGGACGTCGCGGTCGCCCCGGACGGCAAGCATGCCTACGTCGTTGCGGACGAGGCGTACATGAACAGCCGTGGCAATGTGTCGGTCGTCGACACGGCGACGAACACCGTCACCGCGACGATCCAGGTCGGCGGACTACCGAAGGCGATCGTGGTCGCGCCGGACGGCAGACATGCGTACGTGGCCAACTCCGACAGCGCCGACGTGTCGGTGCTCGACCTCACGACGAACGCCGTCGCCGCGACGGTATCCGTCGGGTCCCAGCCGCTCGACGTGGTGATGTCGCCGGACGGGTCGCGGGCCTACGTCAGCAACTACGGGTCCGACTCGGTGTCGGTCCTCGACACGGCCACGAACACGGTCACGGCGGCAGTGCCGGTCAGCGCGCACGCGCGCACCGTCATCATCGCGCCGGACGGCAAGCGGGCGTACATCGGCGCCGGCGACGCGTCCGGCCTGCTCGTGCCGTTCGACCTGGCCACCAACGCGACCGGCCCGGCGATCCCGACCGCCCGGGTGCCCATGCGAGCGGTTCTCATCGACGTCCCCGACCCGGCGCAGTGGGCGGCCGACTTCACCGTCGAGCCCGTCGAAGGGCCGCCCAATTCGTTCGTCTTCGACACGAACGCCTCGTCCCCGGGCCTGGTCCGCATCGCGTCCTACAGCCTCGACCTCGGCAACGGCGTCACCAACACGTACGGCACGCCGCTCCGCTTCACCTACACGTACCGCACGCCCGGCACCTACACGGCCACCCTCACCGCGATCGACGTCGAGGGTCGCACCGAAGTCGTCCGCAAGCAGGTGCAGGCGCGGTCGCTGACTCGGAAGCTGTCACTGCTGGCGCTGAGCAATCTGCGGTACGTCACCGCGGAGGACGCCGGCCGCAAGCCCTTGGTGCCGAACCGCACCGCGGTCGGCGACTGGGAGAAGCTCGAGGTGATCGACCTCGGCGGCGGCGACGTCGCGCTGCGGGCGGGGGTGAACGGTCGCTACGTCACCGCCGATCCCGCCAGCTCGCGGCTGACGGCGAGCGCCGAGAACCCGGCCCCGTTCCAGTACGTCGCGGACGCCGACGGCGTGTTCAGCCTCCGGTACAAGGCCACGGGCAAGTACGTCAGCACGAACTACGACCGCGAACTTACCGCGGACCGCGACGCGATCGGCCCATGGGAGCGGTTCGCCGCCACCGTGACCGCGAACGTGTCGTGGTGGTCGGCGGTGAGCGGCTTCGTCTGCGCCGAGGACGGCGGCCAGCGGCCGTTGATCGCGAACCGCGCGCGGATCGGGTCCTGGGAGGTCTACGACGTGATCGACGCGGGTGACGGCCAAGTCGCGTTCTTCGCCCACGCCAACTACCGCTTCGTTACTGCGGAGGCCGGCGGCGCCCAGCCGCTGATCGCCAACCGGACCGCCGTCGGCGCCTGGGAGAAGTTCACGATCAGCCCGAACCAGACGGGCGGGAGCGACTCGCTGCGGGCGAACGCGAACGGCAAGTACGTGACCGCGGAGGCCGGCGGCGCGCAGCCGCTGATCGCCAACCGGACCGCCGTCGGTGCCTGGGAGAGCTTCTACGGTCTGCCTCGGCCCTGAACCGGCCGGGCCGGCCGACCCCCAGGGGTTGAGTCCAGCGCAATCATGGCCCCAACCCGGCAGGCCCCGCCCCGCCTCGCCCAAGACCAACGTCAGACCCGATCCGCGCATCCGAGGTTGAGCCTGTATGCACGTCACTGCGGTCCCCGGCCACACGGCCGGGGACCGGACGATGCGATGCCTTGGATCACAACTCAGCCGTACGGCCGTTGACATCCCCGGGCGCGGCGGAGAAAGTCGTGATCTCCACTGTCTGGTGGGGTTCACGGGGGAACGAGTGGCGATGATGATGCCTGCCCGGACGGCAATGACGGCCGTGCTCGTCGGGGCTCTTCTCGGGTTGTCCGGCTGCGGTCTGCGCGTCGCCGGCACCGACGGTGACCTGGTCGACGACTGGAAGCCGATGGCGGCGGCGAAGTTCGATCTGCCGACGGTCGGGATGTGCCTGGACAGTCCGTCGAAAGCGCCCTTCGACCCGGCCTTCGTGCGGTCCACGCCGATCGAGTGCGATCGCGGGCACACGCTGGAGGTCGTGCTGGTCGGCACGATCGAGGGCAAGGCCGCGCAGGCGCCCGAGCCGCCGGCGCCGGGTAGCGAGGGGTATCAGGCCGCGTATGCGGCGTGTGGCCAGGCGGCCGGCGGTTATGTCGGCGGTGACTGGTACACCGGAATGCTCGGCATCAATGTGCAGATGCCGACGCGGGCCCCGTGGGGCGGCGGCCTGCGCTCCTACGTCTGCTCGGTCTACGCGTTGAGCAGCGCTTACGGCGTGATGTCCTTCACCTCCGGGTCGCTGAAGGGTGCGCTGGCCGGGGACGCGCCGAAGGCGCTGCGTTGCCTGGACGTCGTCGGCAACAAGGCGGCCAACGGCTGGTGGGACGCGATCTCGGCGCTGACCCCGATCGACTGCGCGCAGCCGCACGAGGCCGAGTTCGTCGGCGCGGTCCAGATCGGCACCGGCGCCGGCGGCGCGCTGCCCGCCAAGGACGTGCTGAAGAAATGGACGACCGACATCTGCTGGCCCGTGGTGGCCACGTTCATGGGGCTCAGCCGCGCCCAGTTCGACAACCGCGAAGACATCGGGCTCACCTGGGAAGGCATGAGCAAGTACCAGTGGGACGCCGGCGAGCGTCACCAGCGCTGCTTCGTTCTGTTCAGCCCCGGCAAGAAGGTCCATGCCTCGATCAAGGGACTCGGCACGAAGCCCCTGCCGGTCTGACCACGCGAACTCCGTCAGCCCTTCGGAATGTTCTTGCCCTGGGTGCCGAGCACCGAGCCCGTGATCGTCTTGCCGCTCCACAGTACGAAATAGCATTGGGCCACGCTGATTCCCGCCTTCGACAGGTTGTTGGCGGCCCAGAAGTTGTAGCCCCACGTATCGTCGAGCTTCTTCGCGGAGACGCCCATCTCCGCGGCGATCTCGTCGCGGCACGCGATCTGGAACGGCGTGAACGCCGGGTCGTCCTTGTCCTTCGGCACCGGGGCGGCATAGGCGGCGCTCGGCGCTCCGACGTACTCGGCGCTGTGCGGCTCCGCGCAGTCGACGGGGTTCAGGTCGTGCGCCTTGGTCAGTGTGAAGCAGCGCGGCGCGGCCGCGGTCTTTCCGGCGGCGTAGGAGCCCTGGACGGTCGCCAGCTTCGGATCCCCCGGGCTGAAGTCGACCGCGACCAGCTGGCACGCGAACCAGCGCGAGGCCTTGTTCCAGTCGGCGGCGGCCGGCACGGCGATCTCGTACGTCAGACCGCGGCGGCCGAGCGGGGTCCCCAGGTACACGGCGGTCTTCGTCCGGCACTCGGCGTCGGCCGGGGCGAGGTCCGGTGTGCCCGGCGCGGGTAGACCGCTGACGGTCAGGCTACCGACGTAGGCGATCTCGACCTGGTGATCCTTCACGCAGTCGGTCACCACCGGGGTCATGATCTCGCCCCCGAACGGGCGGTCGTAGCACTGGCCGACCTGCGGAACCATCGGCGGCGTCGCCGACGGGGAGGGCGACGGGGCCGCCGCCGGGGAAGAGGACGCAGCGGTCGAGCAGCCGGCCGTGAACAGCAATGCGGCCAGCGCGAGCGCCGGGCCGTACCCCCGAATGGACATCGGCACAGAAAACGATCTCCAGTGCCGGGGCGCAAGGAGGAGTTTTTAACACACGGCCGGACCGTAGGACGCCCCCGGCCGGCGGCGCGGCCGGCGACGGGTCGCCTTCGCGGCGGTGCGGGACAGCTCGGTGCGGCGCGCGGCCGGCGAGCCCGACGCGTGGGTTGAGCTGACCGCCGCCCATCCCGGCACCCGGCCCCTGGCTGGCCCAGCCGGCGATCCAGGCGATCGCCGTCGCCGCCGCTCTGACGCCGTGAGCTGGGAATGTCAAAGATACTTGACTTCGCGACCGGCACCACCGTACGGTCGTCATGTACAAGATGTTTGACATTGGAGGAGCCCATGGCCGCCGTTTCGCCGTTGTCCGATGACGAGCCGGTCCGGATGACGGTCAATGAGCGCACCGTCTGGGCCTCGCTCGCCACCGTGGTCGTGTCGTCCGGCGCCTACGGCGCGCTGATGGTGCCACGGCTCCTGAGCCAGCCGGTCGCGGAGATCTCGTGGGTGGTTCCGATGCTGTGGACCCTGGGCCTGTCCATCGTCGGCTCGATCGTGCTCAGCATCGTGTTCACGATCGTCGCCGAGGCCACCCGGGGCGGCGGATCGGTGCCGGCCGGACGCGGGACGGTGACGTCCGACGTGCGGGATCAGGAGATCGGCCGGCGCGGCGGGCGGGCCTCGATGATCGTGATCAGCGTGGGATTCGGCGGCGCTCTCGTGCTGGCGATGCTCGACGCCCACAGCTTCTGGATCGGCAACCTGCTGTTCGTGTCCGGCACGATCGGCGCGGTGGTGGAGGCGATCACAAAGCTCCGGCTGTACCGGCGGGGCTTCTGATGAGCCCGAAGCCCACTCGGGTCACCAACCAGATCCGCACGCTGCGCTCGCAGGCCGACGGCATGACGCAGGCCGACCTGGCCAACCGCCTCGGCGTGACCCGCCAGACGGTGATCGCGATCGAGCAGGGGCGTTACTCGCCCTCGCTGGAGCTGGCTTTCCAGATCGCACGGATCTTCGACCGGCCGCTCGACGCGGTTTTTCAGTACGACGCGCCGCCCGGCTGACACGGCAGTGCGACCACCACCCGTTCACCGGAGGCAGTCGCATGACCGACGTCAAGCACACGGCCCGGATCACCGGCCTGGCCTATCTGGGCCTCGCCGTCTCCGGCATTCTCGGATTCCTCGTCGTCCGCAGCCAGCTCTACGTGCCGGGCGACGCCGCGCGGACGGCGGCGAACCTGGTCGCGCACGAAGGGCTCGCCCGGTTCGGTATCGTCGCCGACGCCGTCACGGTGCTCACCCAGGCCGTCACCGCCGTCTGGTTCTGGCGGCTGTTCCGCCCGGTCCACCCGGTGGCCGCGGGCTCGATCGCCGCGTTCGGACTGGTGAACTCCGTGACGATCCTGGTCGGCACCATGTTCTCGGCCACCGCGCTCGACGTGGCCGTGCGCGCCGCGCCGGCATCGGCGGACCAGGCCCTGCTGCTCTACGACCTCAACGCCGCCGGGACCAGCCTCGGCGGGCTGTTCTTCGGCCTCTGGCTGCTGCCGATGGGCTGGCTCGCGGGCCGCTCCGGTTACATGCCCCGGCCGCTCGGCTGGCTGCTCGTCGGCGGCGGAGTCGGCTACGTCCTGAGCGTCGTGGTCGCCTTCCTCGCCCCGGACAGCTCCGGCCTCGCCTACGCCCTCACCGTGCCGGCCACCGTCGGCGAGCTGTGGATGGTCGGCCACCTGCTCGTGACGGGCGTGACGGTGAGGGCGAGCCTGAAGACGGCAACCGGCTGAGTCACCACCGACCGGTCACGCGGCGTCGATGGCCGCGGTGATCTTGCGGATCATGTCGGTGACGGCGGGGGTGGGCTGGGTGTTGTGGGTGGCCGACTCCAGGGCGGTG
>NZ_JBEZDS010000088.1:0-23491 GCF_040648435.1 Dactylosporangium sp. NPDC049140 | reverse complement strand
GGCGCAGGGCGAACACACCGCCCACCACAACCCCCAGCACACCCGCTTCGGCGCCGGGGGCGGGGGCGCGCGGGCCGGGTCGGACCCGGCCGGCGCGCAACGTGGAGGCCGAGGCTCAGTTGTGGACCCACTTCTGCTGGGCCACTCCGGTCGCCTCCCAGATCTGCAGCTGGGTGCCGTCGGCCGAGGCGCCGCCGGCAGCGTCGAGGACCTTGGCCGACTGCGGGTTGCGCAGCGTGCCGTCGGGCTGGGCCAGCCACACCTGCGCGGCCGAGCCGTTGCAGTCGTACAGCTGCACCTTGGTGCCGTTGGCGGTGCCGGCGTTGTCGACGTCCAGGCACTTGCCCAGGGCGCGCAGGGTGTCGCCGGTACGGGTCCAGCTCTGCGCGCTCGAGCCGTTGCAGGTCCACAGCTGGATCTTCGTGCCGTTGGCGGTGCCGGCGTTGCTGACGTCGACGCATTTGCCGCCGATGCCCGTGATGGTGCCGGTGTGGTCGCCTCCCCCGCCGGCCGGCGCGACGGCGATGTTGTCGAGGTTGACGTGGCCGATGTCGCCGGTGTCCACCTTGTACGCGATGGTGTTGCCGCCGGCCCGCAGGGTGAGCGTCTCCGTCTGGGTCGCCCAGGTGTCCCAGTTGCCGGTGTCGGCGAGCGACAGCTGCTTCACCTTGGCGCCGTTGAGGTACAGGCTGACGGTCTTCGCCCCGGCCGAGGGGTTGGGCCCGTTGCTGAAGCGCAGCGCCACGTTGTAGGAGCCGGCGCTGGGCGCGGCGACGCTGAACGTGGCCGCGGCGCCGGTGTTGCCGAGGCCGGCCACGAAGCCGCTGCCCGTGTATCCACTGTGGTCGGTCGCGACGCCCGCGCTGCCGCTCAGGCCCGAGTTCTCGGCCTCCTGCTGGCCCGTGGGCGGCAGCGTGCCGTCGGCGAGGGCGTTGAGGGTGTACCACGCCTCGGTGCTCCACAGCGACTGGCCCGTCGTCGAGGTGAAGGGCCGCGGCGAGCGCACGTACACGACCCGGCCGGGCTTGAGGCCGGCGACCTGCACGGTGACCTTCAGGCGGTCGGCGGAGAGCGTCGCCGAGGTGACCGGGAGGGTCTCCTCGTCGACCTTCGGGCCGCCGTAGGCCGGGGTGGAGACGTACCGCCACTGCTTGAAAGTGTAGTGCGAGGCCAGCTGGGCCGCCGTCTCGGTCGACACCGGCTGGGTGTACTCCAGCTCGAAGCCGCCCGGCCGGACCCGCATCGCCTTGAAGTCGAACGTGCCGGCGCCGTTCGGGGTCAGCTTCTGCAGCCCGTACGTCAGCTTGCCCTCCTGGCCCCAGTTGCCGCCGGCGCCGAGGCCGCCCGTGTAGAGCGCGCCGTCGGGGCCCTCGCTGATGCGCAGCACGCCCATCTCGAGCCCCTGCGTCATGCGGAACACGGCGCCCTGGTACTCGCCGCCGACCTGCTCCAGGTAGGCGCGCTGGACCCCGCCGTAGGTCACGTCGCCGAACGCGAGCTGCCCGGCGTACGGTCCACTGTGGAGCACCAGCGGCGTGCTCGGCGAGTTGGCGATCTCGTTCTGCGGCAGCCACAGCACCGGCTGGGTGATCGGCTGGGCGTCGAACAGGCCGTCGGGGTTGGTGTAGTGGCCGAAGAAGCGGTCCGGCTTGATCTGTACGAGCTTCGACGCGGGCAGCCAGCCGCCCTGGTTGTCGGTCACGAACAGCTCGCCCGCCGGGCCCCAGCCGATCCCGTCGGGGGTGCGCAGACCGCCGGCGACGTACTGCACGGCGCCGGTCGAGCGGTTGATCTTCAGGCTGGTGCCGCGGTTCGCCGAGCCCTGCGGGTCCGTGGTCGCGCCGCCCTCGTTGATGGAGACGGACAGGTTCAGGTAGAAGTACCCGTCCTGGTACAGCAGCCCGAACGCGAACTCGTGGAAGTTGCCGTCGAAGGGCCAGGTCGCGACGGTGCGGTACCGGTCGATCAGGCCGTCGCCGTTGGTGTCGGTGAGCTCGGTGAGCTCGTGCTTCTGCGACACGTAGATGACGCCGTCGACGATCTTCAGGCCCATTGGCTCCTTCAGCCCGGAGGCGATGCGGGTGTACTGCACCTGCGCCGGCGAGGTCGCGCCGGTGACGTTGCGCAGGATGTACACCTCGCCGGTCGTGTTCAGGCTCCCGCCCCAGGTGGCGATCGCGAGGCGCCCGTCGGGGAACCAGTCCATCGCGCTCACCTGCGGGTTGAAGCCGCTCGGGCGCAGGTTCGTGAGGGTGTACCCCGGGTGCACCGACGACAGCGGCAGCCCGTCGCCCGGCGAGTCGGCGGCGCCCTCGCACTCCTTGCGCCCGGGCGCGGTGACCCGCACGACGCCGGAGTCGGTGCTCAGCACCGAGTTGGGCACCAGCGCGAAGGCGGACGCGCCGGGCGGGCGCCAGTCGAGGGTCAGCTGCTGGCCGCCGGTGCGCTCGAAGAAGTCGATGCGCAGCGCGTGGTACCCGGCGGTGAGGCTGACGCTGCCCTCGACGGCGGTGGCCCCGTGCAGCCCGTCGTTGGTGATCACGGTGGCGCCGTCGATGGCGAGGCGGGAGCCGTCGTCGCTGGTGAGCCGGAACGCGTACGAGCCGGCGGTGGTGATGTTGACGTTGCCGATGACCTGGGCCTGGAAGTAGTCCTCGAGCCCGCCGAAGTCGGCGGCGGTGGTCCAGTTGACGGTCGGCATGAGCTTGTCGGCGTTGGGCGTCTGGCCGGACTTGAGCACGCAGATCGAGCTCTGCGGGGTCTGCAGGTCGAAGACGCGCAGGGTGACGCCGGGCTCTTGCGGTGGCACCGCGGCCCCGGCGGGAACCGCCGGCAGCAGGCCGGCGACCGCGAGCAGCGGGGCGAGGAGGGTCGTCCATCGTTTCAAGGGGAACGCTCCAAGGGGTAGGAGCCGTCATGGACTCCCGCGCGCGCTCGCCGAAGACGGGCACGGGTCATCGCCGCGCTGCCGGTACTGGCGGAACCGACGGGCGTCGATGTGTTACGTCACGCTAGGGGACTTCCGTTGAAAAGTCGACAACTTCTGCTGAAGATGGCGAAAGCTTGTCCGAATTGGACGCTTACGCCAGGTCGTCCCACAGGGCCGGCGGGATCGGGTGCTCCAGCAGCGCCGCGCTCTGCGCCATCTCCGCGGCCGAGCGGGCCCCGACCACCACGGCGGCGACCGCCGGGTGCCGGAACGGGAACTGCACCGCGGCGGCCCGCAGCGGCACGCCGCGGCGGTCGCAGGCGGCACGGATCCGGCGGGCCGCCGGCGAGTCCGCGCCTTCGTCGAGCAGGGCGCCGCCCTGGTACACCCCGGCGGCCAGGATCGCCACCCCACGCTCGGCGCACAGGGGCAGCAGCGCGTCCGCGCCCGAACGGTCCAGCAGCGTGTACCGCCCGGGCGAGCTCGATGAGCCGGCCGACCTTCGTGCACAGCACGTACTCGTCGCGCGGCCGCCCACGCAGGGCCCGTCCGGCGCGGCGCTCGGAGCGGCCGTAGCCGTACACCGGAGCGGTGTCGAACAGCCGCACCCCGAGCCGCCACGCGGTGTCGACGGTGTCGCGCGCGTCCTGCGGCGGGACCGGCGCACGCAGGCCGCCGATCGAGGCGAGCCCGAGCCCGAGCCGGGTCACCGCCAGGCTCGTGCGGCCCAGGAGCACACGATCGCCGGCCTTCACCTCATGGCTCCTAATACAGCCGGTAGCGGGCCGGGGCCGAGGCGTCGGGGCTGGTGACGGCCAGCCGCCACGACTGCTTCGACCGCAGGAGCGGCGTGAGCGTCGACACCGGGATCAGGTCCTGGCCGATGCGCAGGGCCAGGACGTTCGGTACGCCCGGCAGGATCGCCGGATTCAGTTCGCAGTCGGCGAGCTCGAGGCGGATGCACCCGGTCAGCCGCAGCCAGGCGGCCAGATCCACCGCGTCGCAGCCGACCAGCGCAACCTGGCTGATCTTACCGACCCAGGGCGCCGGTAGCACCACGTCGTTGAGGTTCGGAATATCGACCAGTTCCAGCACCTTGGGCGGCTCATCGGTCAGCCGCTTCATCTCGATGACGCCCGCCGGGCCGACCGTCAATCGCTCGATCCGGCCGCCGTGCTCGGTCAGGCCGGTCGCGATGTGCAGGGCCCCGGCCGTCAGCATCGGGCGCAGGCGGCGGAGCACGGCGCTCGCCAGGTCGTCGGCCGGCGCCGAGAGATCGGGTTCGTAGAAGATGAGCTCGAGGCGGGTGCATCCGGTCCGCCGCAGCCAGTCCGCCAGATCCACCGCGTCGCAGCCGACCAGCGCCACCTGACCGATCCGGCCCTCCCAGTGCCCGGGCAGCACCACGTCGTTGAGATTCGCGACGTCGACCAGCTCCAGGATCCGGGGCGGTGCTCCGCCGGCCGGCCGCGCCAGCCCGGCGGCTCCCGCGGGGCCGACCGTCACCCGGTCCGCGGTCAGCCCGGTCACCGTGCGCACGGTCCCGGCCCGCAGCGGCGGCCGCAGCTCAGGAAAGACCGAGCCGGCCGTCACGACGGACCAATCGGAATGCCGGCCCTCGCCCGGTTTCTCCGGTCCGGCCGGCGCCGCGAGCCGCTTGACCTGCTCCCGCCCGATCGGGTTGCTGTCGATGGGAAAGCCGAGCCTCAGGGTTTCCACGTTCGCGAAGCGCTTGGCCACCGCGACCTGGTGCCGGCTGGTGAGGTGCAGCGACTCGGCCTCCAGCCGGCTCAGCACCGCCGTGGCGTAGTCGTCGAGGTTGAACGCGTCCGCCGCACTGACGACCTCGCTCATGACGGCCGCGTGGTGCGCGCGAGCGATGCGCGCGATCAGGCTGAGACCCTCCGGGTCGCCGATCTCCGCCAGGGTACGGATCGTGGCCCTCGCCTCGTCCGCCGTCACGATCTCCGTCCGGGCCAGCAGGTCGATGGCGGTCGAGCCGCCGGCGGCCAGGGCGCGGGCGGCGTCGGCCGACTTCGGCGGCAGCAGGTCGGCGGTTGCGGCGGCGACCCGCGACCGGAGCCCGACGGGCAGCTCGCTGGCCGTCTCCAGGCAGGCGAACGCGAGGAGCCACAACGCATTGCGCCGATCCGGCTGGGCGGCCTCCGCGCGGTCCAGCAGTCCGGTGATGAGCTCGGCCCGCCGCAGCGCGCCGGCGTGACCGACGGCCAGGACGATCACCTCGCGCCAGTCCGCCTTCTCGGCGTTGTCCACGAGGACGCCGATGTCGTCGGCCTCGGTCGCCGCCTTGGCCGCGAGGTACTCCTGGAACGTTCGGTGAATGAAGCCGACGCGCAGGTGGACGGGCTCGCGGAGCAGGCCGGTTCGCTCCAGCAGGCTCTGGTAGATCTCGGCCGGGCCCGCCTGGACCTGGGGCATCGACACGAGCTTGGCGGCGATGCGGGCGATGACCCGGCCGGTGTCGGCCTCGGTCCAGCCGTTGCGGATCAGCCAGTAGGCGACGTCCTGGAGCAGGATCGTCTTCGCCGTGCGGGTGGCGCCCGGAATCATGGGCAGGTTGCGTTCCGCGTCGCGGCGCTGCAGCAGCATCTCCAGGGCGACGTCGTACAGCTCCATGCGGTCGTCGGGCAGATTGGCCCGGCGGTCGCGGTGCAGGGCACAGAGCAGCGCGCACAGCAGCGGGTAGCCCGCGAGGCGGCGCAGGTGATTGCGTGACTCGAGCTGCTGGGTGAGGCCGTCGCGGTACCGCCGCAGCTCCTCGGCCGCCGCCTCGTCCATCCCGGGCGGGGCCATGGCGCGGTGCCAGCGGTCGACGAATTCCCGCACGTCCGGCAGCGTCATCGGCTCCAGGTCGCACACGAAGAAGCCCTCCCGGTCGAGCCAGTCGCTCGGCGCGGCCGCCGGCCGCGACGTCACGATGTAGGCGGCCTCCGGGAAGGAGTCGACGAGCTCGGCGAGCCAGCGGCGCACGTCGTCCCGCCGCGGGCCGGGAAGCTCGTCGACGCCGTCGACCAGGATCGCCGCGCGACCGGCGCGCAGCTGCTGCTGCACCCAGCCGGAGGGCATGTCGGCGGCGAGGTGGCGGCCGATCTCGTCGAGGAAGCGGTCGGCCGCCGGGAGGGTCGTGCCGGCGTACCGGCGCAGGGGCAGGAAGAAGGGGATCAGCTCGTTCCAGTCGGTCAGCGGCTCCCCGAACCGCCCGCGCGCGGCGTGGACCGCGACCCACTGCAGCAGCATGGTCTTGCCGAGCCCCGCCTCGCCGCGAACGAAGATCCGGCGGCGCCGGCACAGCGCCTCCGGAACGCGCACCAGACGGGAACCGCCCTCGGTGGAGACGTTGAGGCTGAGGTAGGCCACCGACAGGGGGTAGCGCCGGCTCGTGTCCGACAGCGTGGCCCCGAAGAGCTCGACCTGGTCGAGGCGGTTGCCGATCAGCTGGCGGTAGTCGCGCACGAAGTCGGCCTCGTCGCGGCGGTGCGGCAGCCGGGTCAACGCCTCGGTCACCAGTTCGGTCAGCTCCGTCTCGCGGCGCAGTACCTCGGCGAGGCCGGCCATACCGGCGCCGGGCAGTGCGCTGCGGACCTGCAGGACCAGCCGGCAGGCCTCCCGGAGTACCAGATTGAACAGGCCCTCCGCCCCGGGCGACAGCGCCGCGGCCGGCAACAGCCGCGGCGTCGCGGCGCGGACGTGCCGCTCCAGCCGGCCCGCGTCGAGGTCGGCGGCCAGCAGTTCCGCGTCGCTCAGGTTGGCCAGCGCCAGGGCATCGGCGACGGCAGCGACGGCAGCGGTCCGCTCGTGCTCGGCCAGGTCGCGGAACTCCCCCCGGATCAGCGGCTCGAGCCGCGCGGCGACCTCCTCGGCGGTCGCCTCGGCATTGCGCCGGAACCGGTTGCTCTCGCGGATCCCGCTGAGCCGGCCGGCGACCACGTCGACGACCTTGTCGGCTCCGGCCGCGAGCGGCGCGTGGTCCTTGAGCCACAGGCCGATCGCGCTCCTCACGACGGCCGTGCCTATCGCGACACAGGCCGCCTCGAGGCTCATCGCTGCAACATAACGCAACCGGTCAATCGCGGTGCGCACACTTACCGGGGCAGCAGCGAGGCCGTCGCGGGCTCGAACGGTACCGCCGCCAGATCGAAGGCGTAGTGGAGCAGGCCGTCCTCGTAGGTGGGGCTCCAGCCCGGGCCCACGAGGGCCCGGATGAGGCCCTTGCTCGCCGCGTTGCCGCCGGACACGTCGGCCTGGATGGTGCGCACCCCCGCCGCGACCATGCGGTGCACCAGGGCCCGGATGAGCACGGTGGCCAGGCCGGTGCGCTGCCACGGGTCGGCGACCAGCACCGCCAGGTCGGCGGCGGTCGAGCCGGCCGGGCAGCGGCCGTACTCGGCCCAGCCGCACAGCTCGCCGCCGTCGAGGGCGACCTGGGCGTCCCACTCCGGGCGCGGGCCGGCCGCGATGTGGCGCAGGTAGAACACGGGCAGCCGGCCGCCGCTGCCGACGAGGAAGCGCCGGTCGATGCTGTGCGCGGACAGGTGCCGTTCGGCGCCCGCCACCAGGTGCTCGTCGCCCGTTCGCCATGGCCGGATGAGCATGGGCTGAGTCTAGAACTCGAACCCAACCCCTGTGACCGGGTAGGTGACGGGGCCCACATCCGGCAACCGGGCGCCGCAGCACCGCGCGGCCATTCCCCGGACGCCGGGCGGTCGCCTGCCTGGGGTACAACCCCTGATCATGTCTGCCGTCGTGCTGTCGGTCCTCGCCGCCGCCATGTTCACCACCTCGGCGGCGATGCAGCAGCGCGCGGCGCGCCGGGTCAACCCGGACGTGCACGGCCGGGCGCTGCCGGTGCGGGTGTTCCTGCTGGTCCGGCGGCTGGTGAGGGACCGCTGGTGGCTGGCCGGCTGGCTGCTGAGCGTGGCCGCGTTCGCCGCGCACGCGTTCGCGCTGCACCTCGGCTCGCTCACGGTCGTGCAGGCGCTGCTGGTGTCGCAGCTGCTGTTCGCGATGCTCACGGTCCGCCACCCGCCGGCCCGGGCCTGGCTCGGCACCATCGCCGTCTGCGCCGGGCTGGCTCTGCTCGTCGTGGCGCGTCCGTCGGTACCGCACACCCTCGAACGAACCGATGTGCTCCCCGCCGTCGGGATCGCGGTGGGCGTGATCGTGCTGTTCATCGGCGGCGCGCACCTGCTGCCGGCCCGCACCGAGGCCCGCCTGCGCGGCGCGCTCGCCGGGGTCGCGGCCGGCGTGTGCACGTGCCTGACCGCCGTCTTCGTCGTGCTCGTCACCGACACCCTGGCCCGCGAGGGCGTCCGGGGCCTGGCGACCGACTGGTCGACCCTGGCCGTGATCGCCTCGACCACGGCGAGCGGCCTGCTGACCCAGGACGCGTTCGCGGCCGGCTCGCTGCCGACGGCGCTGACCGCGATAAGCATCGCCGACCCGCTCTGCAGCGCGCTGTTCGACGCGACCGTCTTCCACGCGGGCTGGCGCGGCGCCCTGTGGTGGCCCTGGAGCCAGCTGGTCGTCGCGGCGCTGCTCGTCGCGGGCGTGGCGCTGCTCTCGGCTACGGGACGCGCAGCCGGCCGGTCGCCCGGGCGAACACCTCCAGCAGACCGTCGACCGTCGCCGACCACGGAAACTGCTCCCCCACCGCCCGCGCGTCCGAGCGACGGCGCTCCGGCGGCTCGCTGAGCAGCTCCTCGACGCCGTCGGCCAGCCCCTTCGGGGTGCCGTCGGTGACCCGCCCGGACGCGGGGCGCAGGATCAGCTCCCCGGCCGCGCCCTTCGACGGGACCACGACCGGCACGCCGCACGCGAGGGACTCGAGGGTGGCCAGGCCGAACGTCTCGGCGGGCGACGGCGACAGCGAGATGTCGGCGGTGGCGACGAGCTCGGCGAGGCGCGTGCGCTCGGCCACGTGGCCCAGGAAGCGCACCGGCAGGTCCTCGGCGAGGCGGGCCAGGCGGCGCTGCAGCGGGCCGGTGCCGATGACGTCGAGGGTGGCCGGCACCCCGCGCCGACGCAGCTCGCGCAGGGCCTCGATGGACAGCTCGGGGTGCTTCTCGGTGGACAGGCGGGAGACGGTGACGAGGCGCAGGCCCGGCTCGCGGTGGGCGGGCTTGAACGTCTCCAGGTCCACCCCGAGCGGCACCCGGTGGATCTTCTCGCGGCCGAAGACCTCGAACTCCGCGGCGGAGAAGGACGACGTCAGCACGATGTGGTCGACGAGGCGGTGCAGGCGGCGGTTGATCGCGGTCGCCGCGGAGTCCAGCGGGAACCAGCGCGGCACCCGGGTGCGCAGAATGGCGTTGATGCGCTCGTGGGAGACCAGCACCAGCGGTACGCCCCGGGACCGCGCCCAGGGCGCGAGCCAGCCGATGCTGAGCTTGTCGTTGGCCTCCAGGACGTCCGGCTCGACCTTGTCCAGCAGGTCGCACACCCGGCGGCGGGCGGTGAGCACCCGGTAGCCGCCGGTGCCGGGCAGCAGCGGGCTGCGCACGGTGAGGTGGCGCCCGTCGGGCAGCGTGATGTCGCGGTCCTCGGTGCCGGGCACCAGCGTGACGCGCTCGTGGCCGGCCGCGATGTACCCGCGCCCGGTCTGCTCCACGCAGGTGCGCAGCCCCCCGGAGACCGGGGTGTAGAAGTTCGCGAGCTGGACGATCCTCACGACGCCGCCGCGTCCAGGACGGCACCGTAGGTGGTGGCGCGGGCGCCGGCCTTCAGCGCGCCCTCGACGGCGCGCAGCGTGTCGTCGCGCAGCCCCGGGCGGTGCAGGTCGTCGGGGTGCAGCGCGACGCGCACCAGGCCGCGGCGGCGGGTGGCCCAGGCCGCGCCGGCGCGCAGGACGGCCGAGCCGAGGCGCTCGCCGGTGCCGCCGGGGCGGTGGGAGAGCGCGAATCCGCGGCGGGCGCGGCTGGGCCCGGCGCCGCGCAGGTCTTTCACGCCGAAATGATCGGTGGTGTACCGGAACCCGGCGCCGGCCAGCGCCCGCTCGGCGGCCGGCGAGGCGAGCCAGCCCGGCGGGGTGAAGCCGGTGGTCTTCAGCCCGAGGCGGTCGAGCACGTCCTTGGCGTCGCCGAGGCGGCGGGCGGCCTGCCCCTCGTCGAGCGCGGCGAACTCGGCGGCCCCCCGGGCCACGGCCCGGCCGACGGCGCGCCGCACGGCCCGCCCCTCCGGCCCGGCCCGGTGGCACCAGCCGTGCAGCACCAGCTCGTCCCCGCGGGCGGCGCGGTCCCGCAGCACCTCGGCGTAGTCCCCGTGGTCGGCGAGGGACATCCCCCGCCAGGGCCCGGGGATCACCAGCAGGGACACCGGGATGCCGAGCGCGTCGGCGTCGGCGCACCAGCGGGCGGTCTCGTCGGCGGTCGCCGGCGCCACGTCGTGGACGCTGACCACCAACAAGGGTTCCACAGTCGTCATCTAGGCCCATCACACCAGGTCAGGGCGGGCGTGCCGCATCGAGTCGGGGTACCTGTCGCCGGACGTTAGCACGTGCCGCACAACCGCTCGGGACCGCGACCACCCGCCACCCGACAATGCGGCGCACGTCACGATCGCATCGATGAACGTCCGCTCTCGCACACATGAACCGCGCGTGTACAGATGGGGTTCTGTCAATGGTCGACAAATAGCGCCCTGCCCACGCGCCGGGCCGCGAACTACAACGCCACGTACGGGCTGTTCCAGGGGACGGGTACCTGATCCACAATGGACAGCTCGACCAGTCCGAGGAGGGCACCGGGCAGTCGTTCGCGGTGCTGTTCGGGATCGCGAGCGCCGGCCAGGCCCGGCTCGTCATGCGCAACGCCCACGTCCAGCCCTACGGGGTCGTGGACGTGTACCCGCACTTCGCGGCGAAGACGCTGACGTTGGCCGGCCTGGCCAACGGCTCGGGCGGCTTCTACGAGATCTACAACTTCGGCACCGGCGCGCCGGACGGCGGCTGGCAGACCGGCTCGCACCGGGGCGCCCTGGCCGACCAGACCTGGTCCGCGACGGCCTACCTGCGGATGGTGTACAGCGGGCTACTCGGCCTGCAGTTCACGACCGCCGGCCTGGCCTTCCCGCCCGACGCTGCCCGCCGGCTGGGGCGCCGTGCGGCTCTCCGGGGTGCGCTACCGCGGGGCGTCCTCGACATCGCCCTGCACGGAGCCGGCAACGTCGTCACCGACCTGCGCGTCGACGGCGTCCCGACGACCGCCCGCCCGGTTCCGTCGACGCTCACCGCCACCCACACCGTCGACGTCACCCTGGCCGGCGGCGCGCCCGGCCCGGTCCGCGGCTACGACTGCAACGGCACCGCGGCCCAGCGCTGGTTCCTGCCGGGCTAGGCGGTGGACAGGCGGATCGTGGTCATCGGCAGCATCTCGGGGGCGCTCTGGCTGACGTTCGGGCGGTACACGTTCACCTCGACGTACTTTCGGTCCAGGTCGCCGGTGTCGGTGAAGTCGAACGTGCCCCGCGTCAGCACGAACGGGCCGTAGGCGAGGGTCTGCCGCACGTCGGCGCGGGACCGCGGGCGGTCGCCGACCGCGCCCAGCAGGAGCAGGGCGGCGTCGAACGCGGCACCGGCGTGCCGGCCCGGCGGCTGCTGGTACGCCTTCCGGAACTCCTCGCCGTAGATCCGGTCGCCCCACTCGCCGCATCCGCACACCGCGAACGTGTTGACGGCCGCGTAGCCGGCCAGCCGGGAGAACTCGAGGTCGAGCAGCGGCTCGCCCCCGACGACCGGGCCGCCGAAGCCGGCCGCGCGCAGCGCCTTGACCAGGTCGGCGGCCTCGGCGGTGGAGCCGGTGAAGTAGACGGACTCGGCCCCCGACGGCAGGATCTGGCCCACGACGGCCGCGTAGTCCTTGAGCCCGGCCTGGACCTGGGCGGTGGCGACGACGGTCACGGCGGTGTTGTGCAGCAGGCGATCGGCGATCCGCATGTCGAGGGCGCCGTCGTGGCGCACCACGAACACCTTGCCGGCGCTGAGCTTGGCACTCAGCAGCACCGCGGCGGCGTCGGCGACGTCGAGGTCGGTGGGGTACAGCCGGTGGAACATGCCCAGGCCCAGCGCCGCGACGGCCGGGTCGCCCGCGGACGGCGTGATGAAGGGCAGGCCCCGGGCGTCGAACCACACGCCCGCCGGCCCCACCTCGGCGCTGCGCAGCGGCCCGACGACACCGACGACGTCGTCGCCGAACCGGGCGAGCGCGTCGGCCAGCTGCGACGGCGCGCCGTGGCCGGTGTCGGCCTCGACCAGGCGGACCTGGCACCCGGTCACGTTCGACACGTTGTGGCGGTCGACGGCGAGCTTGACCGCGCGCCGGGCGTCGAGGGCGTCGGGGCCGAGCTCGTCGGCGCCGAGGAAGCCGATGGCCGGGCACTTCCCCGGGCCGGACGACGACTCCAGCACCGGCGCCACCGGCACGGGCACCTCGGCCGCCGGCGACGCCGCGGTGGTGACGCGGGCCGCGGGGCGGTCGCCGGCGGCGTTGTCGTCGCTCTGGTCGCACGAGACCGCGCAGCACACGATCGCGGCGATGGCGGCAAGCAACGCGGCCAGCACGACCGGCGGCTTCTTGTTCGTCGTGCTCTTCGGCAAGGAGGGCTTCGGCGAAGAGGGCTTCGGCGGCGTCTGCGCGGACCGGGGCGTCCTCGGCGTGCGCGAGGGGCCCGGCTTCGGTGACGTGGGCCGAGGCTTCGCCGGCGGGGTGACCGGCATCTTCGAGGGCTCGGCCGGCGGGGCCGGCATCTGCGGAGGCACGACCGGCTTGGCCGGGGAGCCGATCTCGAACGGCTTCGGCTCGGGGAACGCCTGCTTGCCGAACGACTCCGGCAGACGGCCGTCGGGCAGCTCCATGCGGTCACCATAGAGGGCGGTACCAAATGGCGGGACCGCCTAAACTGGTCAGGCCACCAAGTCATCTGGAGAGTAGCCGTGACCGCCGAGTTCACCCCGCTGGACCGCTCATCGGCCGCCGCGCAGGCGATGCGGCAGATCCAGGAGATGATCGTCGACGGCCGGCTGGCCGCGGGGCAGCGCCTGCCCGCCGAGCGCGAGCTCAGCGAGATGCTGCAGATCAGCCGGCCCACGCTGCGCGAGACGATCCGGTCGCTGGTCAGTCTCAACATTCTGGAGAGCCGGCACGGCTCCGGCACCTACGTCGCCGCACTCGACACCAAGACCCTGCTCGAGCCGCTGCAGTTCGTGATGTCGCTGAGCGTCCGCACCGTCGACGAACTCTTCGAGGCGCGGCTGCTGATCGAGCCGGCCCTGGCCGCGCTCGCCGCCGCCCGCGCCGACGCGGCGCAGGTGGCCGTGATGCGCGCGGTGCTGGACAACCCGGACCGGGTGGCCACGGACGTCGCCCTGCACCGCCTGGTCGCGGACGCGGCCGGCAACGCCGTGCTCGCCGCCCTGCTGCAGACGCTGTCGACGCTGGGCCAGGCGAGCCGCGCCCTGACCGCGACCCGCCCGGGCATGCTGCGCCGCACGGCGGCCGAACACAGGGCGATCGTGGACGCCATCGACCGCCGCGACCCCGACGCCGCCCGCGCCGCGATGACCGAACACCTGGAGCGCGTCGCGGCCGAGGCCAGGCGCACCATGGCCTGACCGGCCGGCCTGACCACTGCCGAACCGGCCACCGCGGACCGGCCCGCACACGGCCTGACCGAAGCCGCGCCGGCCCGCCCATCGACCGGTGCCGCCGATGCCGCGGTGAGAGGCCGCCGCACGTCGTCCGCCCCCGGATACGCACCGTCCCAAGCGCTCGGATTGGCTTGACCACTTGGCCGCCTGCGGCATAACTTGGCCGGTATGAGACTTGCGCGGATCGGGGACGCCGGCGTCGAGAAGCCCGTCGTGGTCGATGACGACGGGACGTACCGTGACCTGTCCGGCATCACCGCCGACATCGACGGCGCCTTCCTGGCCGGGGGCGGCCTCGACCGGGTCCGCGCCGCGCTCGGCGGCGGTGGCGGCACCCTCCCCCGCCTCGACGTCCCCGGCGGCACGCGCCGAGGAGCGCCCCTCACCGGCATCGGCAAGGTCATCTGCATCGGGCAGAACTACGCCCGCCACGCGGCCGAGTCGGGGGCCGAGCCGCCGTCCGAGCCGATCGTGTTCATGAAGGCGGCCGACACCGTCGTCGGACCCGACGACGACGTGCTCATCCCGAAGGCCAGCGTCAAGACCGACTACGAGATCGAGCTCGCCGTCGTCATCGGGCGCACCGCGCGCTACCTGGACAGCCCGGCCGACGCCGCCGCGCACATCGCCGGATACGCGGTCAGCAACGACGTCTCCGAGCGCGAGTTCCAGCTCGAACGCCTCGGCCAGTGGGACAAGGGCAAGAACTGCGAGACGTTCAACCCGCTCGGCCCCTGGCTGGTGACCCCCGACGACCTCGACGTGCCGGCGCTGCGGCTGCGCTCCTGGGTCAACGGCGAGGCCCGGCAGAACGAGGTCGCGGCCGACATGATCTTCGGTGTGCCGCACCTCGTCTGGTACGTCAGCCAGTTCATGGTGCTGTACCCGGGCGACGTCATCAACACCGGCACCCCGGCGGGCGTGGCCATGGGCCTGCCCGGCCAGCCCTACCTGCGCGCCGGCGACGTGATGGAGCTCGAGATCGAGGGCCTCGGGCGGCAGCGCCAGCGGCTACAGGCACACACCGTCCACTAACAGCGCGATCGAGCGCTCGGCGTCGACGGGTGCGCCCGACAGCATCGCGAAGAGCAGGGCCAGGTCGTCCGGCACGAGGCCGGGGCGCACCTGGCCCTGTTGCTGGGCCCGGCGCAGCGCCGGCGTCAGCGCCACCCCCAGCCGGCGGTCGAGGCCGTCGGCGGCGGCGATGAGCGGGCGCATGACGGCGTACAGGCGCAGGGCCGTGCCGAGCAGCTCGCGAAAGGTGCATGCGTCGTCGGCCTCCAGCCGGGCCAGCTGCTCGGACACGACGGCGGCGACCAGGGTGGGCCGGTCGCGGAAGTGGCGGTACAACGTCGCCTGCCCGACCCCGGCCCGGCGCGCGATCTCGGGCATCAGCACCGCGGCGCGGCTCAGCATCAGCTCGCTCGCCGCGCGCACGATCGCCGAACGGTTGCGCTGAGCATCGCGCCGCTGCGGTGTCGGAGACCCGTAGAGCACCCCGGCATGTTACCGACCGGTAATGAGAATGTCACGAACTTCTAATTCTCGGAACGGGCTCCTACGCTCCCGGCATTCAGGAAGCGAAGCGCTACCCCGCCAGGAGCGTGCGCATGACCCGTACCCGAAGAGCCCTGACCGTGCTGGCCGCCGCCGCCCTCGCCGCGGTAACCCTCCAGGCGCCGCCCGCGGCCGCGGCCACCCCCACCACCAGGTTCGTCGACATCACCAGCAGCGGCGCCGGAGTTACCCTGAAAGCCAACGTCGTCGCCCCGGCGACGAGCGGCCGGCACCCGGCCATCGTGTTCCCGTCCAGCTGGGGCCTCAACGACCTCGAGTACCTCGCGCAGGCGAACGCCCTGGCCAACCGCGGGTACGTCGTCGTCTCCTACACCCCGCGCGGCTGGTGGGCCTCCGGCGGCGAGATCGACACCGCCGGCCCGCAGGACCTGGCCGACCTGTCCAAGGTCGTCGACTGGACGATCGCGAACACCGCGGCCGACCCGGCCCGCATCGGCGCGGCCGGCGTCAGCTACGGCGCCGGGATCAGCCTGCTCGGCGCCGCCTTCGACAAGCGGATCCGCGCGGTCGTCATGATGAGCGGCTGGACCGACCTCGTGTACAGCCTCTACGGCGACAACACCCGCCACCAGCAGTCCGCCGGGCTGCTGAGCCTCGCCGCGACCCTGCTCGGCCACCCCGGCGCCGACCTGACCGGCAAGCTCGCCGACTTCAACGCCAACCGCAACGTCGACGAGGTGAAGGCCTGGGCCAAGGCGCGCTCCGCGGCCACGTACCTCGACGCCATCAACGCCAACCAGCCCGCGGTGATGATCGCCAACGCGTGGGGCGACTCGTTCTTCCCGCCGGACCAGCTCGTGGACTTCTTCGGCAAGCTGCGCACCCCGAAGCGGCTGGAGCTGCGCCCCGGCGACCACGCGATCGCCGAGTTCACCGGCATCCTCGGGCTGCCCAACGACGCCTGGACGAGCCTGTACCGCTGGTTCGACCAGTATCTCGCGGGGCTCGACTCGGGCATCGGGGCCGAGCCGCCGGTACAGCTGCAGCCCTTGAACGCGGGCTCCGAGCACTATGCGTCGTGGTCGGCGCTGAACAGCTCGGTCCAGCGCTACGGGCTCGGCTCGATCCGCTGGCTCGACGGCACCGGCCTGCTCGGCGGCGCCCCGAGCACGGGGTGGAGCAAGACCCTGCCGGGCGACCTCGACACCATCGCGAACGGCGGCGTGGTCCTGCTGACCAACGGCGTCGGCGCGTTCACCGGCCAGCAGCCGCAGATCTGGCTGCCCGCGGTGGACCGCCTGCGGGCGGGCGTCTGGGCGTCGGAGCGGCCGGGCTCGGCGCTGCGCATCCGCGGCATCGCGCAGGTGCACCTGAACCTGACGGGCACCGCCGCGCAGGGGACCGTGGTGGCGTACCTGTACGACCTCGACAGCCTCGGCAACGCGAAGCTCATCACGCACGCCCCGGTCAGCTGGCTCGGCACGGCGACGGGGAGCCGCTCGGTCGACGTGGCGCTCTCGGCGACCGCGTACGACGTCCCGGCCGGTCACTCCCTGACCCTGGTCGTGGACACCGTGGACCCGCTCTACTACGACGCGAACACCCTCGGCGGCAGCGTGACCGTCGCCGGTGGCTCCTACGTGGACGTGCCCGTCCGGTAGAACAGGTACATGAACATCATCCGCACCGACCACGTCCTGGAGGTGCCGCTCGACCACGACGACCCCGCGGGCGAGACCATCGCCGTCTACGCCCGCGAGGTCGTCGCCCCCGGCGGCGGCGACAAGCCGTGGCTGGTGTTCCTGCAGGGCGGCCCCGGCAGCGCCTCGCCGCGCCCGCTCGGCCGCGACTCCTGGATCGACCGGGCCCTGGACGACTACCGGGTGCTGCTGCTCGACCAGCGCGGCACCGGCCGCTCCGCCCGGGTCAGCCGCCACAGCGTGGCCCGCCGCGGCGGCCCCGAGGCCCAGGCCGGCTACCTGGCGCACTTCCGCGCCGACAGCATCGTCCGCGACGCCGAGCGCTTCCGCCGCCACCTGCTCGGCGACGCGCAGTGGACGGTTCTCGGCCAGAGCTTCGGCGGCTTCTGCGCCGTCACCTACCTGTCCTTCGCCCCCGAGGCGCTGCGCGAGGTGCTCATCACCGGCGGCCTGCCGGGCCTGCACGCCCGGGCCGAGGACGTGTACCGGCGCACCTACCCCCGGGTCGCGGCGAAGAACGCGGCCCACTACGCGCGCTACCCGGAGGACGTGGCCGCCGTCCGGGCCATCGCCGGGCACCTGCGCGAGCACGACGTGCGGCTCCCCGGCGGCGCCCCGCTGACCGTGGAGGCGTTCCAGACGCTGGGCCTGGCGCTGGGCTCCAGCACCGGCTCCCACGAGCTGCACTACTTGACCGAGGATGCCTTCGAGGCTCCGGGTGTACTTTCCGATGCCTTCGTCGCCCAGGTGCACCACCGCATCAGCTACGCGACGAACCCGGTCTTCCCGCTGCTGCACGAGTCGATCTACGGCCAGGGCGACGGCGCGACCGCCTGGGCCGCCCACCGGCAACGCGGCGCACACCCCGAGTTCGACGCCCTGGCCACGGACGCCCCGGTCTACTTCACGGGCGAGATGACGTACCCGTGGGAGTTCGCGAACGACCCGGCCCTCACCCCGCTGCGCGAGGCCGCCGAGCTCCTCGCCGAGCGCGGGAACTGGCCCCGCCTCTACGACCCGGAGGTGCTGGCGCGCAACGAGGTCCCGGTCGCGGCGGCCGTGTACTACGACGACATGTACGTCGACCGCGAGCTCTCCCTGGCCACCGCCGAGACGATCCGGGGCGCCCGGGTCTGGGTCACCAACGAGTTCGAGCACGACGCCCTGCGGGTCAGCTCCCGGCCGGTGCTCGACCGCCTGATCGCGCTGGCCCGCGGCGAGGCCTGATCAGGCGCCCGGCGTGGCCTGGTAGCGGCCGATGAGCTCGCGCAGCATCGCGTTCTCGGGGCGCAGCCGGGCCAGCTCCCGCTCCAGGACCCCGGCCCGCTCGAACTGGGCCAGGGCCCGGCCCTCCAGCTGATGCTCGATGTCGGCGAGGCGGGCCTCCTCGGTCCGCAGCGCCGAGCCGGCGGCGGCGGCGTGGTCGAGCTCGGCCCGGGCCGCGGCCAGCTCGGCCTGCAGCCGCGCGACCCGCTGCTCCGCCTCCTGCCGGGCCAGCCGCAGCTCGGCCTCCAGCTCGGTGCGGCGCTCCTGACCGGCCTGCATCCTGGCCTCAAGCTCCACGCACCGGGCCGCGGCCGCCCGCAGCTGCCGGTCGAGGTCGGCGACCCGCTGCTCCAGCCGGCGCTGGGCGCGGTCGGCCTGGTCCATCATCCCGCCCAGGACCGAGCCGATGTTCTCCACGACGTCGGCGAGGCTCGGCAGGTTGACGTGGATGTTGAACTGGTTGCCCTGGTCCAGCGCGGACACGAGGCTGGCGCCGTCGGCGTGGACCGACTGGCGCGGCCGGGCGGCCCCCGCCTCGCTCACCCGCGGCCACCGCCCAGGTGGTACTGGTTGCCCTGCCCCACCACGTTCACCACCGCGTCGCCGCTCGCCGTGATCGTCTGCGTGATCACGGCCGGCCCGGCCCCGTGCCGCGCCGCCTCGCGCAGCGCCGCCGCCAGCCCGGCCCGGAACTGCGCGTCGAACTCGGCCGCGTCCTCGACCGCCAGCTGCACCCGCGTGGCCGTGCGCTCCTGCACCTCGCCCCGCGCCGCCTCCTCGTCGAGCCGCCCCAGCGCCGGCTCCCCGCCGAGCTTCTCCCGCACGAGGTCGTCGAGGCGCTCCAGCGACGCGTCCATCGCCACGTCGACGGTCCCGTCGAGCCGGCCCGCCGCCCGGCGGCCCTTGCGGATCGCCCACGCGGCGATCAGCCCCGCCGCCAACTCCAACCCGGGCATCTTCGCGTCCTCACGTCGGCCGATACCTGCCGACCGAAAATAGCAACCGGGGTCACGCCGGGGGCGCGCCCGCGGCGCGAAACCAGCCGATCGGCCCGCAACAGGCTCCGAACAGACGCCGGGGCGGGCGCCGATCGGGCGCCCGCCCCGGTCTCCTAACCCCCAGTAACGCTCAGTGTCGCGGCTTCTGCGGCGCCCGCGGCTGCACGAGCGGCGGGCCCGCGGCGGCCAGGTCACCCTGGACCGTGCGCAGCGACTTCTTCGGCTGGTAGTTCGCGTCCCACAGGCAGCCCGCACCCTCCGGCGGGTTCTTGAACCAGCCCGGGATCCACGAGTGCTTGTCGGTGAAGCCCCACACCGTGAACGACAGGCAGTGGCGGTTCATCAGGCACGCCTGGAGCAGGACGTGATAGTTGTACGCCGCGGCCTGGTCGCGCGCGTTGAGGTCGGCGCCGGCCGCGTCCAGGGTCGGGTCGGACGCGTTCTTGAGGAGGCTGCGCGCGTCCACCTCGGTGAAGGCGACGGCCAGGCCCAGGTCGGTGAAGCGCTGCAGCGCGTCGGCCACCGCGAGCACGTCGTAGTTGCCGTACTGGGTGCTGAGGTGGCCCTGGCTGCCGACGCCGTCGATCGGTACACCCTCGGCCCGCAGCTTCTTGACCATGTCGTAGACGAACTGCGTCTTGTCGCCGGCGCCGCCGTCGCCGAACGCCTCGATGTTGTAGTCGTTGTAGAACAGCAGCGCCTTGGAGTCGGCGGCGCGGGCCCAGCGGAAGGCGTCGGCGAGGTAGTCCGGGCCGAGCAGGTCGGCGAACTTCTGCTTCAGCGAGCCGGTGTTGCCGCCGAGGTGGATCGCCGACGGGGTCTCCCACGGGTCGGAGACGGCCTCGTTGACCACGTCCCACTGCCAGATCTTGCCGCGGAAGTGGGTCACGACGTCGGTGATGTGCTTCTGCAACAGCGCGCGCAGCTGCGGGCCGTCGATCGTGCCGTCCTGGATGCCGGTGTTCAGCCAGCCCGGCAGCTGGCTGTACCAGGCCAGGACGTGCCCGCGCACCTGCTGGTGGTTGCGCTGGGCGTTGGCGACGAACGCGTCGGCCGGGCCCCAGTTGTAGGTGCCGCGGGTGGGTTCGAGGCTCTCCCACTTCATCGCGTTCTCGACGGTGACGGTGGAGAACTGGCTGTCCACGAGGGACTTGTACTGCGGTTCGGTGGCGTCGGCGTAGGCGGCGGGGTCTACGGCGGTGCCGATGGCCAGGCCGTTGCGGGCGGCGAGCCCGCGCAGGCTCTGGTCCTGCGTCGCCGGCGGGCGGGGGCCGCCGGCGGACGCGGCGACGGCGCCGAGCGTGACCGCGGCCACGGCCGCCACGAGGCCGGCCGTGGCCATTCTGCGTAATGTCATCTGGTGGCTCCCGATTGTTTCGAAACAATTGGCGGGAAAAGCCTTGCGACATCGACGCTATTGGGTTGTCAATCCGCTCGTCAATACGCCCGTGTTATCGAAACATTGCCAATCATTGACTTGAGTTCGAGACGCGCTTGCTCACGATGTCGAACGCGACGGCGGCGATCAGTACGAGGCCCTTGATGGCCTGTTGCCAGGCGGCGTCCACCCCCAGAATCGAAAGGCCCATGTTCAGCACGCCCATGATCAGCGCGCCGATCACGGCCCCCGTGACCTTGCCGATTCCGCCGGTCACGGCCGTGCCGCCGATAAACGCGGCGGCGATCGCGTCCAATTCGTAGTTGGTGCCCGCGCCGGCCACGCCGGCCCCGGCACGCGAGGTGGTGACGACCGCGGCCACGCCCGCCAGGATGCCCATGTTGACGAAGATGAGGAAAGTTACACGCTTCGTCTTCACACCCGAAAGTTTCGCCGCGGCGAGATTGCCACCCATCGCGTAGATGTGCCGGCCGAACACGGTGTTGCCCATGATGTACGTGTACAGAATGACGAGTGCGCCGACGATGATGAGCACGTTCGGGGTGCCGTCGGTGCTCTCGGAGAGCAGGTAGGTGATGTACCCGATGAGCGCCGTGAACACGACGAGCTTGCCGATGAACGCGGCCCGCGGCTCCAGCCGCAGGTCGTAGCGGATCAGCTCGCGGCGGGTGCGCAGCTGGGAGAAGGCGAGGCCGCCGATCGCGACGATGCCGACGAGCAGCGTCATGCCGTCGAGGTTGCCGAGGAAGCCCAGCGCGTTGGGCAGCGACTTGGCCGCGATGGCCCCGAAGCCCTTGTCCTGCACCGGAACCGTCTGGCTCACCGCGAGCACGGCCAGGCCGCGGAAGAGCAGCATGCCGCCCAGCGTCACGATGAAGGCCGGGATCCCGATGTACGCGATCCAGAACCCCTGCCAGCAGCCGACGACGACGCCGATGGCGATCGACGCGGCCACGGCCAGGGGCCAGGGCCAGCCCCAGTTGGTGATCATCAGGGCGCACAGGCCGCCGATGAACGCGACGATGGAGCCGACGGACAGGTCGATGTGCTGGGCGACGATGACCATGACCATGCCGATGGCCAGGATCAGCACGTAGGCGTTCTGCTGCACCAGCGCGGCGACGTTGTCGGGGTAGAGCAGCCGGCCGTCGGTGAGGATCTGGAACGTGATGACGATCGCGATCAGGACCGTCAGCATGCCGTACTGCCACAGGTTCTGGCCCAGGTACCCGCGCAGCGACGAGACCTCGGTGGGCTTGGTCTCCGGTTGCAGTGTTTCTGTCGTGCTCATCGGGAGACCCCGCTTCTGTCCATGGTCATGTATCGCATCAGGCCTTCCTGGGTCGCCTCGGCGCGGTCCATCTCGCCGGTGATCCGGCCCTGGCTCATCGCGTAGATCCGGTCGCAGATGCCGAGCAGCTCCGGCAGCTCGGAGGAGATCACCACGACCGCCTTGCCGGCGTCCGCGAGGGCGTTGATGATTTCGTAGATCTCGTACTTCGCGCCGACGTCGATGCCGCGCGTCGGCTCGTCGAGGATGAGCACCTCGGGCTCGGTGAAGAGCCACTTGCTCAGCACGACCTTCTGCTGGTTGCCGCCGGAGAGCTTGCCGGTGAGTACGGCGACGGAGTCGGCCTTGACCCGCATCTCCCTGCGCAGCCGCTCGGCCCGGTGGACCTCCTCGGCGTTGTTCACCACGCCGAGGCGCGCGACGGCCGCGAGCTTGGCCGCGGTGATGTTGCGCTTGATGTCCTCGATCAGGTTCAGGCCGTAGCGCTTGCGGTCCTCGGTCGCGTAGGCGATCCCGTGGGCGATGGCCTCGTCCACGGTACGGACGCGGATCTCCTTGCCGTGCAGGAACAGCCGCCCGGAGATCCCGGTGCCGTAGCTGTGACCGAAGACGCTCATCGCGAGCTCGGTGCGCCCGGCGCCCATGAGCCCCGCGACGCCGACGATCTCCCCGCCGCGCACGTTGAGGGCCGCGCCGTCGACGACGACGCGGCCGCGGTCGATCGGGTGGTGCACGGTCCAGTCCTCGATGCGCAGCACCTCCTCGCCGATGCGCGGGGTGTGCTCGGGGAACCGGTGGGCGAGGTCCCGCCCGACCATCGCCCTAATAATGTCGTCCTCGGAAACTGATTTACCCCCGGGGGATCCGGCGCCGTGCATGCCGAAGGTGGCCACGGTACGGCCGTCGCGGATCACGGTCGTGGTGTCGGCGATCGCCGCGATCTCGTTGAGCTTGTGCGAGATGATGATCGACGTGATGCCCTGGTCCCGCAGCTGGCGGATCAGGCCGAGCAGGTGTTCGGAGTCGGCGTCGTTGAGCGCGGCGGTCGGCTCGTCGAGGATGAGCAGCCGCACCCGCTTCGACAGCGCCTTGGCGATCTCGACGAGCTGCTGCTTGCCGACGCCGATGTCGAGGATCTTCGTGTCCGGCTGCTCGTGCAGGCCGACGCGGGCCAGCAGCTCGGCGGCGCGCCGGTTGGTCTGCGGCCAGTTGACGATCCCGCGGCGGGCCTGCTCGTTGCCGAGGAAGATGTTCTCGGCGATGGACAGGAAGGGGCTGAGCGCGAGCTCCTGGTGGATGATCACGATGCCGCGGTGCTCGGAGTCGCGGACCGACTTGAAGTGGCACGGCTCGCCGTCGAAGACGATGTCGCCCTCGTAGCTGCCGTGCGGGTACACCCCGCTGAGGATCTTCATCAGCGTGGACTTACCGGCGCCGTTCTCGCCGCAGATGGCGTGCACCTCGCCCTCGGCCACGCTCATGGTCACGTCGGCGAGGGCCCGGACGCCGGGAAACGTCTTGGTGATCCCGCGCATTTGCAGGATGGGGCTGGGCATGGGGCTCCCCTTGGGAACTGGCGAGGGCCGGGGCCGCGTCGGCGGCCCCGGCCCCTTCGGGCTGAGGTGTTACAGGCCCAGGTCGGAGGCCTTGAAGAAGCCGGAGTCGACCAGCTTCGACTTCACGTCGTCCTTCGTGACCACGACCGGTGGGAGGAGGTAGGAGGGAACGAC
>NZ_JBEZDS010000087.1:0-23617 GCF_040648435.1 Dactylosporangium sp. NPDC049140 | reverse complement strand
AGCACCGGGGCCGGCCGCGCCACGACGAACGGCGACGCCCGCCGCCCGATAAGCTCGAGCAGCCACACCGGGGCGCCGGAGCCACCCGCTCCGGCGCCCCGGCCGCTCCGCCACCTTCCGTGACGGTTCCATAGCCGAAAGAAGTTCTCTTTTCCCGGCAGCAGGCGGGCGGGTTCACCGCGTTCATGAGGCGGAGCCAACCCCTGCCGAGGAGTCGTCGCATGCCTTTTCCGGGAAAGCGCAACCGCATCAAGCTCGGCCTGGCCGTCGTGGCCGCGGTGGTCATCGCCGTCGGGGCCGGCATCGGCAGCGCCGATGCGAGCACGCGCAAGCACTGGTGGGGCGGCGGCCGCCACCCGCAGCCCCCGGCGAGCGCGTCCCCGGCCGCCTCCCGCACGACGGGCGCGCCGTCGCCGGCCGCGAGCGCCACGCCCACCACGCCGGCCCCGACGAGCCCGAGGCCGACGGCGACGGGGACGCCGACGAAGAGCGGCACCTGGGCACCGCCGCCGGCCAACGCGGGCTTCGACTACCAGATCGGCGGCGCGTACTCCCCGCCGGCGGGCGTCGGCGTGGTGAGCCGCGACCACGACGCGAGCCCGGCGGCCGGCCTGTACAACATCTGCTACGTCAACGCCTTCCAGGCCCAGACCGAGGCGAACGCCTGGTGGAAGTCCAACCACCCCGACCTGCTGCTGCACGACGCGCAGGGCAACCTCGTCGTGGACAAGGACTGGAACGAGATCCTGCTGGACTTCTCGACCGCCGACAAGCGCGCGGCCCTCACGGCGATCGTCGGCGGCTGGATGGACGGCTGCGCCGGCAAGGGCTTCAAGGGCGTCGAGCCGGACAACCTCGACTCGTGGACCCGCTCGGGCGGCCGGCTGACCAAGGCCCAGGCGATCGCGTACGCCCAGTCACTTGTCGCCCACGGCCACGGCAAGGGCCTCGCCGTGGCGCAGAAGAACACCGCCGACCTGGACACCGCGAGCGTCCGGCAGATCGGCTTCGACTTCGCCGTGGCCGAGGAGTGCGCCGACTACGACGAGTGCCAGAACTACACAGCGTCGTACGGCGGCAACGTCATCGTCATCGAGTACAGCCAGAGCCAGTTCACCAAGGCCTGCGGCGCCTACGGAAGCACGCTGTCGATCGTGCTGCGTGACGTCGACGTCACCACCCCGGGTTCGGGTTCGTACGTGTTCAAGAGCTGTTGAGCCGCCACTACACTCGCGAGGCGATGAGCCCCGATCTCGCTCCGGCCGGCGCGCACCCGCGCCGGCCGGAGGGCTTCGACGACTTCGTGCGCAGCCGGGGCGGGGCGCTGCTGCGCTTCGCCTACGTGCTCTGCGGCGACGCGCACCTGGCCGAGGACCTCGTGCAGGAGGTGCTCGCCCGGATGCATCCGCGCTGGGAGCGGGTCACGGTGATGGACAGCCCCGAGGCGTACGTGCGGACCGCGATCGTGCGGCAGTTCCTGTCCTGGCGCCGGCGGCGGGCCGCGGGCGAGGCGGTCGTCGCCGAGGTGCCCGAGCCGGCCGGCCTGGCCGAACCGCAGCAGCGGGTGCTGGCCCGCGACCAGATGTGGCAGCTGCTGGCCGGGCTGCCCCGCGCCCAGCGGGCCGTTCTCGTGCTGCGGTTCTACTGCGATCTGGCGGACGGGGAGATCGCGAACCTGCTGGACTGCCGGGAGACGACCGTACGGTCGCAGGCGGCGCGGGCGCTCGCGCGGATGCGGACCATGCTCGGCGAACAGGAGGGGCCCGGCGATGGATGAGCTGGACCGGTTGCTCGCGGACACGATGCACGGCGCGGCCGGCCGCGCGCCCTCCGACGCGGGGCTGCTGACCGGGGTGCACGGGCGGGCGCGGCGGTACCGCCGCCGCCGGGTCGCCACCGCGCTCTCGGCGGCGGCGGTCGTCCTCGCCCTCGGCGTGCCCGCGGCCGTGGTGCTGGCCGTGCGCCCGGACGGTGGCGCGCCGGTGGGGGCGGTACCCACGACGTCGGTCTCCACCGCATCCCCGGAGGCGCCCTCGCCCAGCGGCGCACCGGCCGCGGGGCCGCCGGCGTCCGCGGCCCACAGCTCGCCCGCGACCGCGGACACGATGAAGCTGGTGCCGGGCTACACCGCGCCGGCGTTCCCGTACTCGCTCCCGGCGACCGACGGCCTCAAGGCCCCCGTCGCCTCGATGGCCGGCGGGAACCTCGTCGCCTTCTTCGAGGCGACCGACATCCGGCACCACTCCGACACGACCGTCACCGTGTCGAGCCGCCGTCCGGTGTACAGCACGCCGGCCACCGAGATCCCCAAGCCGGTGCGCGGGCATGCGGGCACGCTGCGGACCGTCGACGTGCAGCCCGCCAAGCAACTGACGCTGTACTGGCCGGAGTCGCCGACGCGGTGGATCGCCCTGGCCACCGACGACACGTACACCCCGGAGCAGGTCGTCGCCCTGGCCGACGCGCTGACGCCGGCGTCGGTCCCGGTGTCGCCCCCGTTCACCCTCGACCTCAGCCCCGCCGGCCTCGTCGCCGACACGGTGAGCCAGTCGACGATGAGCTTCCGGGCGCCGGACAACGCCGTGTTCGGTGTGGTGCTGTACAAGCGCCGCGCGCTCACCGCCCCGAACCAGACCGTCAACGCGTACAAGGCCCGGTTGACCCGCGACGCGACCGGCGCGACGCTCGACGTGGACGTCGTGGACTGGAACGCCACCCTCCGCGTGAGCGTGGCGCCCGGCCTCACCATCACCGACGCCGACCTGCTCCGCTTCGCTTCGGGCGTGCACATCCTCAACCGCTCGAACCCCACCGATTGGTAGGCACGCTGGTGTGGACCATGTCCGACGTGTGGATCCTGCGCTCGATCGGCGGCCGCGACCGGGCGACCGGCGCGCCGCTGCGGGGCGTGCTCGCCGCCGCGGACTACCACAATCATGCGGTACCGCTGGAGGAAGAGTTCTGCGGCGCCGTCGGCCGGCTGGTCGCGGCCGGGCTGGTCGCGGCCGACCCGGCCGGGGACCGCTACTGGCTCACCGCCGCCGGGGTGCCGCTGGCCGAGCGGCGGGGCTCGTTCGCGGCCGTTCTGGCCGACCTGGAGCGGGTCGCGCTCCCGGCCGCGCCGCCGTGGCGCCTGCCCGCCGGGACGTTCCGCGCCGCGGTCGACGCCTATCTCGGTTAGCGCCCGGCCAGGATCTCCGCCTGTAGCCGCTCGAGCCGCTACCGCACGCGCCGTGCTTTTCGAAAAGCTTAAACGCGGCTGCGGTACCCCCGAAATCTGTAACTTTCACGCCGCGCGGGCGCCGCTCACCTTTCTGCGTCTTGACAAGGGAAGCCCGTTCCTTGACGTCGATGGTTGTAGATGGTTCGGTCGTTCCGAAAACGGTTTCAAAGTTTTCGGAGTTTTCGGCCGGCGAGGGAAAGGTGAGCCATGAGGCGACCATGGGTGATCGCGTCGGCGGCGGCCGTGATGGCCGCCGGTGGTGCGCTCGCCGCCGTCCTGACCACCGGCCCCGCCACCACCACCGGTCCGGCGCCGCCCGCCGGCGAACCGGGGCCGACCGCTGCCGTCGGCGGCCGGGAGTCGATGGTGGCCACCATCGCCTCGCCGGTGCCCGGCACCAGCGCCCCGGCCGCCGCGCCGGTGCCCGGCACCAGCGGCGACGGGTACGCCCGCAACGTGACCGCCGGGGCGGCGTGCTCGCCGGTCGGCGCGGTGGGCTTCAGCGCACAGGCGACGCTGCTGCGATGCGCACCGGACACCGCCGATCCGCAACCGCGGTGGCGCCGGCCCTGACCCGAACCAGCCCGATCGGCCACTCAGCCCCCGAGGAGAGCCATGCCCAGCCGACAACGCCGGCTCCTGGCCGCGGCCGCCGTCGCGACCACCGTCATCACCACCACCGGCATCACCATGCTGGCCGCGCACGCGGCCGCGGCGGGTTGCCAGGTGTCCTACTCCGTGACCTCGCAATGGAACGGCGGGTTCACCGCCAACGTGGGCATCACCAACCTGGGCGACCCGATCAACGGGTGGACCCTGCGCTGGTCGTTCACCGCCGGCCAGACGGTGACCCAGGCCTGGAACGCGTCGGTGACGCAGAGCGGCGCCGCGGTGAGCGCCGCCGACGCCGGCTACAACGCCCCGATCGCGACCGGCGCGAGCACCAGCTTCGGGTTCAACGGAAGCTGGAACGGGTCCGCCAACCCGTCGCCCGCGGCCTTCACCCTCAACGGGACGGCCTGCACCGGCGGCGTGAGCACGCCGAGCACGCCGGCGACCTCGCCGTCGCGCAGCGCCAGCCCGAGCCCCAGCGTCTCGCCGTCGAGCAGCACCAGTCCGAGCGCGAGCACCAGCCCCGGCGGGGGCACGACCAGCCCGCCGCCGGCCGTCCCCGGCACCCCGGGGGCCTGGGCCGCGGTGCCGGTCAACCCGTACAACGGCGGCGCCGGCACGTTCATGTGGCTGCTGACCGACGGCAGCATCCTGTCCAACGGCGCCGACCTGCACCAGTGGGTGAAGCTGGTGCCCGACCAGTTCGGCGACTACACCAAGGGCACCTGGGTCCAGCTGGCCACGTCGCCGTACGGCGTCGGCGCGGCCCAGGAGCAGATCCTGCCGGACGGGCGGTTCTACCAGGCCGGCGGCGAGTACGTGTACCAGTGGCCGTCGGGCAGCTCGTCCAACGACCACAACGGCGTCCAGCTCTACAACCCCGTCACCAACACCTGGACGCTGGGCCAGTCCGGGCTCTACGGCAACCTCTGGGACACCGGCACCGCCCACCTCAAGGACGGCCGGATCGTCTCCAGCGACCAGCGCAGCGCCCGCACGCAGATCTTCAACCCGGCCACGAACAGCTGGACCGCGGCCGCGAACCGCCCGGCCCCGGCGGCCGAGGACGGCTGGATCCCGCTGCCCGACGGGTCGATCGTGTCGATAAGCAACGGCGGCACCTACCGCTACGACCCGGCCGCCAACGTCTGGTACACCGGAGCCCGGCCGCCGGCGTCCTACGCCAACGGCAACGTCGACACCTCGACCGTCACCCTGATGTACGACGGCCGGATCCTGGCCATGGGGCACAACACGTCGGTCATCTACACCCCCGGCGCCCGGCCGTCCGACCCCGGCAGCTGGGCGCAGGGCCCGGCGATTCCGCAGGGCTCGTTCACGGACGACGTGTACGCGACGCCGGAGGGCAACGGCAAGGTCATCTTCGACTCCGTCCGCTGCTCATGGCTCACCAACGAGTGCGGCTCCGCGTCCGGCGCCCTGATCAACGAGTTCGACCCGGCCACCAACACGATCAAGACGATCACCCAGCCGAACGATCCGGCCGGCGCGCCGGTGAACTTCATCAACCTGCCCAACGGTCAGGTGCTGGCCGCCGCGGGGAGCCGCAACTGGGTCTACACCCCGATCGGGGCCCCGAAGGACGCCTGGCGCCCGACGGTCGGCTCCGTGTCCGGCAGCGGCACGACGTTCCACCTCGGCGGCACGCAGCTGTCGGGGCTGGTCAGCCTGGGTGAGGACGACTACCAGAACCCCCAGAACTACCCCATCGTGTACCTCAAGGACGCCAGCGGCCACGTGTACTACGCGCGAACGTCGAACTTCAGCTCGATGATCACCAGCCGGCCCGGCGAGGCGCAGACCACCGACTTCTCGGTGCCGAGCAGCCTGGCCCACGGCAAGTACACCCTGTACGTGTCCGCGTGCGGGGTTTCCTCTGCGGGCTACGCCTTCACCTACTGACGGCCGGCCGAACCCGTGCGCAAACGCCTGATCCTGATCGCCGCCGCGACGACCGCCCTCGTGGCCGTCGCGGCGGTGCTCGCCGTGCGCCTGCTGCCCGGCCACCCCGACGGCCGGCCGGGCCCGTCCGTGAACCCGGCCCGGGCGCAGGAGCTGACCGAGCAGTACCGGCGCGACACGGTCGCCCGCATCCCGGCCGGGCTCAGCTACGCGGAGGCGGTGCGCGGCTACGTCGCCTGTCCCGGGCAGCCCGGCCGGTTCGAGCTCTCGTCGCGCTTCGACCTGCGGCCCGACTCGGGCCCCGCCATCGCCTTCACCGCGCTGCGGGAACACTGGCAGCGGCAGGGGTACCGGGTGCTCAACGACACCTCCACGGCGAACGGGCAACTGCTCGTGGAGAACCCGGCCGACGGCTTCCGCCTCGGCGTGAGCCAGCGCGCCACGCGGTACATCCGGGTCGCCATCTCCTCCCCGTGCCTGGACCTGGGGGCGCCGCCGTTGCCGCCCGTGCTGGCCCAGGACCTCGCCTCCGCGCTCGGCGCCTACGAGGAGTACGCGGCCGCGCGCCTCGCCGAGCTGGCCGGCGACGTGACCGCGCTGCGCGCCGCGGTCGTCGGCGGGGACGTCGCCCGGGCCCGCGCCGCCTGGCTGGTCGCGCGCATGCGATGGGCCCGCGTCGGCGCCGCCTACGGCACCTTCGACGACCTCGCCGACGCCATCGGCGGCCTGCCGGTGGGGCCGCCCGACCCCGGCGACCCGGACTTCACCGGCCTGCACCGCATCGAGTACGGCCTGTGGCACGGCGAGGACCCGGCGCGCCTGCTCACCGTCGTCGACGGCCTGGCCGCCGACGTGGGCCGGCTGCGCGACACGCTCCACGAGGTGCTGCCCGCCCCGGCCGACCTGCCGCTGCGCGCGCACGAGATCCTCGAGGACGCCCTGCGCGACGAACTCACCGGCCTGACCGAGTTCGGCGGCGGCGCCGGCCTGGCGGCGACGTGGGCCGGGGTGGACGCCACCGCGGCGCTGCTCGACCTGCTCGCCCCGCTGCTCGACGCCCGGCGGCCGGCCCTGCGCCCGGCCATCCGAACCGGCCTGGACGCGCTGCGGCAGGCGTTGCAGCCGGCCCGCAGCGGCGAGGCCTGGTCGGCCCCGGACGCGGTCGCCCCGCCCGTGCGCCGCCGCATCGACGCCGCGCTCGGCGGCGTGCTGGAAACCCTGGCCCAGGTACCCGGACTACTGGAGGGCACCGCCTCATGACCCCCCGCGGCAACGTCAACCGGCGCGAGGCAATGCGGCGGCTGGCCGCCGGCACGCTCGGCGCCGCCATGGTCGGCGGCCTGAGCGGCGCCGAGCGGCAGGCGCCCGCGCAGACCGGCGTCGCCGACCCGCCCGCGTTCTACGGGCCGCACCAGGCCGGTATCTTCACCCCGGCGCAGCGCTGCGCGGTGTTCGCCGCGTTCGACGTCACGGCCGGATCCGCGGGTGTACTGCGGGACGGCCTGCGGGCGCTCACCGCGCACGCCGCGCGGCTCACCACCGGCGGACCCGGGGGCGACGAGGGGCCCGCCGCCCCGCCGGCCGACAGCGACGTCCTCGGCCCCGAGGCGCCCGCGGACGGCCTCACCATCACCGTGTCGGTCGGCGCCTCGCTGTTCGACGACCGCTTCGGCCTCGCCGCCCGCAGACCGGCCCGCCTGACCACCATGCCGGTGTTCCCGAACGACGCGCTGGAGCCGGACCGCTGCCACGGCGACCTCATGCTGCAGATCTGCGCCGGCAGCCGGGACACCGTGCACCACGCGCTGCGCGAGATCACCCGCCACACCCGCGGCGTGCTGCAGCCGCGGTACAGCCAGTCCGGCTTCGTCAGCACCCCGCGGCCGTCCGGCGCGCCGCGCAACCTGATGGGCTTCAAGGACGGCACCGCCAACCCGACCGAGGCCGACGGCGCCGAGCTGGTCTGGGTCCGGCCGGGCCAGGGCGAGCCCGACTGGGTCGCCGGGGGCGCCTACCAGGTGGTACGCCTGATCCGGATGCTCACCGAGTTCTGGGACCGCATCACGCTCAGCGAGCAGGAGGGCATCTTCGGCCGGCGGCGCGACAGCGGCGCCCCGCTCGACGGCGTGGCCGAGACCGACGTCCCGGACTACGAACACGACCCGGCGGGTGTACTCATCCCGCTCGACGCGCACATCCGGCTGGCCAACCCGCGCACCGGCGAGAGCGCCCCGAGCCGCGTGCTGCGCCGCGGCTACAACTACGAGGGCGGCCTGCTGTCCAACGGCAACCTCGACGCCGGGCTCATCTTCTGCTGCTACCAGCAGGACATCGCGCGCCAGTTCGAGGCGGTCCAGCACCGGCTGGCCGACGAGCCGCTCGCCGACTACATCCGGCCCTTCGGCGGCGGGTACTACTTCGCCCTGCCGGGCGTGCGCCCGGGCGACGACTTCTTCGCCCGGGCGCTGCTGCGGTGACTAGCGGTGCCACTTCTGGTTGCTGGCGCCGTTGCAGGTCCACAGGTGCAGCTTCGAGCCGTTGGCGGTGGCCACGTTCTCCACGTCGACGCACTTGTTCGCCTGGGTGTTCACGAGGTCGCCGGCGGCGGTCAGCGTGAACTTCTGGGCGCCGGTGCCGTTGCAGGTCCACAACTGCACGACCGCGCCGTCCGCGGTCGAGCCGCCGGACACGTCCATGCACTTGCCGAGCGCGCCCACGGAGCCGTCGGCGTTGAACGTCCACTGCTGCGTGCCCGTGCCGTTGCAGTCCCAGATCTGCAGCTGGTTGCCGTCGACGGCATTGGCCCCGGTGCCGTCGGTCGACGCGGTCAGCTGCATCACCTTCTGGCCGCCGGACGACGGGAACGTGATGCTCCCCGGGGACCAGGTCGCGCCGGGAACGCCGGGACCGCCGGCGTTGCTGCGGGGCACCCAGCCGTGGCCGGTGAACCCGGCGTCGCCGGACGAGCCGTAGTTGAAGTCGTCGAACGCGTTGCCGCAGCTGTTCGCGGCCGCGCCGGCCTGGCCGGTGGTCGCGGCGGTGACCGCGACGGCCCCGAGCGTGGTCGCGAGGACCAGCGCGGCGGCGGCCAGCAGCGGCCGTGGCGGGGTGTGGCTGATGGGCGCGTTCGTGCCGTGCTGGCCATCCCCGGCACCGGCAACCCCGCCCACCTTGTGGAGAACATCGCCGCCGGCGCGCTGAAGCCGGCCGCCGATAAGCTGGCCTAGCGGGGTACCTCGCTAAGGGATCGAGAAGAGGCGATCCGCGGGGTCCACGACCGCGGCCAGGATCGCGCCCGGCACGAGGGCCGGGTCGTCGGCGCGGGTCGTGTCCGCCTCGAAGGTGGCGAACCCGGGCCCGCTGATGCGCATGCGCAGCTGCAGCCCGGGATCCTCGCCGCCCGGATGGTTCGCCACCGTGAGGATCTCGGCCGTCGCGGCGACGCCGGCGGCGGCCAGCCGGCGGGCGTCGCGGCGCGAGCGTGTGACCAGGCGCAGGGCGAAGACGCCGGCGCCGACACCGAGGATCGTCACGAACACGCCACCGGCGAGCAGGCCCCAGAAGTCGGTGGGCGACCGCTCCGGGTCCCGTGTCACGGCGGCGGCGAGCAGGACGGGGCCGGGCAGGCAGATGGCCAGGAACATCAGCCGGCTCAGCAGCGCGCCGATCGGACCGATAGGCGCTTCCGCTTCCCGGGGGGTGCTCGTCACCCCTCGCACCCTAGCGTTTCGTGGCGACCGTCCCGGCCGCGACGAGGGCCAGGAGCTGGATCGCGGCGAGGCCGTACTGCGCGGCGTCGTTCGTCGAGATGTAGGCGGCCTCGTCGACCGGTGTCAGCACCTGTGGCGAGGCCACACTCGTGGTGCGCCAGACCGGCTCGCTCTGCAGCGGGTTGGTGTTCAGCTGGTCGCCCACGCCCTCGTGGAAGGCGTGCCAGGCGAGCGCCGCGAGGTCCGGGTCGCCGGTGCGCGCCGCGGCGTACGCGGCCAGCCGGCTGTGCGCCTGGATGAGGGAGATTCCGCTCAGCGCCTGCCCCAGCTCGGCCCGCTGCACCTCGGGCGGGGCGAGGTACAGCCGGCAGTACCGCAGCCACGCCGCCTCGAACGTCGCGCCGATGCGCGTGCCGGCGGTGAGCGCGACCAGTTCGGAACAGATCTCCGCCAGCCCGAAGACGGCCGACAGGTGGGAGACGCCGGGCCGCTCGCCGGCCGGGGTCACGTGGCCGGTGTCCGGGGCCAGCCGGGCCTCGGCGGTGAAGAAGCCATGCGGCAGCGCCCCGATGTCCGCCATCGAGGTCAGCAGCTTGTCCCGCGCGGCCGCGCGGGCGTGCTCGTCGCCGGTCCGTTCCCACTCCGTCAGCCACGCGGCCGCGAGCGCGCCCCAGTCGGTGCCCAGGCCCATCGGGGCCGCGCCGGGGCGGGGCTCGGCGTCGCGGATCTTGCGGCTCGGGTCGACGACCAGCAGCGCGCGCTCCGCCGTGGCCACCTCGCGGAGCAGGTCGCCGGTGCGCTCGTCGGCGGTGAGGTAGTAATGGAAGCGCCGGTAGATCGCGCTGGAGATGCGCAGCTGCTTGCAGCTGCAGCCCCAGTGCTGGACGTTGTGCCGGCTGCCGAGCCCCCGCCAGGGTCCGGAGTGGTACACGTCGACCTCGCCGGTGTGGCGGGTCATCGCCTCGGCGAAGCGGAACACGTCGGCGCGTCCGGTGCGCAGGAACTGGTACCACAGCCACAGGTCCGGTGACAGCTCCGAGTTGTCCCAGGCGTAGCCGCCGACGTCGTAGCGCCACTGGTGCCGGTCGGGGTCGTAGGCGTGCATCACGTCGCCGTAGTCCCAGAAGCCGTACCACCGCCGCTGCTCGCGCTGCCCGGCGTAGAAGTCGAACAGGAAGTCCAGCCGGTCCTCGATGCCGGCCCGCGGCGGCGTCGACCGGTCGACCGGGGACCAGTCGCCGAAGACGCCGGCGGCGTGCAGCCGGCTCGGCTCCGCGACCAGCAGCGGCGGGTCGTTCAGCGCGGCGGCGTCGGCGGCCAGGGTGTCGGCGCCGGGCGTGGCCGCGTACGGGCGGAGCACCAGCTCGTGGGTGCGGGTGATGCCGCGCGGGTCGCCGAAGCCCGGCTCGTAGTCCTCGTAGGTGATCTCGAGGGCCTCGAGCTGTTCGGCGAAGGTGTCCTGCCCGCGCCCGCCGTGGTAGAAGCGCAGGTCCATGGCGGGCGCGGACGGTGACCAGAGCCAGACCGTGGCGGTGGCGGTGTCCGTGGCGGCCGCGCGGACGTCGAGCCGGGTCGGGTACAGCCGCCAGAAGTCGCGCAGCCCGAACCCGAGCCCGCCGCCGACCCCGCCGGCGTAGCCGTATCCGGCCGCGCGGGTCCCGGCGGGAATGGTGACCCAGGCGTGGCCGGGCGCGGTGCGCTTGGCGAGGGTGAAGCCGTCGGGGCCGGTCTGGTCGAGGGTCCAGTCGCCGAAGGCGGGCACGAGGTGCAGCCGCCGCGACACCGTCTCGGGCCAGTCCGTGACCGGGCCGCACGGCCGGCCGGCGACCTGGGCCGCCCGGGCGGCGGCGCCGGGGTCGCGGCGCAGGCCGGTGATGCCCCGGACCGCCTCGGTGAGGAAGCCGGGGCGGCCGTCCGGGCCCGCCGGGCCGGCGAGCCGGACGTGCCGGTCGTGCGGCTCGTCCCGCATCGGGATGTCGGTCCGCAGGCCGAGTCCGGCCAGGAAGCAATCGCCGTCCCCTTCCCATACGAGCGTGTGCATCAGCCGGACCTCGGCGGCGCCGGCGTAGAAGTACAGGCGCACGGCGAACGGCAGCAACGACGGGCCGGGGCCGTCGTCCTCGGGGATGTGACGGCCGGTCAGCCGTACCACGGCCCGGACCGGCCCCGCCTGCTCGACGGTCGCGGACTCGACCTGCCCGCGCAGCTGCCGGCGGTGTACGGTCCCGGCGACGTCGGACTCGGGGGTGTCATCCCACAGGCTGATGAGCCGTGCGTCCCGGGCGATTTCCCGGCCGGCACAGTGCACCGTGCGCACCAGCGCCGGCCCGTGCCGGGGCACGACCCAGGTCGCGGCGCCGGTGGCCACGACTATCGCGTCGCCGGACCCGGTCACCTCGACCGCGGCGGGCGGCGCGGCGGGCGGCTCACCGGCCACGAGGGTGTACGCCGGGGCGGGCCGGGCCTGCGGCCCGAACGCGTGGGCCGACCACTGCACGGAGCCGTCCGGCCAGGTCGCGGTGACCCAGCTCTGCACGGGCACCGCCGTGCGGTGTGCGTCATCGGCCCGTGCCGCGAACGGCGCGCCCGCCGGGACCGTGCCGCGCGGCCACGGCACACCGCAGGTCACCCCGGCCGTGCGGGGCACGGTCAGCCAGCGCAGGGTCGTCATCCCTTGACCGATCCGATCAGCATGCCCTTGGCGAAGTACTTCTGCAGGAACGGGTACATCAGCAGGATCGGCAGCGTCGCCACGACGATGACGGCGAACTTGAGGCCCTGCTCCGGAGGCAGGATGTTGGGGTCGTCGACGCCGAGGGTCGAGTTGACGTCGGGGGAGACGGTCACCTGCCGGACGAACATCTGCAGCGTCCACATGCTCGGCTTGGAGATGTACAGCAGGGGCGACATGAAGTCGTTCCAGATCCCGACCGCGAAGAACAGGGCCATGGTCGCGAGGATGGGTTTGGACAGCGGCAGCACGATGCGCCAGAACACGCCGAGCTCCGTGCACCCGTCGATGCTGGCCGCCTCCTGGAGCTCCACCGGCAATTCCTGGAAGAAGTTCTTCACGATGATGAGGTAGAACGGGCTGATCGCGCCGGGCAGGATCAGCGCCCAGTAGGAGTCCAGCAGGCCCAGGTTGCGCACTACGAGGTACAGCGGGATCAGGCCGCCGCCGAAGATCATGGTGAACACGACCAGGCTCAGGAGCAGGTTGCGGCCGGGCAGGAACCGCTTGGACAGCGGGTACGCCATGGTGAAGGTCAGCGCCAGGTGCACGAGCGTGCCCACGGCGGTGACGCCGATCGTGACGACCAGACTGCGGACGAACGCCCCGTTGGTCGCGAAGATGTACCGGTAGGTGCTCGTCACGACGTTGCGCGGCCACAGGAAGAACGGCCGCGCGCTGATCTCGGCCTCGCCGGCCAGCGAACCGGCGAAGACGTAGACGAACGGCAGCACCGTGGTGGCCGCAATGCCGCTGAGCACCAGGGCGTTCATGACGTCGAAAACGCTCGTCCTTCGTCTCGTCATCAGAACAGCCCGGACTCGCTCTTGCGCTTGGCCAGCCAGTTGGAGCCGAGCACGAGGACGATGCCGACGACGCCCTTGAACAGCCCGATCGCCGTGGAGTAGCTGAACGCCCCCTGCGTGATGCCGATGTAGTAGACGAACGTGTCGAACACGTCCGCCACCGAGCGGTTCAGGGAGTTCGTCATGAGGAAGATCTGGTCGAAGCCGGTGTCCAGCACGTGGCCCATGGTCAGGATCATCATGATGACGACCGTCGAGCGGATGGCCGGGAGGGTCACGTGCCGCATCTGCTGCCACCGGTTCGCGCCGTCCACCCGCGCCGCCTCGTACAACGTCGGGTCGACCCCGGCCAGCGCGGCCAGGTAGATGATGGTGCCCCAGCCGGTGTCCTTCCACAGCGACTGCAGCACGATCAGCGGCCGGAACCAGTGCGGATCGGCCAGGAAGTCGAACCGGGTGTGGAACACGCCGTTCGCCAGGTGGGTGATGGCGCCGCTGTCGACCGCGAACAACAGGTAGGTCAGCGACGCCACGATCGTCCAGGACAGGAAGTGCGGTATGTAGATGGCGGTCTGGATCGAGCGCTTGACGACCGTCACCCGGACCTCGTTGAGCAGCAGCGCCACGACGATCGGGGCGGGGAACGCGAAGGCGATCTTCAGCGCCGCGAGGATCAGCGTGTTGGTCAGGATCCGCAGGAAGTCGGGGCTGCCGAACAGTTGCTCGAAGTACTTCAGCCCCACCCACTGGCTGTTGTTGATGCCCAGGAACGGCACGTAGTCCTTGAACGCGATGACGATGCCGTACATCGGCCCGTACTTGAAGGTCGCGAAGTACACGACGCCGGGCACGAGCATCAGGTACAGCCACCGGTATCTGATCAGGCGGGCCCGGCGGTCCCCGCGCCGCCGTGCTCCCCGCGGGGGCCGGCGCTCCAACGCGATGAGCGGCTCGGCCACGCCCGCGGTTTCCTGTGAGGCCACCGGTCGCTACTTCCCGCCGGCCTTCGCGTACAGGTCGTTCATCTCGGTGACCACCTTGTCCCCGCCTTCGCTGTGCCAGCGCCCGGTCTCCTTCTTCAGCCCGCTCTCGTCGAGCTGGCCGGCGAAGTACTTGACCTGGGCGTCGCCGACGATCAGGTCCAGTTGCGCGCCCTGCTGCGTGTAGGTCGGGGCCACGAACGCCGCGGCCGGGTTGTAGACGGCGGTCTCCAGGTCCCGGGCGTGGAACACGGCGCGCTTGTCGAGGATCTCCTTCTCCGGCTGGCCGGCCGGCACCGGCTGGTAGAAGTCGTTGCCGAGCGTGCCGATCTGGCCGAACGCGCCCAGGTCGTTCTTCAGCGTCACGATGGCGGGATCGGTGCTCGTCACCGGCTTGGCGGCGCCGTTGTCGAGGGTGAAGTTGCGCCCCTCGATGCCGTTGTTGAGCAGGATCTGGCCCTCCTTGGAGGCGAGCTTGTCCAGCACCGCGAGGAGGTCGTTGAGCTCGGCCTCGGTCGGCACGCTCTGCTTGGAGACGGCCAGGAAGCCCGAGTACCCGAAGGTCGGCAGCGAGTGGCGCACGCCGTCGGGCCCGAGCAGGTTGCCCACCGCTGTCACGTACTTGCCGTAGTTGGCCGCGTCCTTCTGCTTCAGGCTGCTCAGGATGCTCAGCGTGCGTGAGCTGGTGTCGATGATGATGCCGCCCTTGCCGTTGGTGAACGCGTCCTCCCACGGCTTGCCGGAGTCGAGCGTGGCGAAGTCCGGGTTCACCAGCTTCTCGTCGAAGAGCCGGCGGATGTACCGCGCACCGTCCGCGAACTGCGTCGTGTCGAAGCCGGGAACCAGCTTCCCGTCGCGTGCACCCCAGGCGTTCGGCGCGCCGAACCAGGTCTCGATGACGTCATAGGGGCTGCCCGAGGCATACCCGCTCGGCCACTTCGGGAACAGGATGCCGTAGGTGTCCTTCTTGCCGTTGCCGTCCGGGTCGTTCTCGGTGAACGCCTTGGCGACGGCGTAGAGGTCCTGCACCGTCGCGGGCTCCGGCAGGCCGAGCTTGGCCAGCCAGTCCTTGCGGATCGTCACGGCGACGCGCATCAGCTGCCGTTCGCGGGGCAGCCCGTACAGGTGCCCGTCGATGGAGGCGCCCAGCCGGACCTGCTTGTTGGCCTTGGCGAGGTTCGGGTACTTGTCGATCCGGTCGGTGAGGTCCCAGAACGCGCCCGCCTTCGCGTTCTGGACGAACGCGGGGATCTTGCCCTGGATCACCATCACCTCGGGCATCGATCCCGAGGCCAGCGTGATGTTCGTCTTGTCGTTGTAGCTCGAGTTCGGCACCCAGGTCATGTTCAGCTTCTTGCCGGTGAGCTGTTCGACGGCCTTCTGCATGTCGCCGGTGGCGGACGGCGCCTGGGCGGTGATGACCGGGGCCATCATGTCGATGGTGGCGAGATCCGCGGGGTCGGCCTTGCCTCCTCCGGGCGAGGACGTGCACGCGGTGAGCGCAACGGCAGCGGCGGCGGCGATCGCACCCGCCATGATCGGGCGGTGGGCGTTCCATCTCACGGTCGTCAGTCCTTCGGGGTCCGCGGTCACAGGATTCGTAGGGGTTCGGCCGGCAGGACCGGCCGCGGGTCGTGACGCCGCGGGCCGCCGGCCTGGACCCGCCGGCGTTCGTTCTCCGCGAAGAAGCGCACGCAGAGCCAGGTGCTGGTGTGCAGCCAGGCCCCGACGCCGACCGTGATCAGCAGGATCGGCTGGGCCGCGCTCGCGAAGGCCAGCGCGGTGAGGACGAGCAGCAGCAGCACGGTCGCGTGCGGGCGGCGCAGCGCGAAGCGCAACGCGGTCGGCCCGTACCGCCACAGCGGCAGGTCGTAGTGCGCGTACATGGGGCCGACGTAGACCAGCGCCGCGAGCGTGAGCACGAACGCGGCCAGCGAGCCGAGCCGCGCCGGGCCGAAGCCGGGCGCCAGCGCCGAGAAGGCCGCGTAGTTCGACCACAGCACGCCGGCCACGGCCAGGATCGGCAGCACCACGGCGGTGCCGCGGGCGAACTCGCGCCGCCAGGTGCGCGCGAAGTCGCCGAGGCGGACCGTTTCACCGCGGGCGTGCCGGCGGGCCACGATGCAGGCGGTGACGGTCGCCGGGCCGACGCCCAGCACGCCGCCGCCGAGCAGCGTGAAGGCCAGCCACATGGCGTTGAGCGCGCAGCACCAGGACACCACGGCGGCCGCTGCGTGCGCCCGGGATGCCCAGTGTCTCGACGTCATCGTCACCACCGCCGGTCGGGGAAGAAACGTTTCAATCGCGGCTGTGAGCGCTCACGGTGAAGTTGCGCGCCAGGCTGGCCTCCCAGCATCGCGAACCACCGTGAGCGCTCCCAGCGCCGACGATTGGCAGATAGTGCACGATCAATGTCATGGCTGTCAATCGATGGATGGCGCGTGCCGTGCGCCCCGCCTGGACCGCTGAAAGTTTCGAGGTCCCCCGGTGCCGTGGTGACCGTCCGGCCGCGGCCGTTGCACGCGCCGGAGGTCGTGTGCTGGAATACGTTTTCCCAGCGTCCCGGAGGAGCCCCCATGTCGTACCTCAGGCGCCCTTTGGTCCTCTCTGCCGTCGTCGCGCTCGTGGCGCTCTTCGCCACCGCCTCGCCCGCCCGGGCCGCCGGCACGACCTACTACGTGGATGCCGCCGCGGGCGCCGACGCCAACAGCGGCCTCGACCAGTCCCACCCGTGGAAGACCCTGGGCAAGGTCAACTCGACGACGTTCGGCCCGGGCGACCGCATCCTGCTCAAGGCGGGCAGCGCCTGGACCGGGCAGCTCTGGCCGAAGGGCTCGGGTGCCGCCGGTGCCCCGGTCGTGATCGACTCCTACGGCAGCGGCAACAAGCCGCGCGTCAACGGGGCCGGCACGGTGGCGGACGCCGTGCGGCTGTTCAACCAGGAGTACTGGACGATCCGCAACATCGAGGTCACCAACGCGGCCCCGGCGACCGGCACGGCCGGGGCGAACCTGGGGGACTTCCGGGGCATCCACATCGGCGGCGACAACAGCCAGACCCTCGACGGGTTCGTCGTCGACGCCGTCTCCGTGCACGACGTCACGGGCAAGGTGAACTGGATCGGCGGCAGCACGGCCGACAACGCCCCCGGCGTCACGTTCCTGACCGGCTGGGACGCGTCGAAGCGGACCGGCGGCATCGTCCTGGACACCACGGTGCCGAACCCCGCCGCGCCGCCGGGCACCCCGACTACCATCAACGACGCGGTGATCCAGAACTCCACGATCAGCAACACCTCGTTCGCCGGGATCGTCGTCAAGCAGTACACCGGCTCCGATGCCGGTGCCGTGGCGACCGGCTGGGGCTCCCGCGCGAGCGCCGGCGACACGAAGTTCCGGCCGCACACCAACATCGTGATCCGCAACAACTTCATCTCCCAGGCCGGCACCGCGTACGGCTGCAACGGCATCTACCTCACCGACGTCCGCGGGGCCACGGTCGAGCGCAACGTCGTGGAGAAGGCGGGCACCTCCGGCATCGAGACGTACTTCGCCGACAACGTGACGATCCAGTTCAACGAGGTCTTCGGTACCACCCAGAAGGCCGGCGGCGCCGACTCCAACGGCATCGACACCGACAAGGCGACCACCGGGCAGGTCGTGCAGTACAACTACGTGCACGGCAACGGCGACGGCATCCTGCTGTGCCAGTTCTCCTTCGGCAACGCCGTGCTGCGCTACAACGTGATCACGAGCAATACGCGGTACCAGATCTACCTGCACTCCGACCCGGCGGCGACCGCGCAGATCTACAACAACACCATCTACAACGACGCCAGCCAGTCGCTGCTGTACGGCTACGGCGCCTACCTCAACGCGGCGTATGCGGTGTCCAACAACATCCTCTACTCGACCAGGGCCAACGCCGCGATCTCCACCAGCGCCACGATCACGTACAACCACAACCTGTACGGCGGCGCGACGCTCACCGTGCCCGCCGGCGAGGCCCACGCGGTCGTGGCGGACCCGCGCTTCGTCTCCGCCCCGATCAACGCGCCGTCGGGCACCCCGAGCACCGGGCCGGCCCTCGCGGCCGCCGACGAGCTGCAGGTCGCGGCCGGCTCGCCGGCCGTCGGCGCCGGTGTCACCATCGCCGCCAACGGCGGTCGCGACTACGCCGGCAACGCGCTGTACAACGGCGCCGCCGACATCGGCGCGTTCGAACAGCCCGGCGGCACCGGCACGCCGGTGACCACGCGGCACACGTTCGACGCCCTGCCGACCGGCCCGCTCGCCAACGGCAGCGACGGCCTGACCGTCAGCGGCGCGGGCGGGACGGTGGCGGTGGTCGAGGTGCCGAGCGCGAGCGACAAGAGCGTGCGCCTGACGCGCACCACCAACAGCGGCAGCACCAGCGTCGCCCAGACCTTCGGCTCGCCGCTGACCGGAACCGTTACCGTCGAGACAAACGTCATGCGCGAGTCGGCCTACGTCTCCGGCAACGACTACTTCGCCGTCCCGTACGTGCGCGACGCGAGCGGCCTCAACGCGGTGAGCGTGGCGATGACGAAGAACACCATCGCCGCGTACTCCGGCACCACCCTGGTCACCGTCGGCACCTACACGCCGGGCCGCTGGTACAACGTGCGCCTGGTGATCAGCACCGGCACGCAGACCTTCGACCTGTACCTGGACGGGGTCCTGGTGCTCGGCAACAGCGCCTTCCGCAACCCGCTGCCCGGCGTGGCACAGATCGACTACTACGCCAACAGCTCCAACTACGGCAGCGTCGTCATCGACGACGTCGCGGTGAGCACGACCACCTGAGCCCGGTTTGGGGGGAAATCCCGGAGGTACGTTCCGCGGCCGCCTGAAATCATCGACACCTGTCATCGTCATCGGGGGAGGTCGTGATGAAGAACGTCGGTCAGGCCAGGCGAGCACTGGTCGTCCTGGCCATCGCGCTGGCAACGGGGATGTCCGTCGTCGCAGCGTGCGGATCACCGTCGGACAACGCCGAGCCGCCCGGCGCCGCGCCCGCCGTGTCGGACCCGCACGCCGGGCATGTCTCGGCGCCGCCGGCCGCTCCGCTGCGCGCGGGCGAGCGCTTCCAGAGTCTGAGCATGCCGGCCGCCTACACGCCACAGGCGCCGAACGGCGGCACCGACGAGTACCGCTGCTTCCTGATCGATCCGAAGCTCACCAAGACGGCGTACCTGACCGGGAGCCAGTTCCTGCCGCAGAACGCCGCCATCGTGCACCACGCGATCTTCTTCCGGATCGCCCCCGGGGCCGCCGACCAGGCGCGCAAGCTCGACGCCGACTCGCCGGGGGAGGGCTGGACGTGCTTCGGCGACTCGGGCGTGAACGGCGATGCCTGGGTCGCGTCGTGGGCCCCCGGCGCCAACGAGACGCTGCTCGCGCCGAACCTCGGCTACCCGATGCCGCCCGGCAGCATGGTCGTCATGCAGGTCCACTACAACCTGCTCGCGACCGGCGGCCGTCCCGGCGGGGCGGACCAGTCGAGCATCCGGCTGCGGATCAACGACGACACGGCCGCGATGACCGCGCTGCAGACCGGCCTGCTGCCCGCGCCGATCGAGCTGCCGTGTACCGCGGGCGAGTCGGGCCCGCTGTGCGACCGCTCGGCCGCCGTGGCCGACGTCGGCAAGCGCTTCGGCGACGACATCGGCGGCACGGAGGACCAGCTCATCAGGCAGTGCAACAAGGGCAATCCGCCCGTCGCCGGGGTCACCCAGCACTGCGACCACAAGGTGCCGCAGGCGGCCACGGTGTACGCGGTCGCCGGGCACATGCACCTGCTCGGACGCTCCATCAAGATCGAGCTGAACCCGGGTACCGCCGGCGCCAAGACGCTGCTCGACGTGCCCAACTACAACTTCGACGACCAGGCGATCCGCCCGCTCGACACCCCGGTCGCGCTCAAGCCGGGCGACACGCTGCGGGTGACGTGCACGCATGACGCCGCGCTGCGGGGGCTCCTGCCGCAGCTGAAGGGCAGCGCGCCGCGGTACGTGGTCTGGGGCGACGGGACCAGCGACGAGATGTGCCTCGGCCTGGTGGTGATGACCGCGGCCAGCCGCGGCTGACGGCGGCGTTCGCCGAACGCCGCGGCTGACGGCACACGTTCGCTACACGCCGCAGGTCTCGGGCACCGTGAGGTTGACCGTCGTCGGGCCGTGGACCAGGGTGTCGCGGCTCGTCGCGGTGCCGGGGCAGGAATGCAGGGTGTACTGCACGGTCACCCGGATCCGCTCCGGCGGCGCGACGTGCGCGGTGTAGGTGCCGTCGGCCGCGGCGTCGACCTGCGACACCACGTCGAGGGTGCGGGCGTCGACGATCGACACCGTCGCCGACTGCGGGGTACCGCCGAAACTGCCTTTGATCCGTCCGGTGACCGTCGTGCCACGGCTCAGGGCGACGGTGTACTGCGCCGACGCCTGGCCCGCGTAGGACGGCTGCGTGAACGACAGCGTCCACCGGTACGGTCCGAGGCGGTCGATCGTGTAGCGGCCGGCCGCGTCGGTGCTCGCCTCCGGCACGTACGTGCTCACGGTCGCGCCCGCGACCGGGGCGCCGCTCGCCCGGTCGGTGACCGTGCCGGTGATGGTGCGGATGCCGTCGTAGCGGACGGTGACCGCGGTCGTGCCACCCGCGGCGGGCGCGATCGCCAGCGCGGCGGCCCGGGCCCCCACCCCGCCGTGCGGGCCGACCCACTGGGCGCCGTGCGTGCCGTCGGAGGCGCTCGCGAAGGCCGCATACGGCTCCGGGGGTACCCGGTCCAGCGTGACCGTGCCGCTGCCGCACGCGCCGGCGTACCCGGCGTACGGGTCGGGCGCCCGGGTCGTCGGCACGAGGTTGACGCAGCCGTCGACCGGCGCGCCGGTGACCGCGTCCACGAGCGTGAACGCGATAGTCGCGCCCGCGTCCAGGCGCGCGGTGACGGCGGTGCGCCGTCCGGCGACGACCCGGGTGGACACGGTGGCGTCGAGGTGGGCGCCGTCGGTGACCTTCACGTCGAGCGGGCCGGCGCCGACCTCGGGGAAGGTGACGGTGCCGGTCTGCGTGCAGGCCGGCGGGAGGTAGACGGACGGCCCGCCGGTCTCGGCGCAGAACGTGGACAACGCGGCGCCGGTCCGCGCGTCGACCGCCGTGACCGTCACCGACCCGGGCGCGGTCAGCGCGTCGTCGACGACAGTCGTCCCGCCGTCGGTGACGGTCACGACGGAGGCGCCGGCGGGCGTGGCGGCGCCGGGCGCCCACTGCGTCTGGGTCGTGGTGCTGAAGCTCACCCGGTAGGCGCCGGTCCACGCGGTCAGGAACCAGGTGCCGTCGGCGGCGGTGGTGGCCTGGAACTGCCGGTCCCGGACCGGGTCGGCGACCGCCACGCCGGCGCCGGCCACCGGCTGGCCGGCGGCGTCGGTCAGCCGGCCGCGGACCGTGCCGGTCGGCAGCTGCCGTTCGTCGAGCACCGCGGCCCCGCCGGCGGTCACGCTGACGACGTCCGCGGTGCCCTCGGTCTCCTTGCCGTGCGACCACTGGTCCAGCCCGTGGCCGGCGGGCGCGGTGAACTTCACCTTGTACGTCCCGGGGTACACGAACATCCGGAACGTGCCGTCGGCCTGACCGGACGCGACCACGTTCTCCGCGGCGCTGCTCTGCGAGTACGCGGTGATCATCGGGCTCGCGACCGGCCCGGCGGCGTCGGTGTACCGGCCCGAGATGGTGCCGAGGGGCAGCAGCGCCTCGTCGACGATCGTGCGCCGGCCGAGCGCGACGGCGACCGGGTCGGCGTCGGCCGCACGCTGGTGCCCGTGCACCCACTGCCGCGGCGCGCCCCGCTCGGCCGCGCTCACGAACTCCTGGTACGTGCCCGCCGCCACGTACGGCAGGAGGTACCCGCCGGTGTCGTCGGTCAGCACGTGCGCGAGGTCGGCCGACGCCGGCCGGGCGATGCCGACCAGCGCGTGCGCCGCGGGCGCGCCCGTGGCCGTTGTGACGTGCCCGGCGAGCGAACCGTGCGCGATGACCGTGTCCGCGACGCCGCCGGTCGTCTGCCCGTCGGCGACCGTGATGCTCGAGCCGGAGGCGAAGTCGGTCTTGCCCGGGTAGAACTGCTCGAGCCCGCCGAGGAGACCGAACTTCAGCTTGTACGTCCCCGGCGCCACCCCGTCGAGCCGGAAGCTGCCGTCGGCCCCGGTGACGGCGGTGGCGATGCTGACCGGGTACACGTTGAGCAACAGCGACACGGTCGCCCCGGGCACGGGCGCGCCCGCCTCGCTCAGGCTGCCGGCGACCGCCCCCGACCCGGCGGCGCGGGCCGGCGGCGCGGGCAGCACGGCCACCAGCCCGACGACGGTGGCGGCGATCATGAGGCGACGCAGTGAACCGGCCATACCAGCCTCCCGGCGACGGCGGAACGTCAGGCGGGCAGTCTGGCGCACGACGGACGACGCCCACATCCCGCGCCGCCGGGCCTCGGGACTGAACAGCCCGGACGCCACCGAGGGCAATGAAAAATACACAGAGAGCGATCTTCGGTACCGCTACAAGGCCCGCCATTCGCCGGAGACGCAGGCCTCTTCGTAGTCCCAGGCCCCCTCGGACCGACCCGCGCGCAGCCGGCCGAGGATCGCGCCGAGGTCCGCGTCCGGCGGGATGTCCAGCGCCGCCAACTGGTACGCGGGGGCGGCGCTCTCGCCCCGGACCCCGAGATCGGCGAACGCGCCGAGCACGGCGGCGGGATCGCCGGCCGCCACCCGCACGGTCAGGCGGCCCGACCAGTGCGCTTTGCGCATGACCCAGCGGGCGCCCTCGTGCTCGACGGCCTCGACGACGTCGCCGGTGGCCAGGTTCGGCGCGAACCACGGCGTGTTCTCGATCCGGTAGAGCCCCTCCCCGGCGGGGCTCGCCCAGAGTCCCTCGCTGTCCACGGGGCGCGGCCAGCCGTCCGACGGCGCGCGGCCGTCCTCGTCCGGCACCAGCCCGTATCGCACCATGACCAGCCGGCGCCCCGGCTGCTGCGGATGATCCGCCGTGGATGCCACGCACGAAAGACTAGCCCGTTCCGGGCCGCGGAAACGGCGCAAATGATAGGGCGAGGATGATCGGCCCGGGTGCCCGAAATCGTCCAGTATGAATGATCACTTAGCCGTCCAAAGTGGACATCTACCGGGCTTGGGGCCAAGTATTACCAGCTCAGCCCCCTAGTGGATACCCTGTGTGACTTGCCCCACACGCAACGGGACCCCCGTGGAGCGGGGGTCCGGTCTACGGTTCGCTCAGGCATTGATGCGCGCCGCAACGTTCACATCCACTGTGGACTCACGGCGGGGGCGACGGGGGTTGTTGTGGACGGCTCTGCACGCAAGTTCCTCTTGTCCCCGTCCGCCCGGCGCCGCGGCATCGTGCTGGTGACGGCCGCCGTGCTGGGCGTGCAGATGGCCCTCGTGGCCAATGCGGTGGCGGCGCCGCCGGCGAAGGGCGGGGTGTGGACGCCGCCGAACACGCCGCGGCAGACCACGAACGCGGTGCCGCGCGATCCGCACGCTCCCGGCGCCGGTGGTGCCGCCGCGCCGGGGCCGATGGCGCAGTACCAGGCCCCGCGGTTCG